>JABEUV010000173.1 GCA_013044195.1 Elusimicrobiota bacterium | reverse complement strand
CGGCGCGCGCGCCGTCGTCGTCAGCGGCTACGCCGAAGAGCCCTGCATGGCCGACCCGCGAGGGGCCGGATTTGCGGCGGCGCTGGCGAAACCTTTCGGTCCGGACAAACTCCGCGCCGCGCTCGCCCCGCTGTTGCCCGCCGCCCGCGGCCGAAGCGGCAAGTCCGATTACCCGCGGCCGTCGAGTAGCGCGAGCGGGAATTTGCGGCGCAAGAGGGCGGAGATCTCCCGGCCCAGCGCCGCGCGGAAGGACGCGTCGGGCAGGTAGTTTTCGGCGGCCAAGGTCATCAGTCCCTTGAACGCGCCGAAGGTAAAGCGCCCGTCGAGCGGCGCGTCCTGTTCGGCGAAGGCGCCGACCAAGGCGACGATCTTGTCCTGCAGGACACCGTCGCCCGAGAGGGTCGCGCGTATCTTCGCGCGCAGCGCGTCGCGGTCCCGCGGCGCGCGGTCGGACAGGGCCAGGCCGCGGCGCAGGACGCCGTCGGCGTCGCCCGCGGACAGCGCGCGCAGGAACTGGGCCAGCTCGTAGCGGTCGTCGCCGCGCCAGAACGCGGCGCGGGAGAACTCCACCGCCTGGCCGAAGTCGAGCGGATAAATGGTGCGAGCGCGTTCGTCGATCAACTGATTTCCCGTGTGGCGGTCGGCGTCGAACCAGCCGTCGCGGAAAAGCATGTTCAGCGACGAGTCGGCGATCAGTGGACCGACCTCGGCGCGGACATCCGGGGACAAACGGTCGTAGGTCTCGCCTTCGGCTTTTTCGACGAACAGGATCGTGTCGCGCTCCCGAAAGCCCGCGACCGGCTGGGGCACGCGGAAGCGCCACGGGCCCAATTCGGCGCGCATCGACCGATTGAGCCTCTCATAATGGAGTTTTGCGGCGCGCAGGCTGTCGGCCTCCCGCGTCAGGCGCAGTTCGCCGGCCAGCTGGCGGCGCACGGCGTCCAACACGGTCTCGAACAAGGCCGAGGAGGCGCTCAAGCCGCGGCGGTCGAGCTCTTTTAAGAACGCCGAGCCGAGGCGCAGGTTACTCTCGATCTGCTCGGCGGCGTGCGGGCGGCGCAGCATCATCACGACCTGCCGACCGTCCTGGAGTTCGACGAGGACGACGGTCTTGATGCTGGCGCTGCCCACCACTTTGACCAGGCGCTTGATGCGGGAGAATTCCTCCGGCGAAAGCTCGCGGCGCGCGGTCTCGAGTATCTCCGCCTTGGTCATGGGCCGCGCGTCGTTCTTCAGCGCGGACGTCTGCCGCGAGATCTCGTCGCCGAACAGCTTCCACGTGGAGCTCAACTGACCGAACTTGACGCCGACGGTCTGAAACACCTCGAAGAGATTCTTGACGCTGGACTTGTTTTCCCCCGCCTGGCTGAGCATGTAGGCGAGGCTGACGGTGCGCTCGTGCTCGGGCACGACGGCCAGGAAGGCCGCGAGCATGGACTCCTGCGTGGAGCCCTTCTCGTAGCCCAAAAACTCCCGCATGACGTCGTAGGGGTAATCGGCCGAGCGGCTCAGCGCCTCGGGCCCGGCGCTGAGCAAAAGCTCGTAGAGCGGGATGCGCTCGAACGCAGAGGCGTCGATGAGCCCCGCTTCGATCTCCAGCTTCAGCAGTTCGGCCGCGCGATCGGCGTCCGCGCGCACTTTCGCGGGCGACTCGGGATAGTCCTTGGCCGAGTTGACCGTGACGGCCTCCTCGTAAACGTTGCGCTCGATCTCGCGGTAGATCTCGTCGGGCAGACGCCCTCCCTCGGGACGGATCAAAAAGCGGACAAACTCCGCGCGACCGCGCCGGGAGAGGCGCCCGATCTGGGCGCTGAGGCCGGAGCCGAAGCGCAGCAGGAGCGGGTTGGCCTTGCGCCAGTTATAGGACTTCTCGTCCTCAATAAAGGCGCCCAGCTCCGGACCGGATAAATTCAGGCGCCAGGCCAGGCTTTCCAGGAACTCATCCTTGTTCAGCGAACCGTGGCGGACGTAGGCGTTGAGCGTCTCGATCAAGCGGCCGAGGTCGGCCGGCGCGGGCGCCGAAGTTCCCAGGCGCGCGATCTCCGGCTCCAGCGCGCGCCGCGCCAGCGAGAGTTGGAGCTCGGAACTGGAAATGCGCGAAGATTCCAGTATCTGGGGCAAAGACAGGCCCGCGGCGGACGCCGCGGCCTCGTCGAAAACCGGTTCCAGACGCGCACGGAAGAACGCGTCGGTCGCGGGAGCAGCGCCGCTGCCGGTCAAGCGCCGGAAGATCGATAAAGACTGCGCGAAGGTCAGGTCCAGCGGCGCGGCCAGAGCCGCGACCCGCTCCTTGAGCCCGCGCAGTTCCGGAATGTTCACGAACTCGGGATTGGCGTAGTCGCCGTCCGCGGGGTCGACCGTCGTCGCAAGGAAGTCGGTCAGCAGGGCCGCCTTCTCGCCGTCGGTCGCCGCGCGCGAAAGCGCCGTCTCCAGCCCGGAGAGCAGATCGCCTTTCAGCGCGCCGACGGCCCCCGCGTAGCCCGCAAACCCGTCCTTGCGGACCCGGCGCAGGAAGTCCTCCCGCGAGAGCAGGCGCGACAGCAGGTCCTGATCGTCGCGCGCAAGCCCCGCGCCGATGAGCGCGCGCGCGACGGTTTTCGCGCGATCGCGGTCAAACAGCCAACCGCCCGCGTCCTCGTTGGTCAGGCCCTCCACGCGCTGGGACGGGCCGTAGCCTTCCAGAAAAACGGCCTGGAGCAGTTCGCGCTTGACCGCCGCCGACAGCGGCGATCCCGCGATCGCCTCGGCCTGAACGTCCGCCAACGGCGTTACGGACCGCTCGGAACCGGCTAGTTGGACCGCCAATTCGCGATGGATTCGGCCGAGCTCGGCGACGTCGCTCGGCGCGGCGTTTCCGGCGAGGGCGGCGGCGAGCATCGCGCGGTATTTCCGCCGGTAGAGTTCCGGACGGGAGGCATAGTAGGCGCGCGCCAGGACCTTGCGTCCGAACGCGCGCAATTCGGGGTCGCCGACCAACGCATCGTTGCCCTCGCCGCCGAAAGACGCGCCCAGCGTGTCGTCGAGCCAGTCAAACTTTTTGCCGAAGGCGCCGCCCACCTTCATCATGCGGAAGGAGTCGGAGTCGCTGTCGCGTATCGCTTTCAAGAGCGCGACATATCCGGGCGAACGGACGAACGCCTTGACGGCCTGACGCAGCTGCCCCCGCCCGGCCTGAGGATCGATGTCGAGCACCGTGAAGATCGCGTTCCAGTCGATCCGGCTGAAGGGCGAGAGAAGGTCCAGCACCCCGTAGTAGCCGCGGTTCTCCCAGACGGCGCGCAGGAGGTCTCGATACTCGCCTTGCAGTTCCTTGAGGCGCGGATCGTTCAGGAACAGCGCGCGCCGGACGACGATTCCATCGCCCGAGTTCTTGGGCCTCGAATACGGCAGCTGCGGGATGACGTAGGAATAATCCTGGAGTTGGTCGAGGAAGAACGCGGCGCGCTCGGCCTCGGTCAGCCGGGGGAGGACCCGGCGGTGGAACAAGAGCGCCAGCCGTATCTGCAGTTCCGCAGAGAGTCCCCGCGCGAGATTATTTTCGTAGACGTAGCGCCGGTTCGGGTGCGAGCGCACGGCGGCGGGCAGTTCCTCGGCGATGCGTTCGCCGAACGCCGAAAACAACTCGTCGGCAGGAACGATCTTGACGAGGGCTTGGAGCGCGGATTGGAGCTTTCCATAGGACTCCGATTTATTCGCGAGGAAATTCTCCTGGAGCCAGCCGACGTAGCGCGGATCGCGGTAGGCGGGGATTTTCTTCATGAACGCGGAGTGGGAGGGATAGGCGCGGAATTCCTCCGAATGCGATCCCACGGCGAAGAAACGGGCCCGCTCCTCGCGGCCGAACAACTCCGGCGAATCGGGCCGCGCGACGCAGGCCGCGATCTCGAAGAACACGCGCATCTCCGCGTCGTCGAGCGGCCGCGTTCGGCGCGAGAGGTTCGCGTCGACCCAGAGCAGGAGGCGGTTGAATTCCAGCTTCTTGTCTTCCTCGCCGCGCTTGAGCTGGGAGACCTGCTTCATGCGCGCCAGCGCCTCCGACAGGTCCTTCGGCGGCGCGAAGCGGCCCAGACGCGCTCCTTCGTCGATTCGATCCAGCTCCGCCAGCGCCGACGCCGGGATCTCCTCCGGGTAGCGAGGGACGTGCACGCCGCGGTCGTAGCGGTCCAGCGTGAGCAGCATCCTCTGCATGACCAGGCGCAGGTCGTTCTGCGGATGCGTGGCGGCCATCGCCGCGAGCGCGCCGTCGCGACCGCTTTCGCCCTCGAAAAGGCGCTGAAGCGAATCGTGGACGGCGGAAGCAGGGTAGCCGGCCTCCTTGGCGATCATCGCCCCTTCGGAGTCGGCGCGGATCTCCCGCTCCTGGCCGCCCAGCGCGCGGCCGTAGTTGGTCAACACGCCCTGGGCGTCGACGTCGTCGAGCGGGTGCGCAAGCTCGTGCGCCAGCACTCCGGCGACGCGCGTCATGCCTTCGCCGATCTTCGCCGGATCGGCGTCGAGCATCTTCTTAAGCAGGCCGGTGGTGACGAACACCATGTTGTTGGACCGCCGCACGCCCGGCGTCCGCAATGGATAAACGAACGCGTTGACGACGGGCGAGTCGATCAGGCGCACGCGGTTGACGGCCACCGTGCCGGTCGCAAACAGCTTCAATTGCGCCGCGCTGAGGCGCTCGAACGTCGTTTGGATGGCCGCATACAACGTCGGCGCAGACGACGCCTCCACGACAGGCCCCAGATCCTTGATGATCTTGTCGAGGACCTTTCGCTCCGCCGGCGAAGGCCGCTCGGTCAGCGCCGACGAGGGCGGCGCGCCTTCAAAGACGGGACTCTCGCCCAGGGACGACGCGCGCGCGGCCCGGTCGAAAATGACGCGGCCTTCCGCGCCGGCCGACTCCAGACTCTCGGATGAAGACGCCGCGGGCCTCGCGGCCGGCACGGCCTGTGCGGCGGCAGACTGCGCGGCCTCCGGGCTCGCCGCGGCGATCGGAGCGGCCGCGGCGACCGGCGCGGCAAGTGCCGCGCTCGGCTCCGCGGCGGGCGCGGCCAGGGCCGAAGCCGCGCCGGGGTATGCGGTCGCGGAGAGCGCCGCCGGAACCGCCGAGACCGCGGCCGGACTCGGCGTGCGCACGGCGGCGGCAGCCTGGGACTCGACGGCGGCGTCGAGGATCTGCGCGGCCGCCTGGTACGGCGCCCACCCCGGAGCGAAAACGACAAGGCACACGGCCAGGGCACGGCGCGCCCAATTCATAAGAGTACTATGCGCGTAAACGAACGTCTCGGGTTGGGCCTTCGGGCCGCCCACGGCCCGGCAATGGTCCTAGGCTTTCGAAACCCTGGGCGCCTTCGCCGCGGGCTTTTTTTTGGCGGGCTTCGCCGCTTTCTTCTTGGCGGCCGGTTTACCGCCGGGCGTGTAGCCGTACATCTTTTGCTCGGCGGCGTGGATGCGGTTCAAGGTGCCGATGATCTTGCGGCGCACCCCGTCCAGGCTCCAGCGCGTCACGTCGGCCGGCTGGAGCTTCTTGTTGTAGATGAACTCCACCGACACGTCGTCGATCATGTAGCCCTTGTCGCCCGCGAAATACGGGGCCGGGAATTTCTTGCCCACCCATTTTTCGTGCGCGAACAAGGCGTAGGTCAGGACCTGCACGTCCTTGTTGAGCTTGGGCCGGGTCTTGGCGGGGCCGGTCTTGAAGTCGTAGATCACCAAGGTCGCATGTCCGGGCCGCTTCGGGTCCGGGCGCAGGGCGATGAAGTCGAAGATCGTGTGCAGGATGTAGCGGCGCTTGAGCCTGCCGGTGCGCCGCTCGTAATCCTTGAGCATGAAGAAGTTCGGAATCTCCGAGCCGACCAGGACCTCGCCGCGCTTCTTGGTGGCCACCACGATGTCGTACATGCTGAGCGCGCGCGTCAGCGAGGCGTTGAGCCAGCCTTCGGAGAGATGCGCGGGCGGCATGCCCACGGCCTTGAGCTCGCGCATGCCGGCGTTCCAATGATCGCGCAGATGCCGCGAGAATTCCTCCTTGGTCGGCGTCCGGCCGTTCTGCAGCTGATAGATCAGCCAGTCCTCGGCCGCGTGGACCGCGTGACCGGAGAAGAAGTTGATGTTCTGCTCTTCCAAGTCCACCTGGATCAGCGCCTCGGACAGGTAGCGGTGCCGGTCGCGCGAGAACGAGATGATGCGCGTGGCGGAGCCGGTCAGGTCGCCGTCCACATTGTCGCGGTGCTCGCCGAGCAGAAGGCCCAGGGCGTTCTCCGCCAGCTCCGCACCGTGCAGGCCCGAGATCCCGCCGAAGTCCAGCGACTTGGGGTTGGCGGCCAGCAGAGCCGGATCGCGGCTCAGCACCAGCGCATCGCCGGGATTCATATACAGCGCGAATTTTTCGCCCAAAGCGTCGGCCAAGCGCGGCATGGCGCCCGCCAGGTCCGTGCGCGAGACCACCACGCGGCGGCGGCCGTCGGGCCGCGTCTGCGCGCGGACCAAGACCTTGAGACCGTGCGCGGCGAGCACCGCATCGAACGCCGCGCGCCACTCGACGAAGGCGGCGTCGGTCATCTTGGGCAGGATCGTCTCGAAGCGCACGCGCGGGTCGGGGCGGACGAAGGCCGGCTTATCGGCGTTGAAGGGGTTTTCGCGCGGGTCTTCGAGCGGCGGTTGGCGGACCTCCGTCGCGGCGCTCGGCTTGACGCCGATCTGCTCCGCACCGCGCGCCACCGCGCCGCGCAGGACGTCGATTTCCGCCGGAGAAAAGCGCACGACGTCGAGCGCCGTCGGCGCGCCGCCGCGCGGCAGTTCGGAGATCACCGCGCCGTCGTCGGTGACCATCAGGAAGCGGATGGGCATCAGCACGGAGAGCTGATAGGCCGACAGCTGGCGCACGAGCTTGTCCTTGATGCCCGCGGCTTCCGCATAAGGTTTGCGGCTGAGCGCGACGAAGTAGACGCCGGTGCGCTGGAGCTTGGCGATATCGGCAAGCAAGTCCTTGGACACCGGACCGTCGAACATGTCGAGGTCCAGATAGACCGCGCGCGGCAGGACGTAGGACATGCGCTCAAGCGCGCCCTCGGCCTTCGCCTTGAGCGGCGTGCGTTCGGCCGGGGCCTCCGCTGCGGGCACGGCGTCCGGGCCGTTGGTCTGGCGGAATAATTCCAAGTAGGACTGGAACTTCACGACGCGCACCTTGCTGTCCAGGCTCACCTGCGGCTGTTCCGGGCTCCAGCGCTTGCGGTTCTCCTCAAGGCTGGCGATGAGCTGGCG
>JABEUV010000172.1 GCA_013044195.1 Elusimicrobiota bacterium | reverse complement strand
CGCGATCTCAAGAGAGATGATCAACGACAAACGGCACAGCAGACGACAACGGGATGACAGAACACAACACATAACAAAACTCTCAACATAAGTTCCATGTCCGCCTGGCAACGCACGCGGGGCGGACGCCTTTGCGGTGCCGGAGGAAGGCGCGCTACTTCGGAACGAACACGCCGCGCCGCCGGTCCTTGCGCACGTCGTCCCAGGGGAAGCACAGGCCGTTCATGGCCACGTAGACGCCGGGCGGCAGGCTTTGCGCGAAGGAGAGCGCGGAGCCCAGGTTGAACATGCCGTCGGAGGAGCCGAAGCGGTAGGGGCGCATGGCGCCGGTGAGGACCACGGTCTTGTCCGTCAGGCCGCGGCCCAGGACGGCGGCGGTTTGGGCCATGGTGTCGGTGCCGTGGGTGACCACCAGGCGCGTCTCGGCCGCACGGCGGCAGGCGGTCAGTATGCGGCGGCGGTCGGCGGCGGTCATGAATAGGCTGTCCTTCATCATCAGCGTGGTCACGCGCGCACGCAGGCGGCAGCGGCCCAGGCGCAGCATCTCGGGCACGTGCGTGCGGCGAAAGGACAGCGAGCCGGTCAGCTCGTCGTAGTCCTTGTCGAACGTGCCGCCGGTGACCAGCACTCGAACGCTCATCGCGGCCATGTTAGCAAACGCCGGCGGACGGAGGGCTACAGGCTTTTGGCGGCGGCCGAGGGCGCGCCGTCGGCCAGCGCGGCCGCGACCGGGGCCTGGCCGCGCACCGCGCGCTGGACGGCGAAGGCGCGGATGGCCTTGGCCAGGCTGTCGGCCAGACGGTCCTGGTAGGCCGGGTCGGTCAGGCGCTTGGCCTCGGCGGGATTGCTGAGGTAGCCCAGCTCAATGAGCACGCTGGGCTCGGTCGGCTCCTTGAGCACGTAGTAGTCGCAACGGGCCTGCTTGGCGTTGACCCCATCGTGCCGCAGTTCCGCCACGATCGTCCGGGCCAGCGCGTCGCCGCCGCGGGACTCCACGCGCGGCGGGGCCGGCATCCACGGCACCTTGCGGTGGCGGCGGCGAAAGTGGTGTCCGCGGCGCGCGGCGCCGAAGCTGTAGACCACCGCGCCGGCGCTGCGCCGGCTGCGGACTTCGTTGAGATGGATGGAGACGAACAGCGCGCCGTCCCAGTCCGCGGCGTCCACCACGCGGCGGTCCAGCGTGACGTAATGATCGTCCTCGCGCGTGAGCATGACCGGCGTCCAGGCCGTCAGCCGGTCGCGCACCTTGCGCGCGACCGCCAAAGCGATGTCTTTTTCCTGCACGCCGCGTACGACGGCGCCCAGGTCGCCGCCGCCGTGGCCGGGGTCGATGATCACCGGCGCGGTCGGCCGCGGCTGGGACGGGGGCAGGGGCGCGGAGGGCAGCATGGCGGCCGCGCGCAGGCACGCGGCTAGGACGATGAAAACGGCGAGGGGGACGCGCATGGTTGTCTCTCTGGGTTGTCGATCGTCCGGCGCTGCGGCCCGCCGTCCTCATGGTTATAACGGGCGCGCCCGGTTCTGTCAAGGCCGGGCGCGACGGGCCAGTCCTGATGAATCGGCGGGACGCGACTTCCTATCGACGAAGTGCGACGCGGTCAGGCCCATGTCGTCGAGCGTTACGCGACCGAACGCCGCGCGACGTGATCAGCGCGCGCCGATGGGGGTCAGGCGCTTGATGAAGCGCGCGAAGACGTCGCGCGAGTCTAGGTAGCTTTCCTGGGTGCTGATGAAGCGTATGAGAAAGTAGGCTTCGCCGCGCGGGATCACGGCGACGTATTCGTGGAGCTGTTCGGGCAGGGACGGTCCGTCGTCGGCGTCCTCGCGGCGCGTCGTGGTGACCTCGAAGATGCGTGCCAGGCCCGCGGCCACGCGCATGGCGCGCACCGGCGTGGAGTCTCGGCCGGGCGTGTCGCGGCGCATCGCCTCGACCGCGTCCTTGGGCGGCAGGTAGTTCGGCGAGGAGCGGTCGATCAAACGTACCGACAGCGTCGCGCGCACCGCGCCCGAGGAGGAGTCCGGGCCGTAGGCGCGCACCACCGTGCCCAACGCGTCCTCCTCCTCGAAGGCGTACCAGCCCGTGGAGGGAAGCTCCGAGTCAAACTCGGAATATTCGACGGGCTTCCACGCCGCCTTCGGCGCCTCGCGCGGCGGGTCGGAGGCGATGATCGCGGAATCGGCGGCGCTCAGAGCGTCTTGGAGCCAGTCGCCGCGCGACGGCGCGGCGAGCGCGGCCAGCAGTACGGCGGCCAGAAGTTCAGCGCGTCGCATGGTCGCCTGCCTCGGCGCGGCGTTCGCGCAGCGCGCTTTCGGCGCGCGCGACTTCCGCGAGTAAGAGCGCGGACTTGCGCAGTCCCCCGGCGCGCGCGGGATCGTCGGCCGGGCACGCGGGCGGGTGCGCGACGAGAATCCGCCGCGTCGTTCGCGCCGCGTCCGCCGCCGCCTGCGCGGAGTCTTTCGCCGCCGAAGAGGAAACGAGGCCGGCGTCGATCAGCTCTTCTAGAAGCCCCACGCGCCGTGCGCGGCGCCGTGCCGCGGCGGTCAGAAGATCTTGCAGGTTCGAACGCACGCACGTCAGGCGGGCCTTCTCGTCGAAGGCGCGTTCGTCGGCGGGCGGTCCGCGGCGCGGGTCCAGCACCGGATCGCGCGCGGAGGCCCAGGACGCGACCAGCGCGTCGTCGAGCTCGTCGGGGTGGTCCAGCCAGTCATCCAACTCTCCGCGACGGTCCGGATCCAAGAATGCGTCGCCGAAGTCGTTTTTTAAACTGGTCCAGAACATCAGCTTGGCGACCCGCGCCCAGCGCCGGGCCGCGTATTCGGACGTCGCGAAGCCCTCGCGTCTCAGCCCGAGCAACAGCAACTGCTCCAGCAGTTCCCCGGCCTGTTCCTGCGGGCTGTAGGTCCCGCGTCGACTGCCGTCGGCGTACTCGCGCGTCGCACCCCATGCGCCGTTGCGCGCGGCGACGACCGGGGGCTGGGCCTTCAGGGCGTCCAGCGCCGGCGCGGGCACGCCCAATTCGACCCAGGCTTGCGGCGCTTCGGGCAGGAGCAGGGCCTCGCGCGGTGAGAACAGGCCGCGGCGGCGTTCGACGAAGACGGGCCCGGGGCTGAGCGCGATCGTCGGCGGCGCGCTGGGGTCCGCCGAGGCGGGCGCCGGTCCGGCGCGCAGAGCGGCGCCGGAAAGACGACCGTCGAAGACGATCTGCGGCAAAGCGCCGACTACGGTGCGGCGCAGCAGGGGTAGGCAGAAATCGGGCGCACGTTTGGCGATCAGAGCGAGCAGGTCCTTGCTCTCGCGCGAGTAGGGGCCGTCGGAGACGAACTTGTCGTAATCGGCCGCGCTGACGGCGGCGGGCTTGGGCGGCGGCGGAGGCGGGGGCG
>JABEUV010000171.1 GCA_013044195.1 Elusimicrobiota bacterium | reverse complement strand
TCAAGTCAGGCTCGAAGGAAATACCGGCTGGTCCGGCGCGCCGTCTCCTATGGATTTTGCCTCGGCCCAAGGCACGCGCGTCGTCGTTCACGCGCCGGCATCGGCCCAGCCCGTCTTCGGAGGCCGCACGATGAGCCCCCAGGACGCCGAGCGGCAGCTCGAATTCGTGGAGGTGTCGCCGAAAGACATCACGCAGCCTCTCGTCAAGTCCGCATGCCCCCCGCCCGGCCGCCTGGCGGTTCTCACCACCGAGACGAAGCCTGTCGGCATCGGTACAATCGCGACCATCCCGATGTTCTGCGCGACGCTCGACGCTCAAGGCGCGCGCCTGACCTTGATCCCAGTGAAGGAACTTCAATTGGACACCCGCTACGCTGCCCCCCCGGTTTTCAAGCTGGACATCGGCGCTAAACAAGGCAACGTCGTTACGTTCAAGCCCCTGACCAGCGGCGATTTCGCGGGCGGTCCGACGACGCCGCCGGTCAAGCCGGTCCCCAATCCCCATGGCCACGGCGGCGGCCCGACGGCCGACGCGCTGACGGCGGCCGAGACGAACTGGCTTGCGCTTGATCAGTTCGAGCATTACAGAAATCTGCATTGGAAAATACTGCATGAGAAGCTTGCGCCGAAGACCCGCAACCTGCGCCTCGCGGAGTTGTTCAACCGCACCCGCGCGGAAATCGAGCTCAATCTGCCCCCCGCGTCCGCCGGACAGTACAAGGATGCTCTCGGTAAAGGCCGCACCGAAAATCTCGAGAGAATCGCCGCCAAGGCGGCCTACGCGGCTTCCGACATTGCGCTGACGGGCGACGAGCAGGCTCGCCTCGGCAAGATGCCGTCCTCCACCGGCCCCGGGAAGACGCTCCTTGAGGACTACAACGCCGAGATCGTCCTTGACGGCAAGCAGGTCGACCAGGGCGAGTCGGCCGAGCCAGTCAAACTACGGGACGCAGCCGCGATCATCACCGACCGCAAAAACATTCTCTACTTCCGCACCACGACGGACTACCGCCGTCGGGCCGGCGCCGGTCCCGCCGCGGGCGGGACAGTCGATCCGACGCTCGGATTGCCGGACGCGCTGCAGCCCTACCTCAAGGCCCAGTGGCCGGATTATCAAAAACGCCGCGATGCGGACGAAAAGACGATCGCCGCGAACGCCAATCCCGGCGACGTGCAAAGGGCGCGTGAAGATCTAGACAAAGCCAATGAGTCCGCGCTCCAAGGAATTCGCGCTCAACAAAAAACCTTGACGAAAAACGACGTCGGCGCGATCCACTCCGCATTATCCGGGGCTTGGGGCAAGTTCTGGAATCAGCTGTGTCTGCCGTATGGTTCGTCGTCCGGTTCCGGTGCGACAACCTCTTCCGGTTGCCAGTCCCCGGACGTCATCCTCGAGATGCTGAAGAAGTGCAAGATTCCCACCTCGACCTCGACGTCCGGCGCGCAGACCACGCAAACAGGCGGAATGAGCGCCGAATGCGTCGCGGCTCAACGGTGTCAGAATCTGTCGCCGAAAACAACGCCTGCCCCGGCCCCAACCTTCCAGGCGGACCGGAACACGCAATTAGGCGTCGCCTGTATTCCCGGAAACGCGCCCTCCGCGGATCCTTCGAGCGGCGGTACGCCGACAGTGCCTCCGGTTCCCACACCGGGCAGTCAGACTCCGGCCGTAAACGACGGCAACGTCGGAGATGTCGGAGTTGGAACCACCAGCTCAAACACCTCGACTCCGAATAAAGACACGCATATGATGGCGCATGTCATGAGCGGAGTGGGCGGCGCGATGGTTGGACTGCTGTTTGGAGTTCTATTTGGACCGGTGGGTGTGTTGGTGGGCGGCGCGCTCGGCTTCGCCGCCGGCTTCGCCGCGGACAAATATCTACCCGGCGGTACCGGCAATTCCAGTTCGTGGTAAATCGTGGAGGTCACGCCGTCTGAGAATCTTCGCGCAGGCCCCAGGCCAGTAGGCACGCGCCGACGGTAATGCAGGAGTCGGCGACGTTGAAGATGGGCCAATGGTGCAGGTAGAGGAAGTCGACGACGTAGCGGTAGGCGACGCGGTCGTAGAGGTTGCCCAGCGCCCCGGCCAGCACCAACGTTCCCCCCGCCTGCAGCCATAGGTCGTTCTTAGGCCAGCGGCGCATCTGTCGGATCAGGAAGACGGTGAGTGCCGCCGACACCACGATGAAGAACGCGTTGGCGGCACGGCCGAAGCCGCCGCCCAGGCTGAACGCGGCGCCGGTGTTCTCCGCGTAGGCCAGCTCGAAGAACGGAAGCAGTCGTATGGGACCGCCCGTACGCAGAACATGAAAAGCCCACACCTTCGTCGCCCGGTCGAGCGCGACGAGGGCTAGGACAACTGCCGGGCGCAGCGCCCGCATAGCTCCGGGAAAGACTGGTCCGCGCCGACGTCCGTCTGCCAGCGCCAGCAGCGCGGGCACTTGGCGCCCGCGGCGGCGGTCACGGCTGCGCTGATTTCGCCGGAGCCGTTTTCCAGCGCGGCCTCGGAAACGATGAGCAGTTCGGGAAGGTTCAGGCCGTCGAGCGCCTCTAGGTCCGCGGCCGTTGCGCGCAGAGAGACCTTCGCCTGCAAAGAGGAGCCGATCGTCTTGGCGGCGCGGGCCTCCTCCAGCGCCTTCTGTGCCACCGCGCGCGAGGCCAGGACCTTCTGCCAGCGCGTGGCCAGCGCGGCGGCGGTCCAGCGCGCGTCGAGCGCGGGCAGGTCCCACAGGAACACGCTCTCGGCCGGACGCGCGGCCCAGAAACGCCACGCCTCTTCGGCGGTGAACGAGAGAATGGGGGCAAGCAGGGCGCAGAGCCGAGACAGGGTCTCCGCCATCACGGTCTGCGCGGCGCGCCGCTCGGGCGCGTCCTCGCGATACGTGTACATCCGGTCCTTGGTCACGTCCAAGTAGAAGGCGGAGAGGTCGAAGGCGCAGAAGTCGACCAGGCGGCGCGCGGCGTCGCGATAGCGATACTCGCGGTAGTCTTCAAGTGTCTTCGTTTGGAGCTCGGCCAAGCGGTGCAGGACGTAGCGCTCCATCTCCGGCAGATGCTCGAAGGCGACGGCGTCCTCCGGCTTGAAGTCCGCCAGGTTGCCCAACAGGAAGCGCAGCGTGTTGCGCACGCGGCGGTAAGAATCGGCCGGGCCTTCCAATATTTTATCCGAGATGCGCGTGTCCTCGTGCATGTCGGAGAGCACGACCCACAGGCGCAGAACGTCCGCGCCCCATTTCGAGATGATCTGCTCGGGGGCGACCACGTTGCCCGCGGACTTGTGCATCGCGCGGCCCTGCCCGTCCATCACGAACCCGTGCGTGAGCACCGCCTTATAAGGCGCGCGGCCGCGCAAGGCGGTGGACATGACCAGCGAGCTTTGGAACCAGCCGCGATGCTGATCGGTGCCTTCAAGATACAGGTCCGCCACCACCTCCGACCCGAGAACTGACAACCAGGACACGCCGGAATCAAGCCACACGTCCAAGATATCCGTCTCACGGCGAAAGCCGCTTTGCAGCGCCGGATGATCCGGCAGGAACGGCCAATCTTGGCGCGACAGAGTCTCGCCCCAACGCTCGAACCAAAATTCGGCGCCGTCGGCCGAGGCTTTCTTCTCGATGGCCTCGAGCACGGCGTCGTCCAGGACGGGCTGGCCGGTCTGCACGGAGTAGAGAACCGCGATCGGCGCGCCCCAAACGCGCTGGCGGGACAGGCACCAATCCGGGCGGTTGCCCACCATTGCGGCGATGCGGTTGCGGCTTTCGGGCGGCACCCATTGAGTCAGATCAATCTGCGCCAACAGGCGCTCGCGAAGGTCGTCGGACAAGCGCAGGAACCACTGCTCGGTGGTGCGAAAGACCACCGGGTTCTTGCAGCGCCAGCAGTGCGGATACGAGTGCGCGATGTCCTTCTTGGCGAGCAGGAGGCCGCGCTCCGCCAGGTCGGCGACGATCTCCGGGTTTCCGTCTTTAAATATGTGCTTGCCTTTCCAGCGCGGCGCCTTGTCCGTGAAATGCCCGGACGCATCGACCGGATTGAGAATCTCCAGGTCGTAGCGCCGCCCGGTATGAAAATCGTCCTCGCCGTGGCCGGGAGCGGTATGCACGATCCCGGTCCCGTCATCGGCGGTCACATACTCGGCCAGGACCGACACGCCGACTTCACCGGGCTTCGCCTCGTAGGGCAGGATATAACGATTCGCCAGCGCGACGATTTTCTCACCGGGCCAGGACCGAATAATCTTCGCGCCCTGAGCGCCGATCTCCGCCATGACGGACTCAAATCGGGCGCGGGCGACGATCAAGCGGCGCGTCCGCCCCCCGACCGAGGCCGAAACCTCCGCGTACTCCAGCGCCGGTTGAAAGGCCGCCGCACGGTTGGCGGGCAAGGTCCACGGCGTCGTCGTCCAGACCACGATCTCAGCACCCTTCAGCTCGCCCTCGACGACGGGCAGGGCCACATACACCGACGGCGAAGTCTTGTCTTTATACTCGACCTCGGCCTCGGCCAGCGCGGTCTCGCAGGTGATGCACCACTGCACGGGCTTGAGTCCCCGGTACACGTGGCCTTGCTTGACGAGCAGGCGGAAGGCGCGCAGGATGGCGGCCTCATAGCTCTTCGACATCGTCGTGTAGGGATGAGACCAATCCCCCAACACGCCCAGGCGCTTGAACTCCTCGCGCTGAAGGTCGATAAAACGCTGGGCGAACGCGGCCGCGGCGGCGCGGAACTTGGGCACGTCGGTCACGCCGCGCTTGCTCATCTTCAGTTCTTTGAGCAGCGCGGTCTCGATCGGCAGGCCATGGCAATCCCAACCCGGCACATACGGCGTCGCGTGCCCCATCAACGCGCGCGCCTTCATGGTCGCGTCCTTGAGGATCGAGCCCTGCGCATGGCCGATGTGAATGTGGCCGTTGGCGTACGGCGGACCGTCGTGAAGGATAAATGGAGGGCGTCCCTTTTGGCGCTCCTGCAGACGTTCATATAAACCCATCTCGTACCAGACCTTCAGTAGCTCTGGTTCACGCTGGGCCAGATCGCCCTTCATCGGGAAATCGGTCTTGGGCAGGCGGACGGTGGCCGACCAGTCGGTGCGCGTCTCGGGCATGATTGCATCCTATCAATTTTGGTACGATGCCGCCCATGACGACCTTCATCGCCGTGTGCCTGGGACTCATCGTTTTGGAGCTGGCGGTCATGATCACGGTGTTCTGCGTGGCGATGCTGAAATTGCGCGACGCCGCCCAGGCCGTGGAGATCACGGCCTACCGCGTGGACCAGGAAGTCTCCTCGGTGGGTCAAGGCCTGCGCTCCGGCTGGGGGCAGGTCTTGAAGACCGTGCTCAGCGCCGGCTTCGCCTTCCTGCGGCGCGATTAGGACGATGGGCCCGCTGAAG
>JABEUV010000170.1 GCA_013044195.1 Elusimicrobiota bacterium | reverse complement strand
CCGGCGCGCGCCGGGGGTCGGAGCAAGATTGGAAAGGTCGATATTCGTCGTGGTCATAAATTTTTCCCGGTAAGGAGGTTTACTTGCCGCGCAGCTTGGCGATGTCTTCTTTCGTGCGCAGTTGCTTGAGCGCCTCGAACGTGGCGCCGACGGTGTTGAACGGATTGGAGGAGCCGAGGCTCTTCGTCAGAATATTCTTGATGCCCGCGGCTTCCAGCACCGCGCGCACGCCGCCGCCCGCGATGACGCCCGTGCCGGGTGCCGCCGGCTTCATCCAGACCCTGCCCGAGCCGAACTTCGCGACGATCTCGTGCGGGATCGTGTCGCCGACGGTCGGGAACTTGATGATCGCGCGGCGGGCCGACGCGTTGCCCTTAAGGATCGCGGCCTGGACGTCCTTGGCCTTGCCCAAGCCGAAGCCGACCGAGCCGGAGCCGTCGCCCACCACGACGATCGCCGAGAACGAAAAGCGCTTGCCGCCCTTGACGACCTTCGCCACGCGGTTGATCGCGACGACGGTCTCCTTGAAGCCGCCTTCCTCGCGCGGGTTGTCGCGCCGGCGGCCGCGAGAGCCGCCTCCGCGGCGGTCTCCACCGCGATCACCGCCGCGCTCGCCGCGGTGTTCGCCGGGCTGGGGCTGAGGAGGAACGGGCTGCTGGGGAACGGTCGTCTGGGTTTCGGTGCTCATGAAAATGCTTTTCTCCTAAAAATCAAGTCCGCCGGCGCGCGCCGCTTCGGCAAGCGCCTTGACGCGTCCGTGGTAGACGTACGCGCCGCGGTCGAAGGCCACCTTCTTGACGCCGGCCTTGATCGCCTTCACGGCGATCGCCTCGCCGACCTTCTTCGCCGCGTCGATGGACTTCGCCGACTTCGCGGCCTTCTTCAGTTCCTTGTCCAGCGACGACGCGGCGGCCAACGTCACGCCCTTCGCGTCGTCGATGACCTGCGCGTAGATGTACTTGAGGCTGCGGTGCACCGACAGGCGCGGCCGCTCTCCGCGGTGCTCGAACAGGCGCTTGCGCGTCGCCTCGCGGCGGAGATTATAGCGGGTCCATTTATTCTTCATGGCTTATTTCTTGCCTCCCGCGCCGGCGCTGGCGCCGGCGGCGGTCTTGCCGGCCTTCTTGCGGACGTGCTCGCCTTGATAGCGGATGCCGGTCTGCTTGTAGGGCTCCGGCTTGCGCAGCTCGCGAATTTTCGCGGCCGCTTCGCCGACCAAATCCTTGTTGATGCCGGAGACGGTGATCAACGTCTTCTTCGCGTCGACGGTCACGGTGACCCCTTTCGGCGCCTCGAAAATCACGGGGTGGGACTTGCCCAGCGCGAGCGTCAGCTTCTGGCCGGCGACCTCCGCGCGGAAGCCGAGGCCATGAATTTCCAAGTTCTTCGCGTAGCCGACGGCCACGCCCTGCACCAGATTGTTGAGACGGGCGCGCGTCATACCCCAGATCGCCGACGCGTCCTTGGCGACGGCCGGGTCGGCCGTGAGGAGGACGTGACCGTCCTTGATCTCGGCCTTCACATACGGATGCACCGCTTCGCGCAGTTCCCCTTTGGGGCCCTTCGCGACCACGCTGGCGCCGTCGAGCTTGACCGTAACGCCCTGCGGAATGACGACCGGCTGTTTTCCAATTCGGGACATTTTTTTTACCAGACCTGGCAGAGGATTTCGCCGCCGACCTTCTTTTCCTTCGCCTGGCGGTCCGTCATGACGCCTTGCGAGGTGGACAGAATCGTGACCGCAAAGCCGCCGCGCACGCGCGGAATGTCCGTGTGCGACCGGTACACGCGCAGGCCGGGCTTCGACACGCGCTTGATGCCGCGGATCACGGATTCCTTGGTCGGAGAGTACTTCAGAAAAACGCGGATCGTGCCGCGCTTGTTGGTCCCGTTATAGAGGGACTTGAAGTTCGCGATGAAGCCCTCGTCCTTCAGGACGCGGACGACCTCCATCTTGAGCTTCGACATCGGCACGTCCACGCGGTCCTTCTGGCGGACGTTCGAGTTGCGGATGCGGGTGAGCAGATCGGAAATAGGGTCCATGATTTACCTTACCAGGAAGATTTCTTGACGCCCGGCAAGAGACCGCCGTGAGCCATTTTTCGGAAGCACATGCGGCACAGGCCGAAGTCGCGGTAGAACGCGCGGGGCCGGCCGCAGATCTGGCAGCGGTTGCGCTGCCGGGTGGAGAATTTCGGCTCCTTCGACATCTTCGCACGCCATGCGGTCGTAGCCACGTTAGTTCCTCCCGCCGGCGACGGCGGCCTGCTTGAACGGCATACCGAGCTCCTTGAGGAGGTCGAGGCTGAACGCGTCCTTGCCGCCGTCGATCACGAACGAGATGTTCATGCCGCGCTGCTTGGCCACGCGCTCGCTGTCGACCTCGGGGAAGATCAACTGCTCTTTAAGCCCGAGGTTGAAGTTCCCGGAACCGTCGAAGCCCTTCGGCTCCAGACCGCGGAAGTCGCGGATGCGGGGGATGGCGACCGTGATGAGGCGGTCGACGAACTCCCACATGCGGTCGCCGCGCAGCGTCACGCGCACGCCGATCGGCATGCCCTCGCGCAGCTTGAAGTTCGAGATCGACTTCGTGGCCTTGCGAACCTGAGGCCACTGTCCGGTGATCAGCGCCAGCTCTTCGCGCGCGTGGTCGAGCATCTGTACGTTGTCGCGCGCTTCGGAGACGCCGATATTGACCACGACCTTCTTCAGGCGCGGCACCTGGTGCGGGTTCTTAAGGCCGTGTTTCTCCATCAAGGAGGGCACGACGGCGTCCGCGTAATGCGCCTTCAACCGGGGCGCGGGATGCGGGAGCTCGCGACCATCCGCGTTCACCTCGAACGCGGGGCCGGCGGATTTGGCGGCCTGCTGCTTCTCCAGGCCGGCTTTCTTCTGGGCGGCGGCTTTCGCCTTCGCCTTCTCGTCGACGGTTTTCTCTGCCATGTTCTTGAACCGGTCCTTTTAAGCGATCGTCTCGCCGGACTTCAGCGCGACGCGGACCCTGTCCCCGTTCGGCTGCGTCTTGATGCGCACGCGCGTCGGCTTGCCCGTCTTGGGGTCCGCGAGCATGACTTTCGACAGCGCCAGCGGCGCCTCCAGCTTCACGATCCCGCCGGCGTCCGTCTGCGTCGGCTTCTTGTGCTTGGTCACGATGTTGATCTTGGACACCAGCACGCGCGAGGGCGTCCACGCATCGCCGGGGATGACCTCAAGCACTTCGCCGGTGCGGCCCTTGTCCTTGCCGGAAATCACGACGACCTGGTCCTTCTTCTTGATCTTGAACTTCACTTTACACGACCTCCGGAGCCAGCGAAACGATCTTGAGGTATTCCTTGTCGCGCAGTTCGCGCGCCACGGGCCCGAACACGCGCGTGCCTTTCGGCTCGTTCTTGTCGTCGATCAGGCACGCGGCGTTGTCGTCGAAACTGATGTAGGAACCGTCGGGGCGGCGAAGATTGCGCTTGGCGCGCACGACGACAGCCTTGACGACTTGTCCCTTCTTGATCGCGCCATTGGGCAACGCGTCCTTGACGGTGCAGACGATGATGTCGCCGAGGCTGGCGTAGCGGCGGTAGCTTCCGCCCATCACGTGGAAGCACTGCAGTTTGCGCGCGCCGGAATTATCGGCGACGTTGAGCATGGTTCGAAGCTGGATCATGGCTTATTTCGCCTCCGCGGCCTTCGGGGCCGCCTTGACCACGCGCACCAGGCGCCAGCGCTTCAGCTTCGACAGCGGACGCGTGCTGGCGATCTCCACGAGGTCGCCGGAACGAGCCTGGTTGCCCTCGTCGTGGACGTGGAACTTGCTCGACTTGGTCATGACCTTCTGGTAGAACGGGTGGCGGACCGTGCGGGTCACGCGAACGACGCGCGTCTTGTCCATCTTGTCGGACACGACGACGCCTTCGAGGGTTTTGCGCTGAGCGCGCTCCTCGACGACGGGAGCGGGAGCGGGGGCGGTCTTCGTCACTTCGCGGCCTCCTTCATATGGAGATAGGTCTTGAGCCGCGCGATCTCACGGCGCGCGTGGCGCAGTTCGAGCGGGTTCTTGAGCGGCGCGACCTTATGCGTGAACTCAAGGCGAGCGCGCTGGGCCAAGGCCGCGCGCAGCTCGACATTGAGCTCCGCGACGGTCATGGCGGCTTTGTCCTGAACCGGAGCCTTCTTCTTGTCGGCCATCTTAAATGTGCTCCCGGGCGATGAACTTGGTCTTGATCGGCAGCTTGTAGGCCGCCATCTTCAGAGCCTTCTGCGCCTCTTCCCGCGTCAGGCCTTCCACCTCGAACAGCATGCGTCCGGGGCGGACGACCGCGGCCCAATGATCCGGCGCGCCCTTGCCCTTACCCATGCGGGTCTCGGCAGGGTGCTTCGTGATGGCCTTGTCGGGGAAAATGCGGACCCACAACTTGCCGCCCTTCTTCATGTAGCGGCCGATCGTCACGCGCGAGGATTCGATCTGGCGCGCGGTGACCCACTTAGGCTCCAGAGCCTTGAGGCCGAACTCGCCGAACGCGAGGGAAACGCCGCGCTTCGCGGGACCCTTGATGCGCGGATGACTGTGCGGCTTGCGATACTTGACGCGCTTGGGCATCAACATGGCTACTTGGCCCCCTCGACGAGCGCGTCGGGCGCGGCGGGAGCGGCGCCCGAAGCGGAGCCGCTCTCGACGGCCATCGCGGCGGCGGCCAGAGCCGCCTCCTTCTTGGCCATCTGCTGAAGCTCCTTGAAGGACTTCACGAAGTGCTGTTTCTTGAAGATCCAGACCTTGACGCCGATGAGTCCGGCCGACGTCATCGCCTCGGCGGTGCCGTAGTCGACGTCCGCGGCGTAGGTATGCAGGGGCACGCGGCCCTCGCGGTTCCACTCGCGGCGCGAAATTTCCGCGCCGTTGATGCGGCCCGAAACCATGACCTTGATGCCCAGCGCGCCGGACTGCAACGTGCGCTCCATCGCGCGGCGCATCGCGCGGCGATGGGCGATGCGCTTTTCAAGCTGCACCGCGATCGACTCCGCGACCAGGCGGCTGTCCAGCTCGGGATCCTTGATTTCCACCACGTTGACGCGGGTCTGGCGCTGGCTGATCGCCTCGACCTGCTTGCGCAGCAGCTCGATGTCGGCGCCCTTTTTGCCGATCACCACGCCGGGGCGCGCGGTATGGATGAACACGCGCAGGAACGTTCCGGTGCGCTCGATGCCGACCCAGCTGACCGCCGCGGCCTTGAACGTCTTGCGCACCAAGTTGCGGATCTTGAAATCCTCGCCGATGAGCGTCGGCGCGTCCTTGATCGAGAACCACTTCGATTGCCAGTCGTGGATGTAGCCGAGGCGCAGCGCGTTCGGGTTTGTTTTATTTCCCATATTAACCCTTCACTCCCTTGTTCTTGGCGCCGGTGGCGCGCTCGTCGGAGACGACAACGGTCAGGTGGCAGACCTTGCGCTTGAACGTGTACGCGCGGCCTTGCGGCGCGGGCAGCATGCGCTTCATGTTCCCCATCGGGCCCATCGTGGACCAGCAGGACTTGATGTAGACTTTCTGAGGATCGACGGCGCGTCCGGCCTTCGCGGACTGGGTGACCAGGTTCGCGGCGGCGGAGCGGACTGTCTTCGAGATCATCGTCGAGCAGATGCGCGGGATCATGGGCAGGAGGCGCTCGGCGTCGAGCACGGTCTTGCCGCGAATTTCGCGCAAAACCTGAGTGACCTTGCGCGTACCGAATCTCTGAAATCTGGCGTGGGCTGTGGCTTCCATGGCTGTTCCTTGTCTCTAACCTTTCAAGACCTCAAGTCTTGGCGGTCGCATCCTTCGATGTCCCGCCGTGCGCCTTGAAGAAGCGCGTGAACGAAAACTCACCGAGCTTATGGCCGACCATCCGCTCGGTCACGGAAACCGGCAGGAATTTTCGGCCGTTGTGAACGGAGAACGTTTGCCCGACGAAGTCGGGGACGATCGTGCAGCGGCGCGACCAGGTCTTGATCGGCTTGCGGTCGCCGGCGGCGACCATTTTCTGGACCTTCGCCAGCAGCTTCGCGTCGACGAACGGTCCCTTCTTGGTGGATCGGCTCATGTCATTACCTCTTTATCAGCCCGCGTGGGACGCCGAGCGGCGCCGATCAGAGACGATCATCCAGCCCCAGATCTTCTTCTTGTTGCGGGTCTTGTAGCCCTTCGAAAGCTGGTTCCACGGCGAGCGCGGGTGGTTGTTGCCCTTGGACTTGCCGCGACCTCCGCCGAGCGGATGGTCGGTCGCGTTCATGGCGCCGCCGCGAACGGTGGGGCGAATTCCGCGATGACGGGAACGCCCCGCTTTGCCCAACGAAATGGTGTTATGTTCGGTGTTGCCGACCTGGCCGATGGTGGCCATGCAGGTGTCGGGGACCATGCGCACTTCTCCCGAGGGCATCTTGAGCTGCGCGTAGCCGGCGTCCTTGGCCATCAACTGGGCCTGGGAGCCCGCTGAGCGCATCATCTGGCCGCCCTTCGTCGGGAGCAATTCCACGTTGTGGACGAACGTACCTTCTGGAATGTTGATCAGCGGCAGAGCGTTGCCGACCTTGATCTCGGCGGCGGGCCCGCTGGACACGACATCGCCGACCTTCAGGCCGACGGGGTGCAGGATGTAGCGCTTCTCGCCGTCGGGATACTGCACCAGGCAGATGCGGGCGGTCCGGTTCGGATCGTATTCGATCGTCGTGATCTTGCCCGGAATGCCGACCTTGTCGCGCTTGAAGTCGATAAGGCGGTAGGCGCGCTTATGGCCGCCGCCGTGATGGCGGACCATGATCGTGCCGGTGTTGTTGCGGCCGCCCTTCTTCGTCAGATGGGTCACCAGGCTCTTCTCGGGGACGTTCGTCGTCAGCTCCGAGAAATCCGCGGACGTCATGCCGCGGCGCGACGGGGTATACGGCTTGTAGGATTTGATCGGCATGGGTCTACCTCAGGCGGCCTTCGCCGCGAAATCGATCTTCTGGCCCTTGGCGACCGTGACGATCGCCTTTTTCCAATCCGCCTTCATGCCGCCGCCGCGTCCCATGCGGCGGAACTTTCCGGGGAGGATCATCGTGCGGACCTTCTCGACGTCGACCTTGAACAGGGTCTCGACGGCAAGCTTGATGTCTGTCTTCGACGCGCCGGGGGCGGCCTCGAAGAGATACTGGTTGCTCTTGTCCTGCAGGTTCTGGCCGCGCTCGGTGAGCAAGGGCCGGACGAGAATTCCGTGGATGGCTTTTTCGGACATGATCTTTCCTAGTTCCAGCGCGAGCCGAGCTTTTCCAGCGCGGGCTGCGTGATAATCAGCTTTTTGCACTTCAGAACCGCGTAGGCGTTGACGTCGGCCGCGAGAATCAGCTCCACGGTCGGCAGGTTGCGGCTGGCGCGCTGAAGCGCGGCGTTCGGCGCGTCCAGCACGACAAGAACGCGTCCGACGCAGCCCAACTTTTCGAAGACTCCCGCAGCAAGTTTGGTCTTGGGGTCCTTGAGCGCCAGGTCCTTGACACAAATCAGGCCGCCGTCCTGTGCGCGGGCCGAGAGCGCCTGCGCGAGGGCGAGCTTCGCCTTCTGGCGCGGGAAGTCCAAGTGAGAACCATATCCGGATCGCGGTCCATGAATGATCGCGCCGTGGCGCCACAGACCGGAGCGGATGGATCCCGCGCGGGCGCGACCGGTGTGCTTCTGCTTCCACGGCTTCTTGCCTCCGCCCGAGACTTCCGAGCGCCCCTTGGTGTGCGCGCCGTATTGGCGCTGGTTGGCGAGATAGACCGTGACGTACTCGTGCAGGAAGCGCTTGGAAGGCTTGTGGCCGAAAATCTTCTCCGGAAGCGCGACCTGTCCGACTTCTTTTCCGCTGACGTCGAGAATCTTGGCATCCATGATCGTTATCCGTGCCTACTTCTTGCCGGGCTTGGCGCCGGGCTTGATGATGTTGCCCATCTTGTCCTTCTTGATGGTCGACCGCACGATCTCCGTGCGGGCCTTCTTGCTCTTGACCGTCTCGAAAATGGTGACCAAACCACCGCGCGGGCCGGGGACGGCGCCCGCCAGGTAGATCAGGCCCTTCTCGGCGTCGATCTCCACGACCTCGATCTTGATCGTGGACGTGGTCGTGTCGCCGTGGTGGCCGGCCATACGCTGGCCCGGAAGCACGCGACCCAGCGAGCGCCGCGACGCGAGGGATCCCGGCGAGCGCTGCTTGTCGGAGGCGCCGTGCGAGGCGGGCAGACCGCGGAAATTGTGGCGCTTCATCACGCCGGCAAATCCGCGCCCCTTGCTGACGCCCTGCACGTCGACGTAGTCGCCGGGCTTGAAGGAGCTGTCGACCGTGACGGTCTGGCCGGCTTCAAGACCCTTGATGTCGTCGACGCGGATCTCGCGCACGTAGCGCTGAGCGGCGACGCCGGCCTTCTTGAACTGGCCGAGCTCGGACTTGGAGCAAACCTTGTCGCGGCGCGAACCGAAGCCCAGCTGGACGGCGTTGTAGCCGTCCTTGGAATCCGCCGTCTTGACCCGCAAGACGGGGCAAGGACCGGCCTTCACCACGGTCACACCGTAGAGATTGCGGTCCTTCGGATGATAGATCTGCGTCATGCCGACCTTCTCGCCCAAAATGGCGTGGAAGGTCTCCGGGGCCTTCTTCGCCCCGTTCGTCTCAACCGCCGTCGTCGTCTGCGCTTCGCTCATAAGACAAAAAACTCCCTATAATTGTGGAAAGCCCGAAAAAGGCCGTCCGTTCAAGCTCAGATCGCTCAGAGCTTGATTTCGACGTCGACGCCCGCCGGCAGATCGAGCTTCATCAGCTCGTCCACCGTCTTAGCCGTCGTCGAGTTCAATTCGATCAGGCGCTTGTGCACCCGCATCTCGAACTGCTCCCGCGACTTCTTGTCGACGTGCGGAGACCTCAGCACGGTGTACTTCTTGATGTGCGTCGGCAGCAAAATGGGACCGGAAACAACCGCTCCCGTACGCTGTGCCGTCTCAACGATCTTGCCGACGCTGGCGTCGAGGACGCGGTGGTCGTAAGCGCGAAGCCGGATGCGAATTCTCTGCTGCGAATTGCTCGTCTCAGCCATAATTATACCTTATTCTCCGCTCGATGACTAGTCCAAAATATCCGCGACGACGCCGGCGCCGACGGTGTGGCCGCCTTCGCGCACCGCGAAACGCAGACCCTTTTCCATCGCGATCGGCACGATCAGCTCGCAGTCGATGTCGATGTTGTCTCCCGGCATCACCATCTCCACGCCCGCCGGCAACGTGACCGCTCCGGTCACGTCCGTCGTGCGGAAGTAGAACTG
>JABEUV010000169.1 GCA_013044195.1 Elusimicrobiota bacterium | reverse complement strand
GGCGGAGATTGCGTGGACCACATGCAACACATCTGTTCGGAGTCCGGGTTGCCCCGATACCCGCGCCGGTGCTTGTCGTAGATCGCGCGCAATATCCGGTATGCGGTCTCGTCTTTTTTCTTCATGCTCAGGCCATCACGCCTTGCCGGAGTTCCTTTTTTTATTTCTTGCTCGATCGGCCTCCTGATTGTAGAGTTCCTGCAACCTGTGATCCCGCTTAGCGGAATCGGGATCCACACGCTGCGCCAATCCCCCGAACCACGTCCTGGTCTTATCCTCGAACTTCCCGGCTTCGCGACAAAGACGACGGGAGTAGCAAGCCATACTCAGACAGATTATTGAGCGAACGAGAATTTCAACGATTTGCCACCCTCCCATGTGAGCAATGCTCCCCCAATCGTTGGGCAGAGTCGCCTGTTTGTGAGGAAGCACGATGGATAAGGCATCCGCTGACAATACCACCAACGGCACCCAGAACGGCATAAAGGTGAGCGCCCGAATTGCAGACAACGGTTTAAGCATGAACTTCGATTCGTTTAACAAGTTCTTTGTCGTTGCCGTTGAAAAGACCTGGTGGTGCGCTATCCCGTAATAAAGATAGGCGGGCAATTCTTTCTTGGCGTCCTTGTGGTCCAATGCCTTAATCGCCTCGTCGACGATGCTTCCGATGACATGATTTTCCCGCCGTTGCGCAAAGAAGTACCAAAGCGCAAGCACTGCCATCGCGACGGAACCGATAGTCTGCAAGTCCCAAACGTCGAATTTCAGACCGAGCACCGGCACGTCAACGATGTGGAGGTCTTCCCAGAGTTCTCGTCTTAAATGGTCCTGAGTGTCTTTAAATTCAGCTTCAGTTGCGGCAAGATTTTTCTGACAGTCTTGAGAAGCGTTAAGTCCGCTTGATAACCCTTGCCCACAACCTTCTACCGGCGGGTTTTTCTCCGTAGCCGCTTTGAGAATTTCCGCGGAAGTCATGTGAACTGGTTCTCGTATCCAAGGAAGATACGCATTGAACTGCGCCGACAACATGAGGATGCCCGCGATGGTGATAGCTATGAACACATAGCGCGATCTCTGGATCGCATCGACCCCGGCATCAAGTAGAGCCGCCATCTTCTTCTCGTTCCAACGCGCTTCGTTTTCGTCCGGTGCAGAGGAAGCTTCGGGTCCTTCCATATTCTTTCTCCTAAAACGGCGTATAGCCGTATTTCCCTTTTTCAAAATACTCGAAATGAGTATGCACTTCCTGCACAACTTGAGTCTGGCCGTTCAGACTCATATACGGCAGATCGACGATCAGGTCGTTCGGATTTCCGTTGAACGCGGCGATGCCATATAGATAGTTGAGCAGACGCGCCGACCAACTGCACGGAGCGTAAGCGGCCTGGACGCAGATCGCCGACGGCGGCTTAAACGCTATCGGAGGCAGGGCTGCGACGTTTGCCGGCGTCATCGCGACGACGCCGGGAAGCGCCGCATTGTCGACGGCGGCGACAAGCAGGCGCGAGAAGTCCCCCGACGCTTGAGGGAGCAGCCCCCTGATCGCGGCGTTCATGCCGACGTTCAAAAGGTCGAGCGCCCTTACGGCGAGGGTCGTACCCTGGTTGGGCGATCCGTAAGTGCTCAATTCGCCGATATTCCACTGCGGACCGCTGGAAACGGCGGAAAGAAACGCACGCGCCACCAGCCCGCCGCGGCTGTGGCATATCACGTCCAGGGTCGTCTTCACCGATGGGAATATCAACCATTTGTTGAGCAAATCGATCAATTGGGTGGCATTGTCCGCAGGACTATGCGCCAAGGTTTCATGATTGAAACCCAGCAAGACGTCGTCTGGAGTTGAATTGGGGAGCGAGTAGTCCACGTCCTTGAAGGCTTCGTCGACTTTAGAAAAAAAGCCGTGGATCATGAGGATGGTCTTCTTTTTTTGGGCTAAATTGACGGGTGTCGTCACCGCGCTCCAGCTTCCGTTATCGTTGATCATCAGCACTGGAGTGATGACGAAATGCAGGAGGCTCGCGGCAAGGTCCTGCGCGGACTTCTCCACGCCATAAACCAGGAATCGAGTCGAGGGAGCGAACCCATCTGGACTCGCCGGATTGATTATAAAGCTATGCGCCGTTCCCGTTCGCGCTCCCGCGGACTCCGGCGTTTGCGCCTCGGCGACACTGCGATGAAACCTACAGAAACCGTCCCATTTTTCCGTCTGCTCATTGTATGACAGGTTGTGTTCCAGCACCGTGACCGTCGACGGCTTATCCGAATTCACAGGCATCACGATCTGCCGGTTCGGCGCAAGAGGCTCGAGGACGCGGCGCTGGACATGCTGAAAGCCCGCCCAATCCAGCATTTCCACGACCGCTTCCGGCAACGGCGGCGGACCCCCGGGAGGCTGCACTATCCCCTGTCGCGGAGGCTTGGACGCGGAAACGTCCCCGATTCCATCGACTGGACCGATCGTGATAGCCATGGAATTATACCCTCCCCTCTTGCGCGAAGGCTTCTAAGACGCCCTGCCCCAGCGGCGCGCACAACATCCGCTCCGGCTCCGTGCCGATGTGGACGGCATCAACCGGCTCCGGTCGCCGCGCCGTGCGCGGCTGCGCGCGCTCACGGCCCCGCTCCCTTTGCGATTTTTCCCGCAAAGTGTAAAAGTGTTAAAGGGTAAAGCGTAATGACCTCAGCGGGCCGGGCGAAACCCCAGGTCGGCGCTGCGGTAGCCCGGATCGCCGCCGCTGCGGTAGGCCGACCGAGCGTCGGCCGCGTCGAAGCCCCAGGAGCCGCCGCGACCAACCCGGTCGGAGCCCGCATTTGCATCTTCCCACGCGCTGCCGTCCGTCGGCGCGCCGTCGTATGAGTCGTGCCACTCATCCTCCACCCACTCCCACGCGTTGCCCGCCATGTCGCACAGGCCCTGCTTCGTGTTCCCCTTCGGCTTGGAACACACCGGCGCCGTCTCGTTATAACCACAGCCGGCGATGACCGCGTTGTCGCATGTCGCCGTCTCGTTGCCCCACGGATATTTCCAGTCCCTACCCCCGCTTCGCGCCGCGTACTCCCACTCCGCCTCGCTGGGCAGACGTCCCCCGACCCACTTGGAAAATGCCTTCGCTTGATTCCAGTCCACATTGACAACGGGATTGTCGTCCCCCCCATAATAATTGGACGGAGCGGTGCACGCCCCCGCCGCCACGCACGCCTTGTACAGCTTGTTGGTCACCAAGGTCTTCGCCATCTGGAAGGAATGGATCGTCACCCGGTGGGCCGGCCTTTCATTTTTT
>JABEUV010000168.1 GCA_013044195.1 Elusimicrobiota bacterium | reverse complement strand
TGGCTCTTGTCTCCGGCGACGATACCGAAGCGCGCGGTGGGCTGGAATGCGCCGATTGAGACGTCGATATCTTGATTGGGAAGCGTCAACTGGTAGCCGGTTGACGCCGGGGCGGGGGGCGCGGTCTGCGCCCGCGCCGCGGGCAAGACCGGTGCGATCAATGCTGCGAGCCAAAGAGTCTTCATGATAGACGCATAGATAACAGACCTGCGCATTTCTGTCAAGATTCCACTCAAGTGAACATCGTTCGCTAACGCCCGCGCACGAGGAGCGGCGGACCATCCGGCCATGAATGGATCGGGGTCAAGTTCACGCGGTTGGTGGCGGCGCCGATCCTAGACGACGGGGAACTGTACCGGATACTCGGGCATCAAGGGTGGCCGACGGAGTTTCCGAAAACGAAGCCGAGCCGGGCGCCGCCGGCAAGGGCGCTTCAATTGCCTGCACGGTCACTTTTAGCCGTCGGTGTCCGTCTGCCAGACGAGTATCTCCGAGCCTTCCGGCCCCGCGGTCCACGCCGGACTTCCCGCGCGCACGAGCCGCGCCGCGTCGCCCTGCTTGAACTCGCCGGCGCCCGCGAGGGTCCCGGAGCCCTTCGCGACGAACACGTGGACGTGCGACGCCTCCGGAATCTTGACGGACGTGCCCGCCGCCAGGCGGCCGGCCCAGAGCGTGGCGTCCTTCTGACGGATGCGGATGGCGGCCAGGTCCTCGCGGCCCGAGGCCACGGGCACCAAGCCCCCCTTCGTCAGCTCGGAGTTGATGTCGAGCTGCTCGTAGCCGGGGTCGATGTTCTCCGTGTCCGGGGTCACCCACATCTGCACGAGGTGCGCCTCGGCCGTCTTCGACGGGTTGATCTCGGAATGCCAGATGCCCGACCCCGCGCTCATGCGCTGGGCCAGACCCGGATAGATCACATCGTTGTTCCCCGTCGAGTCCTTGTGCTCCAACTCGCCGGAGATCATCCACGTGACGATCTCCATGTCGCGGTGCGGATGAGTCATGAAGCCGGACCCCGCGCGCACGCGGTCCTCGTTGTTGACGAGCAGGAGGCCGTGATGGGTGTTGGTCGGGTCCCAGTGCGGGCCAAAGCTGAAGCTGTGGCGGCCGTCAAGCCAATCGATCTTCGTGCGGAAACGATCTTCCGCCTTCTGCACGACGATGAAGCCTTCCTTGTTCCCGCTCATATGCCGCCCCCTTCCGCCGCCTTTCCGAGCTTGCGGCACAGCCGCCTCAGCTCGTCCTGCTCCCGGCCGTTCAGCGCCGCGAGCGTACGCATCACGAGGCGCGCGTGCCGCGGGAAAACCCCCCCGATCAAGCGCCGCCCCTTTCCCGTCAGCTCGACGGTGCGGTAGCGCCGGTCCTCGGGGCGCGCCGTCCGCGCGATCAAGTCTTCCCGCTCCAGATTCGCGATCACCAAGGTCAGATTGCCGCGAGTCCGGAGCACCTTCGTCGCCAGCTCCGCGGCGCACAGCGGACCGAGATGGTGCAGCGCCTCGAGCACGCCGAACTGGCTCTCGGTCAGTCCCGCCGCGGCGAACTCGCCTTGGGTCCGGACCGCCGCGTGCTCCGCGGCCCGCGACAAGGCGACGAACGCCCCCAGCGCCCTCCGCTCCGCCTTCCCGCCTCGGTATCGGTTCATGGTTTATAGTTTAACATTAAACTATAAATGAGAGGATAGCCCCGGAGCGTCTTATCGTCAAGGGCTGGAATGCGTGCGGGTGGATCGGGTCGTCGCCGGCGCGATTGATGGGAACACGGACGCTATCCGAGGCGTCGGTCAGCAAGTCACCGGGGTGACTTCCGCGATCAACGTCAATACGCTCACGAACATCTTGCTTCACGTCGTCCACTGAGTCCGGTCCGCTTGCTTGGAGGTGAAAGTTCTTTGGAGAACACGGTCGCAGGGACTCCGAGTGAACCGCAAGGGGACCATCCGTGAGGTGGCGCAGAAAGAAGCGGGGAGCGAAAGGGGCTTCATCCGCTGCCACCCTACGAAAACGAGCGGCGGACCACCCGACCATGAATGGACGGGCGTGGAGTTCCCGAAGACGAAGGCGTCGCGGTCGCCGCCGGTCGGGCGCCTTAGCGCGGAGGAGGACGGCCAAATCGATCCGCGGGCGGAGAAGTGGGACGGGAAGGACGACGAGGTCCCGGACGAGCGGCCCGCGTGAGCGGGGCGGCCGGGCTGTTCCCGGACGCGGCGTTTTTAGGCGCGGCTAGGAAAATTCGTCGCCAATCGCGGTCCTGAGCGCGTCGCGGCGGGCCGGAGAGGCAGCCTAAAGCCCGACATGATTCTCATGGACGTCTTGCTGGGCGACCAGGTCGCGGGCCTGCGCGGCGGGGCCGACGATTATCGGCTCAAGCCGCTGTCGGAACATCTCCTCATGGCCAAGATCGACGTCGTCGACGCGTAAGGAGTTCGACCTGCTGACCGCCTTGCTGGAGCGCCGCGGCCACGTGAATTCGGTCAACTTCTTTTTAGAGAGCGTCTGGGGCAACGAGTCCGAAACCTACAACGACCCCCGCACCGTCCAGGTGCACATGTCGCGCACTTGAGTAGCGGCCCGTCATTTCATAATCCGCGCCGCCGAGAGTTCGTCAAAGAAGAACCGGATCATTCGCTATGGCTGGTCCAGAGCAAGGGCTGTCCCGTGGGCAGCTGGACTTGGCCGGAGCCTTCGGCGGTGATGAACAGGTCGAAGGTGCGCAGAGCGGTGACGGTGTTCAGCGTGCCGGTCAGGTTCTTGTCGACGCTCAGCGCGCCGATGTTCTGCGCCGCCGCGTTCTTGCTGGCGCGCACCCAGACGACGTAGTTATTGGCCGGCGGCGTCAGCCTCGCGGGGTCGGCCAGGTGCTTGACCGTCAAGTCGATGCTCGTGTTGCCGTTGGACGCGCCGCCGAACTTCACGCGCCCCTCGGCCGCCGGCACGGTGGGACTGGCGTTCATCCGCGGGCCGGCGCCGCCCAGCAGCGCGCACCCGGGAAGAAATGCCCCCGCGATGCCCGCCGACAAGATTCCGACCAGGACCGTTTTCATAACGCGTTCCTCCCGGCGCAAGAACTCCCGCGCCGACGATAGGATAGCGCGACAAGCCGTCCGGGGGGTAGCTTGAAAGTGAGCCGGAAAGGTCTATCTTTCGTGTCGGTTCGGGGGAATCAACACTTTCCGACTCGATGCGGAATCGAAATGCCGTCAGGGCTTTGCCTTGTCGGCCGGACCATCGAGCACCTCGCGCAATCTTCGCAGCAGGGAATCAGGAGAGAACGGCTTGTCGAGGAGCGCCAGTCTCGGCTCCAAGACCTCATGCCGCACGATGGCGTCATCCGTATGCCCGGAGACGAACAACGTCCTGTGGACAAGGCTCTTTTTCGCGACCTCCCCCGCGAATTCCCGGCCGTTCATGCCGGGCATCACGACATCCGCCATCAGTAAGTCCACCGGGGCGCCGCGGAGGTGGGGTCGACGCGGGCAAGCGGCACGCCCTGGGACCAATCCCGAAGGTGCTTCTTCGCCCAGGAAAGATGATAGCGGATTCCGGCCGGTGAGGTCGATGCCCGAACCGCCGCACTTGTTATTGCGCGCTCGAAGCCTCCCGCTGGTCGAGCGCGGCGTAGCGCCCGACGCGCCGACCTACTTTGGCGTCGCGGGCGCGGCGGGCGCGGCAACGGGAGCTTCCGCTTTTGGGGCGGCGGCGGTCACGGTGAATTCGGCCGAGGCCAGCGAAGCGCCCTTGTCGGACACGACCTCGACTTTCCAGGCGCCGGGCCAGACCGTCTTCTTCGCCCACCAGCGCCCGGCCTCGCCCTTGAGATCGACTGGATATTCGCCGACTTTTTTGCCGTCGGCGGTCCACACGTACTTGATCGATGCGGGCGGATTCGTCACCGAGTATTTCAGCCAGCAGTAGACCGGGAAGCCCGTCGGGAAAACAGCACTTTCATCGAGCGGCTCCCGGTCCTTGATGCCCGAAGCCAGGGTGAGCTTCTCGACTTTGACGGCCGGAGCGGTGGCCGCAACGGCCGCAACCGCGGCGGCGGCCAACGCGGGTGCGGCGGGTGCGGCGGGTGCGGTGGTATCGTCGGCCCGAACGGGGACGCACGAGGCGAAAAGCGCGAGCGCAATAATAATGTTCACAGAGAATCTCCAGGAGTGTCCGCGACTTCGTCTACGGCAAGAGTATTGAGCCGCGACCGCGTTTCTGTCAAGGGCGTTCGC
>JABEUV010000167.1 GCA_013044195.1 Elusimicrobiota bacterium | reverse complement strand
GACGGACCACTCGCGGCCGTGGCTGGGATGGCGCTCGGCCTGAGCGCCGCCGGCGCCGGCGAAGCCGGAGCCGCCGAACTCGGCGGCGTCGGAGTCGGCGAGTGATTGCCAACGGCCTTCGGCGGTCACGCCGATGCGGTAGCCGCGGCGCGGCACGGGAGTGAGATTGAAGACGCAGAGGACCTGGTCCTTGTCGGAGGCGCCTTTGCGCAGGAAGGAGAGCACGGAGTTGTCCGCGTCGGCGGCGTCGATCCACTCAAAGCCGGAGGGCTCGCTGTCGTGGGCGTGCAGGGCGGACTCGGCGCGGTAGACGCGGTTCAAGCGTTCAATCCAGCGCGAGACGCCCTTGTGCGGCTCCCATTGCAGGAGGTGCCAGTCCACGGAGCGCTCGTGGCTCCATTCGTCGCGCTGGGCGATCTCGTCGCCCATGAATAAGAGCTTTTTTCCCGGCATGGCCCACTGCCAGGCATACATCAGGCGCAGGTTGGCGAACTTCTGCCAGTCGTCGCCGGGCATTTGATTGATGAGCGAACCCTTGCCGTGCACCACCTCGTCGTGGGAGAGCGGCATGACGAAGCTCTCGGTAAACTGGTAGATGGCGCGGAAGGTCAGGTCGTTCTGGTGATAGCGGCGGTGCACCGGCTCCTTGCGGAAGTAGACGAGGCTGTCGTGCATCCAGCCCATGTCCCACTTGAAGCCGAAGCCCAGCCCGCCCGCGTACGTGGGCCGAGACACGCCGCCCCACGCCGTCGATTCCTCGGCGATGGTCTGCACGTCGGGGAAGTTCCGGTAAACCGCCTCGTTGAATTTTTTAAGGAAGTCGATGGCTTCCAGATTCTCGCGGCCGCCGTAGCGGTTGGCAATCCACTCCCCTTCCTTGCGCGAGTAGTCCAGATACAGCATCGAGGCCACCGCGTCCACGCGCAGGCCGTCCACGTGGTATTTGTCCAGCCAGAACAGCGCGTTGGAGATCAGGAACCCGCGCACCTCATTGCGGCTGTAGTTGAAGATGGCGCTTTTCCAATCCGGGTGAAAGCCCTGGCGCGGGTCGGCGTGCTCGTAGAGGTGGGTGCCGTCGAAATAGGCCAGGCCGTGGGCGTCGTTGGGGAAGTGCGACGGCACCCAGTCCAGGATCACGCCGATGCCTTGGGAATGCAGATGGTCGACCAGAAACATGAAGTCCTGCGGCGTGCCGTAGCGCGACGTGGGCGCGTAGTAGCCCGTGGTCTGGTAGCCCCAGGAGCCATAGAACGGATGCTCCATGACCGGCAGAAGCTCCACGTGCGTAAATCCGTGACGGCGCACGTGCTCGGCCAGCAAAGGGGCGGCCTCGCGGTAGGTCAGCGAGCGGTTGCCTTCCTCGGGCACGCGCCGCCAGGAGCCCAAGTGCACCTCGTAGATCGACATCGGCGCGTCGTGACCCTGACGCGCGCCGCGCGCGCCCATCCACTCCGCGTCGCTCCACCGGTAGTCCAGGTCCCAAACCACCGACGCCGTGCGCGGCGGCTCTTCTTGGCAAAAGCCCTGAGGGTCGGCCTTCTCCGTCTTTTGACCGTTCGGACCCGCGATCCAATATTTATACAACGCGCCCTTGGCCACGCCGGGCACAAATCCTTCCCAGATGCCCGAAGAAGCGCGGGGCTTAAGGGGATGCTTGGACTTCGACCAACCGTTGAAGTCCCCCATCACATGAACCTTGCGCGCCGACGGCGCCCACACCGCGAAGAACGTCCCCGCCTTGCCGTCGACCTCGCCCAGGTGCGCGCCCAAACGGTCGTAGAGGCGCTCGTGCGTGCCTTCGTTGAACAGATATAAATCTTGGTCCGCCAGACGACTGACTTTATGTTCCACCGCTTCGTTCGTCACGTTGCCTCCGGCGCCCGCCCCGTCGCTCCCGTCAAAGTCCCCAGCCGCCCGGCCAGCCGCGCGGACAGCGCGCCCGCGTCCATGCGCCAGCGCCAGTTGCCGTCCACCGTCCCCGGATGATTCATGCGCGCTTCACCGCTCAGACCCAGCAGGTCCTGCATGGGCGCCAGCACCAGCCTTGAAGGTGAGCGCCAGACCAGTCGCGTCATCGCCCAGGCCGGACCGTCGGCAATCGCGCCGCCCGCCGCGCTCAGGAAGGCCGCGCGCTCGCGCGCGATCTGCTCCGGCGTCCGACCGGAGGAGCCGTCGTCCTCGAACCAGGCGCGCGCCGTGTCGTTGTCGTGCGTGCCGGTGTAGGCCACGCTGTTCTCCGGCCAATGCGCGGGCCCGTCTTTTTCCTCGCCGAAAGAAAACTGGCCGATCTTCATGCCCGGCAGGCCGAACTTGTCGCGCAGGGCCGCCACCGGTGGCGTCAGAACACCCAGGTCCTCGGCGATCAGACCCAATTCGGGAACGTCGCGCCGGATCGTCTCGAAGAGCGCGTCGCCGGGCGCGGTCACCCAGCGCCCGCCCGCCGCCGTCTTCGCCCCCGCGGGCACTTCCCAGTAGTTGCGAAAGCCGATGAAGTGGTCCAGCCTCAGCGCGTCGAAGCGCGAGGCCGCAAGCCTGAGACGCGCCGTCCACCACGCAAAGCCCGTGGCCTCGTGCGCCTCCCAGCGGTAGAGCGGGTTGCCCCACAACTGGCCGTCCTTCGAAAAATAGTCCGGCGGCACGCCCGCGCAGCCGTCGGGCAGACCCGCCGCGTCCAGCCGGAACAGCTCCTGGCGCGACCAGCAGTCCGCGCTGTCGTGGCTGACATAAATCGGCGCGTCGCCGATCAGCCCCACGCCGCGCGCCGCCGCGCGGCGGCGCACCGCCTCCCATTGGCGCGAAAACAGCCACTGCGCGAATTCATGAAACGCCACCTCGCCGCCCAGCCGCGCGCGCGCCTCGGCCAGGGCGGAGGGCTCTCGCCGTCGCAGGGGCTCGTCCCACTGCGTCCACGGCCGCCCGCCCTGAGCGTCCTTGAGCGCGGCAAACAGCGCGTGGTCGGAAAGCCAGCCGGACTCGCGCGCGACGAACGCCTCCAGATCCGCGCGGTCCTCGCGCGCGCCGCGCTTTGAAAAGTGCGTGAACGCCGCGCGCAAAGCGCGCTCGCGCGGCTGGCCCAGCTCGGATTTCTTGAGCAAGCCCTCGGCCGCCAGCAGGTCCGCGTCGACCAGCGCCGGATTTCCGGCAAACGCGGACGTCGAGTTGTACGGCGAGCCGCCGCCGTCGGTCGGGCACAACGGCAGGACCTGCCACCAGGACTGGCCCGCGTCGGCCAGGAAATCCACGAACTCCAGGGCCTGCGCGCCCAGCGATCCGCCGCGCGCTCCCGGCAAAGACGTGGGATGCAGGAGTACGCCGCTGAGCCGCCGAGACAGCGCCGGTTGTTTCATCGCGCGCAAATTTTAGCACTTCGCCCGGCGGCCGCGCTCTTCCTCCCGCCTTAACCGACTCTTCACGGGCCGTTTGGTTGCTTGTTGCGTGCGATAGAAACAAAGCAGGTGTCGCAAGTCGGTTCAGGAGGAATTATGATCGAACGTGGGCTTACAAAACAAAGTCTGAAAATCCTCGCCGGCGCGGCCGCGATGTTCTTTTGCGGCGCGTCCGCGTTCGCCACCAACGGCTATTTCGTCAACGGCTTCGATCCGACCCAGCAGGCCGCCGCCGGCGCCGGCCTCACCGAGGGCGACGGCCCCGTTTCTTCGGCGGCCAATCCCGCGGTGGGCATCAAGATGGGCAATATCGCCGGCGGCAGCGCGAGCGCTTTCATGCCCGACCGCACGGCGACCGTGGGCGGCGCTGGCCCGCTGACGCCCGGCACCTACCACAGCGACAACAATCTCTTTTTCATCCCCAACGGCGGCATCAACATGCTGGTCGATTCCAAAACGTCCTTAGGCCTGACCTTGGTCGCCAACGGCGGAATGGAAACAAGATACGAGGGCAACCCTTTTGCCGGCTTGGGGGCGGGCAGCACGCCTTTGGGCGTGGGCTTGCAGCAGGCTTTTCTTTCGCTCAATGCGGCGCGCAAACTGACGGACACCCTCTCCGTGGGCGCGGCTCCGGTACTGGCGGTGCAGTCGTTCCAAGCCTACGGTTTGGAAGCGTTCAAGGGCTCGAGCAGCAACCCCGGCGCGGTGACCGGCAACGGCAACGACTGGTCGGTCGGCTGCGGAGCTCGATTCGGAGCGGTCTGGGACGCGAATCGCTACGTGAGCGTGGCCGCCGCCTACCAGACCCGCATGTGGATGTCTCGCCTCTCGCAATATTCCGGTCTATTCGCGGGTTCCGGCGACTTCGACGTGCCGCCGGAGGTCTCCGTGGGATTGACGCTGCGGCCGACGAGCGCCGTCGCGGTGATGCTGGATTGGCAGCGCATCTTCTACAGCCAAGTCGCCGCCGTGGGCAACACGGAACTGGTCAGCCCCGCCGCCAACCCGCTGGGCGCGTCGGGCGGAGCCGGATTCGGCTGGCAGAACATGGACGTCTACCACCTGGGCGTCAAATGGGCCGCGACCGACGCCTGGACGTTGCGCGCCGGCTACAGCCACGCCACGCAAGCCTTCAATCCGTCCGAAGCCGAATTCAACATCCTTGCACCCGGCGTCATCACCGATCACGTCTCGGCGGGAGCTTCGTACAAACTGACCCGGCATTGGACCGTGGACGCGGCCTACACGCACGCTTTCCGCAACACGGTCAACGGCACGGCCAATCCTTACTTCGGTTCGACCCAGCCGATTTCTCTGGCTCTTTCCGAGGAGAACATCACTCTCGGGGCCTCCTACCGTTGGTGACACGGGGATCTCCCGGGGTCATTTTGTTGCGGTATTCACGAGCAGTCAGGCCTTAGGTTATGACAATCGGCAAATACTTTTGCACTTAATAAAGTGATCAACCATGACAAGCGGAGTTAAGGCCTTCCGGAAAAAACTGTTCGGCAGAGAGTCGGTCTGCCGGAAGGTTCTGGTCATGTTCGGCATGCTGTCCAACAAAACCCGCTTCCGCATCGTCTGCCTTTTGATGGAAGGCGACTTCTGCGTGCAGGAGATCACCGACGCCATCGAGGCGGGCGAGACGTCCTTCGTGTCGCAGCAGCTCAAGGCCTTCCACCTCGCCGGCATCGTCGCCAAGAAGAAAGTCGGCCGGAAGGTGTATTACCGCCTCGCGGACCCGAAACTGCGGGAATTGATCCGGTTCCTGGGCGCGCTGTACCTCGAAAATAAACCGGGAGGAGTGGAAAAATGAAGAAGATTTTGATCCTTGGCGGCGGAACCGCCGGGACGATGATGGCCAACCATATCGCGAAAAAAATACCGGCGCGCGAGGCGTCGATCACCGTGGTGGACCGCGACCCCTGGCACTACTATCAGCCCGGGTTCCTCTTCATTCCTTTCGGGATGTACACCAAAGAACAGGTAAAAAAAGAAAAGAAGCGCTTTCTGCCGAAGCGCGCCGAGTTCGTGCAGTCCGAAGTCGCCGCCATCGAGGCCGCGAAGAACCGCGTCAAATTGGCCGACGGCAAAACTCTGGAATACGACTACCTCGTCATCGCCACCGGCTGCAAAATCGCGCCGGAGGAAACGCCGGGAATGACGGACGGCTGGCGAAAGTCGGTGTTCGATTTTTACACCTACGAAGGCAGTTGCGCGCTGGCCGAGGCCCTTCGGAGCTTTCGGGGAGGCAAACTGGTGGTGCACGTCAACGAGATGCCCATCAAGTGCCCCGTGGCTCCTCTGGAATTCGCTTTTCTGGCCGACGCCTACTTCACGAAGCGCAAGATGCGCGCGAACGTCGATATCACCTATGTCACCCCGCTTCCCGGCGCGTTCACCAAACCTATCGCGTCCAAAGCCATCGGTGGGTTGATGAATAAGAAGAACATCGACCTCGTCACCGACTTCAGCGCCGAGCGGATCGACGCGGCCAAGAAGGAACTTGTGTGCTACGACGGGCGCGTCGTGCCCTTCGACCTGCTCGTCACCATCCCGACGAACATGGGTGCGTCCGTGATCGCCGACTCCGGCATGGGTGATGAACTCAACTTCGTTCCGACCGAGAAGAACAGCCTGCGCTCCAAGACTTTCGAAAACGTCTTCATCATCGGCGACGCGACCAACGTGCCCGCGTCCAAAGCCGGGGCGGTGGCGCACTTCGAGGCCGAGACGCTCATCAAGAACCTCATCCGCTCCATGAAAGGCGAGGAACTCCTGCAGACCTTCGACGGTCACGCGAACTGCTTTATCGAGACCGGCTTCGGCAAGGCGATCCTCATCGACTTCAACTACGATCAGGAGCCGCTGCCCGGGAGCTTCCCGCTCCCGGTGATCGGGCCGATGTCGCTTTTGAAGGAGAGCGTCTTCAACCATCTTGGGAAACTGGCGTTCGAGTGGATGTATTGGAACGTGATCATCAAGGCCATCCCGATCCCGATGATCGGCGCCCGGATGAGCATGACCGGCAAGAAAATTCCAGCGACGATAACAGGAGGCGAAAATGGGATCGAAGACCTACGGGACGTTCGTCGTTGAAACCAACGATGAAGGTTTCATGACGAACTTCCAGCAATGGAACAAGGACATCGCGGCGGCGATCGCAAAACAAGAGGGCATCGCGGAACTCACCGCCCCGCATTGGAAGGTGATTGATTACATGCAGAAGGAGAGCGCCGCGAAAGGCAGCGCCCCCTCCATCCGCGCGATGACCAAGAGCGGCGTGGTCGGCACCAAGGAATTCTACGACCTCTTCCCCGGCGGACCGGCGAAGAAAGCCGCCAAAATCGCCGGGCTCAAGAAGCCCGTCGGCTGCGTGTAAGCAGGGAGGATATTATGGCGGAAGGAAAGATCAAGAAAGTCTCCATTGTCGTGTCCAAAGGCTCGCTCGAGGGCGTCTACCCCGGGCTCATCATGGCCAACGGCGCGCGCATGGAGGGCATCGAAGCCAACCTGTTCTTCACGTTCTTCGGCCTGGACGCCGTCGTGAAGAACCGCATCGGAAAAATACGCGTCGCCACCGTGGGCAATCCGGCGATGTATTTCCCCCCGAAAAATGGAATACGAATTCCGAGCATTCTCGGGATGCTTCCCGGCATGTCGGCCTTCGCGACCTGGTATTTCGGCAAGACCATGGACAAGCTCGACATTCCGCCCATCCCCGAATTCGTTGAAATGGCGCACGATGCCGGCGTGAAATTCTACGCCTGCAAAGCGACGGTGGACATGTTCAAGTACGAGGCGAAGGACTTCATCCCGCAGCTCGAAAGCGTTATCACCGTCGGCGACTTTTACGAGAAGGCCGCGGGAGGAGAGATCATTTTCACTTAAGACGACACGGCGGCGTCTGCCCCGCCCCGGAGGTTGAATCCGGGGCGGGGCGCCGAAGAAGCGGAGTTTTAAAGCCCGAGCCGGCCCTTGATCGCCCGGCCCAGGATGCCGCCCAAGCCGGGCGTCGGCGGAGATTGGTCCGAGCTCGTGGAATCAGTCGCCGGCGCGGCTGCGGCAGGCGCAGGCGCCGTGCCGGGAGCGGAGGACCCCGCCGAAGAGCCCTCAGCGGCCGAGGCGGAATCGGCGGAAGCGGGGGCGGCCGCGTTCACGGGCGGACGGTGGAACGCCATGCCGGAGCCGAACGCGTGCGCCTGAGTCTCATCGACTGAAGACTTGGCTCCCATCCCGGACGCCAGGAGTTCGAACGTCGTCGTCCGTCCGCCGTCGTGCATGACTTGTCGGATCAAGCCGTAAGGGCCGACGCCCGACTTGAGCCAGACGTCGCCGGAAACTTTTCCACCGGAGACCGCGTAGCGCGTCGTCTCGAACGTCCCGGCGGGAACGGAAACCTTGGCCGGCCCCAACTTCTTGCGCTTGGTCGCGTTCGGGCCGCTCATGGCCTCGCGTGAGGCGGCCGACATCCCCGCGCTCATATCCATAACTCCGCGCGGCGTCTGCACGTAGGCTTTTATCACCGTCTCGTTTTTGTCCAACAGCAGCTTGACGGTGGAAGGAGGATAGGCGTGGAGCGGCTTGGGAGATTCCGGCGTCATGCGGCTCTCCACCCACGTGCCGTCGGCCGTCTTGCCCACGGCGGCGATATGCATCTTCATGACGGACTTCCCGCCGTCCGGTTTGGCGAAGGTGACGGAGTATTCGGCCCAAGCGCCCGGAGCGGCGTCAAGTTTGGCGAAAAACGAGGGCGACTGCGGCGCGGCGGCGGCCACCGTGGCCGCGCCGCTCAGGAACGAGAACACAAGCGCGTTGAATTTATTGGTCATACGCTAAATGTACCAATTTTTTCCGCGCCGTCAAACGGTTGAACGTGCGGCCCAGGCGTTAATCCACGACGATGTCGTTGACCACCCGCTCGCCGCCCGCGACGTCGCCGGCGATCTTCTCGGTCAAGTCCTTTTCCGCCGTGCTGGAGGCCTTGCCGCTCAGCGTGACCACGCCGCGCGACGTGCGCACGCCCGTGCTGACGGCGCTGGTCGAGCGGTGGAACAGCAGTTCCAGCTTGACTCCGGCGGTGACGGACGCGTCGTCGACGCGGCCTTCCAGGCGCCGGGTCCGACTGGGCTTCGGGTCCACGGTCAGCTGATTACGGACGTCCTTGACACCGTCGACGTCGGCGGCGTATTCGGCGGTCAAGTCCTTCTGGGCCTGACTGCCCGCGCGGCCGGTCAGAGTGACCACGCCGTCCTTGGAGTCGACGTCGGTCGCCACGGCGCTGACGCTTTCATGGAAGAGCAGGGCGGTCTTTACCCGAGTCGTCAGCCACGCATCGGAACCGGCCGTCGGGCCGGGAGTCTGGATCGCCAATTGGTCGTCGACGCTCTTGACCCCGGTTTGCGCGGCCGCCGTCTCCTTGGCCAAAGTCTTGTGATAGTCCTCGGACACGTTGCCCGTCAAAGTGACCACGCCGTCGTTGGAGGCGACCTTGATGGTGTCGTTTTCCAGGTAATGCCGGTAGACGAAGGACTTGCGCACGGCCGACTCGATGCGGGCGTCCGCCCGCGTCGTGGCGCTCGCGCCGACGGCCAAGGTGAGCACCAGCGCCGTCGCCGCCATCGCGGAATAGATCGATTTCATTTTATCTCCTAAGGCCGTCCGGCTCGCGCCGACGCTTCAAATTAGCAGAAGCCTCCGCGCAAGCCCATGGCCGCGGCGTCAGCGTTTCATGAACGAAATATGTTCTTCCGGACGGAAGGCCCATGATCCGCGGCCGAAGGACCCTTCCTCGGCGGGGTGCGCGCACGATACCCTTTCCATAATGAAGATTTTCGCAAGGGCCGCCCTTGCCCTCCTGCTCGCCGCCCGCGCCTACGCCGGCGTCGCGCTGGGTGCCGCCGACGCCGCACCCGCCGCCGCTACGCCCGCGGGTGCCTCGGCCGCAGCACCGCACCCGAGCTCCCTGGCCGCGGACCTGGCCGGCCCCGTACCAACCTTGGCCGCCGCCGCGGCCTTCCTCGCCGCTCCGGCCGCACAGGCGTGGCTGATGAGCAACCACCCGCAGGCGTATGCCCCGACCGTCGCGCGCGCTCTGCGCCTCGACGATTGGCGGCGCACCTTGACCGCGCATGACGATCCCCGCCTCCTGCGCGAGGCCGTGCTCTCCCGCGCCGACGACCCCATCGTGCATTCCCCCGCGGCGCTGATGGGTTTGGTTGACCGCGACCCTGCTTTGGCCGCCCAGCGCCGCCTCTACGCGATCGCCGCGTTGGAGTGGGACGCCCTGTCCGAGACGACGCGCGCGGAACTGACCACGCAGGACCGAGGCGAACGCGCCTGGGCCGGGCTGAACCTGCCGGAACGCTACGACGCGGTGCGCCAAGCTCAGGGCGCGCTGGCCGCGCGCATGATCACGGCCGCGCCCGGCACTCAGGAGTACGCCGCGCAATACGAGGCCGCGCTCGTCGGCGCCCGCGCCGTGATGAGCGACGACGAGATCGCCGCGCGCGCCGCCGAACTGGCGCGCGCCCGATCCGTCGCCGAGGCCATGACCCGCGCCGAGGCCGCCTCCTCCGCCGCGGGCGGCGTCGCCGACGAACTGCTCTCCCGCGCGCGCTCCGCCGAAGACCTGGGCACGGCGTCAGTGCGCGTCGACGCCGCGCTCGCGGCTTTGGGCCAAGCTCCCTCGGCCCAGGAACGCGCACCCGCACCGGAACTGACCTCCGAGGAGAATGCGCGCCTCTCCGCCTTGATGTCGGACGCGTTGGCGCGAGAACTGTCCGGCACGCCGATCGGCCGCGAGACGCTGGCGGCTCTGCGCGAGAACGCGGCCGCCGTCGCAGTCGGACCAACCTTGCCCGGCGTCGCCGCGCGCTACACGCCGTCCCGCGCCGCAGTCACCCTCGGCGAGAGGGAGCTTTACGCCTTCGCCGCCGCGTTCGGCCGCGTCCCGCGCGAGCTTCTCTCCGATTCGCGCCTGCGATCCGACGCGGCCCTGTTCTTCGCGCCCTATTTCGTCCATGAGGTCCAGCACCACCGCCAATTCGTCTGGTCGCGCGCGCATGCAATCCCGGGCGGTTACAGCCAGGAATGGGAGCAGGAGGCCTACGCCGCGCAGGCCGCGTTCATCCTCCAGAAGCGCGCCGAGGGCCCGCGCCTGGACGAGCTCCAGCGCCGCCTAGCCGCGCGCCTGCCGCATCTTGCCGCCGAGTTGAACCTGCCCGAGGACATGGATCGCGACCCGGCCGCCCACGGCCTGTGGCTGGCGCGGACCTACCGCACCGTGCCCACCGCCTCGCGCGCCGCCGCGCGCCTGATCGACGCCGCTCTGGCCGCCGCGCCCGCGCGCGGCGCCGCGGACTCGGCCGTCGACGCCGCCCTGGACGCGGCTGTCGGCCTGCTGGAGCGCTCACGTGCGGAACTGACGCGCCTTTTCGCGGCCCGCCGCGCCTACGCTCCGGCCGGACGTTCGCCGGACGCGCCGTAAAAACGCTAAAATAGCGGCGGAGGAATGCCCATGCCTGCCGCCTCTCTGCTGTCCCGCTGCGACG
>JABEUV010000018.1 GCA_013044195.1 Elusimicrobiota bacterium | reverse complement strand
GCGCGCTACTTGATGTGAAGGCGCTTGGGGTCGAGCTTCGTGCGCAGCAGTTCGATCTCGCGCGCCGACGGCAGGGGGGAGGCGGCCACGGTCGCGGCTGTCTTGAGCGTCCAGCCCACGTTGGCTTGGACCTGCTCGAAGCTCACGCCGGGGTGCAGGGCGGTCAGGATCATCTCGCCGCCGGGGCCGGGCTCCAGCACGCCCATGTTGGTGATGATCTTGGCCACGCGGTTGCCGCTGGAGGTGACGAAATCCACCTTTTCCGGGAAGGCGCGCTTGTCGAGCTTGGTCACGATCAGCACGCGCTGGGCGTGCGCGGCGATCTCGCAGGCGCCGCCGGAGCCGGGCAGGCGCACCGTCGGGGCGTCGTAGCCGCCCACGACGGTGGTATTAATATTGCCGAACTTGTCGACCTGCGCGCCGCCCAAAAATCCGATCTGGATCTTGCCGTTCTGCAGGAAGCACTGGAAGATATCGGCCATCGAGGTGACCTGCAGCGAGCCGGTGACGAGCGCCGGGTCTCCGATCGACGGCGGCACGCGGTCGGGGACGGCGCCGACCGCGCCGGACTCGTAGATCAAAGTCATGTTCGGCGCGTGCGTGGCGCGCGCCAGGTTGCAGGCCAGGTTGGGCAGGCCGATGCCGACGAAGACGACGTCGCGGTCCTTGATTTCGCGCGCGGCCAGCACGCACATCAGCTCGTTGAGCGTGTAGTCCGTCGCGGCTTCAGCGGTCGGCGTCACGTGAATGGTCCCCCGTTCCAATGCGTGGGATTATTCTAGCAAAGCGGGTTCGGGCCGCGGCCGTTGAATATGCGCGGGATCGGCCGTGCCCGCGGCGCGGGCCAGCTCGCGGCGCATAATCTCGTCGCGCACCTGCTCCAGAAGATGGCGCGCGCCGCGCTTCATCGCGCCGCCCAGCAGGAAGCGCGGGGCCGGAACGTCCGGCCGCGCCAGCAGGCGGTAGCGCACCTCGCAGCCGCCGCGCCCGGCGACGACGCGCCAGCTTCCGCTGTAGACCTCGAAGTCCTCGTGGTCGAGGTCGTCGAACGTGAGCCGGTCGCCGGCGCGGCGCACCGCGAGCATGACCCGCATTTCCGTGGAAATAAAAAACATGCGCCCCACCGCGGTCTGCTGGACGATCAGCGCGCCGCCGTCGCGGCCGACCACACGGCTGGACTTCATCGAGGACACGAAGGAGGGGATGTTCGCGTAGTCGGTGATCACGGACCAGGCGGCCGACGTGGATGCGGGCACGGCGAGGCGGGCGCTCACCTCGAAGACTCCGCCCGGCCGCCGGTCGACGCGGATGTCGATGGGGGCGGGTCTGACGCTCGACGCGAACGCGGGGGCCGCGATAAGCCCCGACGCGGCGACGAGGGCGCCGAGTCCGTTGCGGAGCGCGTTCATGGCCGCCTCCCGAGTGCGGACGTCTACTTCGTTTTCTCCCGATTCGACGCAAGGAGCAGGTCGAAGCGCACCACGACGGGGTCCTTGACCTTGATGGCCCCGAACATCAGCGTCGGAGGCTTGATGCCGTAGTCCGACATGTTCAGTGGATATGACCCGACCAAATGTAGGCCGTCCGCGGAGAACGCCAAGCGCGCGTCGATCGAGACGGCGCGGGTGCGTCCGGCGATCGTCAGTTCGCCCGCCGCATGGATGGGGGTGGCGCCGTCGGCCGCGGACTTGCCCAGTTCGTAGCGGTCCAAACGGTACGAGACTTCCGGAAATTCGGCGGCCTTCATGGCGACCCTCATGTTCTTGTCGAGACCGGATTCGCCGGATTTGAGGCTGGCGTCCGGGATATGCACGACTAGGCCCGCGAATTTTCCGGCTTTGACGGCGGCGGCGAGGTCTTCGCCGGACCCTGGAGAGGCGACGCTCATTTCGACGGCGGTCGACGTGCTGCTCCAGCGGTGGAGCGTGGAGTCGCCTTCGATCCATAACGAGCCGCGCGGCGTCAGCGTGGTCTGGGCCCTTCCGGTCGTGGTCAGAGCCAAAAGCAGGCACGGCAGCGCGGCGAGCAGGCGAAAGTTTAATTTTTTCATGGGGGTTCTCTCCGAATCATGCATGTGCAACGAACGCGCCAACATTTTGCGGGCCGGACTGTTGCACAGTTTTTGGTCGCGAGGTCATCACTTCGACTTGCTCGCAAGCTTGGACCAAGTCGTCATGGGGAGATTGAAAATGAAAACTCAACTTAGATTGCTGGCCGCCGCGGCACTGCTTGCGGCGCTGGCGCCGGGCGCGTGGGCCCAGTCGGTGGATCCGGGCGTCGCGGTCGGCAACAGCGACAAGCTGTCGATGAACGTCTTCGGTCGCGGTCAGATGCTCGGCGTGCTTGAAAACGTGCCGGACCCGGTGCGCAACAACGACCGCGTCTATCTGTTCATGAAGGAATCGCGCCTGGGTTTTAAAGGCGACTACGACGGTGCGTTCAAATACGACGTCCAGATGGCCTACGGAGGCGAGGACGCCAACGGATCGAACACCGATATGTCTCTTCTCGACTTCTCGGCCGACGTGCCCGTAGCACCCCTGGGCGAGAATACGATCCTTAAAATCGGCCAGTTCCGCGTGCCGTTCGGCCGGGAGGGCCTGACCGATACCGGCTACATGGACTTCCATGACCGCTCGATTGCGAGCATGGCCGACTATCAGGGCCGGGATTACGGTCTGGCGATCATGGGCACCAAGGGCAACCTGACCGGCACCATCGGCACTTTCTCCGGCGGCGGTCCCAACGTGCCCCAGCGCTACCTGCCCGAGAACTTGGGCGTGCCGGAGGTGGTCGCGCGCGTGGGCTACAACGACGGCGTCGACCAGGACATCTACCACGTGGTTCAGCAGGACCTGAACCTGACTCGGACGACGAAGGCGGCCTACCTCAGCGCCCTCTTCACTCGGGACACGGCCATCGGCCACAGCACGCCTCTGCTGGTGCACACCAACGGCGCGACCAATCTGTTGATCAACCCGGACTACAACCCGTATATCAAGAACGCGGGAAACAACGCGGTCGGCAGCGCCAATACTTTGCCGCTGGGCGACATGTACATGCTTGAAGCAGACGGCGTCATTCGCCACCCGCTGGGCAACGGCCAATCGGTGGAAGGCGAGGTCGAGGGAAGCTGGGGCGGCTACCAGAACACCACCGGCGTCATCCACATCGCCTCGGCGCGCGCGCAGGGCGACTACCAGATCGGGCCCTACGGCGTGGCGCTGCGCTACGCGCTGCTGTCGATGGACGACAAAGCGGGCTATATCGGCGCCGGGTCCGGGCCGACAAACTACCACGGCTCCAGCATGGGCGAGCCCATCCAGGAGATCACCCCGTCGCTGACGTGGCACGTCAAGGGCGACAACCTGAAGATCGTCGCGGACCTGTCCATCTACCCGAACTGTCCGACGTTCACGGACCCGACCTTGGGCATGTACGCCTTCCCGGACCCGACGGCGACCAACGAGAACTCGTATGGCACGCAGAGACACACGGTCTCCGAGGCGCGCATGATGTTTCAGTTCATGTTCTAACTTCGGATCAGACTGGGGGGCCCGGGCCGCGGCGAAAGACGTCGCGGCCCGGGTTTTCTCTGATATACTCGGCTTATGCGAATCATAGCCCTGTTCGCCGTCCTCTTGCTTCTCGGCGCTTCGTCGGCCCATGCCGACGCCGTCGCCGGTCAGTTCGACGACTACCTGCTGGCTCTGTCCTGGGAGCCCGTCTTCTGCGCGGGCAAGCCCGACAAGCCGGAGTGCCAGAGCCAGACGCCGACGCGCTTTGACGCCACGCACCTGGCCCTGCACGGCCTGTGGCCGGACCGCAACAACGACCCGCGCCACTCCTACGGCTATTGCGGCGTGGATTCCGGGACGCGGTCCGAGGACCGTCCCGGAAGCTGGTGCAATATGCCTCCGACGGGGATGTCGAGCGCGACGCAATCCACGCTTGCCCGGGTGATGCCGGGAACCCAATCCTGCCTTCAGCGCCACGAGTGGTACAAGCACGGCACCTGCTCCGGCCTGTCGGCTGACGCCTATTTCGCGGCCGCGGCGTCTTTCGTCGACGCGATGGCGGCCAACGCCTTTGGGCGCTACTTGAGCGCGCATGTGGGCCAGACCGTGGATCAGGAGTCCGTGCTCGACGCCTTCGAGACCGCCTTCGGTCCCGGCAGTCGCAGTCAGGTCAGCCTGACTTGCTCCGACGTGCAGGGATCCTCCGCGCTGTCCGGGGTCGATCTGCGCCTGTCGGCGACCCTCCTGCCCGCGGTTCAAATGGGGCAGATGCTTCTGCCGGCGTCGGGGCCGGGCAACTGCCCGTCGTCGTTCTTGATCGATCCGGCGCCCTAACGCCGGAGCTCAATCGGCGGCGGGAACGTCGAGCGAGCGCCACAGATACCAGCTGGCGACGCTGCGGTAGGGCGCCCAAGCGCGGCCGTGGCGCTCCACCGCCGACGGCGGCGGAAGGCGGCCGTTTTTTCGGTAGAGAAGGCCGAAGGCCTTGCGGATGGCGAAGTCGCCGCTGGGCAGGACGTCGGGGCGGCCCAGGCGGAAGATGAGGAACATCTGCGCGGTCCAGACGCCCACGCCGCGCACCTGCGTCAGGCGCGCGACGATCTCGGCGTCGCCCAGCGTCTCCAGCTCGCGGCGCGGCGCGACGGTCCCGTCCGCGCATTTCCCGGCGAGGTCGCGCAGCGCTTCCCGCTTGGCGGCGGACAGCCCCGCGCAGCGCAGCATGGCGTTGGACGCGCGTTGGAAGCGGGCGGGGGTGACCTCTCCGCCCAGAACCGCGACGATGCGGGCGTGGATGGCGGCCGCGGCCTTCGCGTGCAGTTGCTGGGAGACGACGGCCGGCAGCAGGGACTCGAAGGTGTCTCCGGGCCTGGGGCTCAGCGCGAACGGGCCGACGCGCCGGATCACGCGCGCCAGGGCCGGATCGGCGGATTTTAGGCGCGCCAGCGCGGCGCGCGCGTAGGGAAGCTCAGTAGCCGTAGTCGACGCCCGCGCAGACCCGCGGCTTGGCCTTCAGCCGTTCGGCGAGTCCCGGGTTCTTGCGCATGTAGTCGGCGCGGTCCTTCACGCCGTAGACGAATTCGTCCAGGTATTTCTGGAACGTCGCCTGGTCTCGCGCGATCTTGTCCCAGGCCACGTAGAAATCGTTGTCGCGGTCGTAGTAGCCCTGCGCGTAGGACGGGTGCGCGCCCCAGGGCTCGACGACCACGGCGTCGACCTGCAGACCCGGAATCAAGGTGCGGTTGGGATCCGAGCGGATCACGGACTCGTCGACCAGTTCCTCCACCACGACGATGACCTTCTTGGACGCGAAGGCGGCTTCTTTCTGCACGCCCATCAGGCCCCAGATCTGGGTGTTGCCGGACTTGTCGGCGCGCTGGGCGTGGACGACGGTCACATCCGGGCGCAGGGCCGGCACCGTCGCGAGTTGTTCGCCTGTGTACGGACAGGCGACGGTTTTAATGCGCGGATTGGCTTTGGGAATGTCGGTGTCCGCGTAGTTCCTCAACGGCCAGAACGGGAGGTTCGCGGCACCCGCCGACAGGCGCGCGACCATGCCGAAGTGGGAGTACTCCTCGATTTCAAGCGTCGGCGGCTTGGACTCGACCGCGCGGCGAAACGCGTGCAATGAGCCCACGCCGGGGTTGCCCGCCCAGGAAAACACCAGTTTTCGGGCGACGCCCGCCTGGATCATCTGGTCGTAGATCAGGTCCGGCGTCAGGCGCGCGAGGGTGAGGTCCTTCTTGCGCTGGCGTATGATCTCGTGGCCGGCGGCGAAGCTGATCAGATGCGTGAAGCCCTCGATGACCACCAAGTCGCCGTCGCGCACGAGTGCGGCCACGGCGTCCTTCATGCTTGCGGTTTTATCGCTCACGGCCTCATTTTACATCATCACGCCGCGGGGAGCGTTGCATTTATGCGGACTTTTATTTAGGCTAAAGGCATGTCCCCATTGCTGAAATACTTCTTTTGGGTCTATGCGCGGGCGCTGGTTTGGATCACTCTCTCCGGGCTGGCTCTGCGCGCGGCGACGGGCAAGACCGCGGTCGCGCGCGCCTTCGCGCTGGCCCATTTGGCGGCGCTGGCCTTCGGCATCCTTGTCGACGTCTACCTGATCAATTGGGCGCCGCGTTCGTGGCTGCGCATCGAGGTCATGCAGTGGGTGTTTACCGCGCCGATCGTCATCTTCACGATCATCTCCCTTTGGATCGGCAGTTGGGAGGTCTCCGTGGAGCCGCCGGATGTGTTCATGACCTTGGTGCCCATCGTGGCGTGGGCGCTGATGGTCATCTACGGCTGGAAGTCCATGTGGGATTACAATGTTCTGGGCGCCTGGTTCGTCTCCGCGGCCTCCGGCGCGGTCGACCTCTGGGTCCGGTTCGGACCGCCCTGGACTCGGCGCCGCAATTACGTTTGCCGCTTCGTCGGCTACGCGGCCGTCGTGATGACGGTCTACCTGCTTCTGCCGCACACCGGCTGAGGGCCGGCGAGCACCCTCAGCCTTCGAGCTCGGTGAGGCAGGCGTCGAAAATCTCCAGGCCCTTGTCGACGTCGTAGGCGTCGAGCACCAGCGGCGGTGCGACGCGAATCGTCGATTTGCCGCAGCCCAGCAGGAGCAAGCCCTTGGTGAAGGCCAGTTGTTCCAGCCGCGCGACCAGTTCGACGGCGGGCTCCTTGGTGGCGCGGTCCTTGACGAACTCCACGCCGATGAACAGTCCCAGGCCGCGCACATCGCCGATGCAGGCGTGCTTGTCCTGCAGTTTTTTAAGACCCGCCAACAGGCGCGCGCCCATCGCGACGGCGTTGTCGGCCAGTTCGGTGTCGACCAGCGCCAGCGTGGCCAGCGCGGACGCGCAGGCCACGGGGTTGCCGCCGTAAGTGGAGCCGTGAGAGCCGCGCGGCCAGGTCATGACGGATTCCTTGGCCAGGATCGCGCCGATGGGCATGCCGGAGCCCAGTCCCTTGGCGGACACCAGGATGTCGGGGGCCACGCCCATGTGCTCGCAGGCCCACATCTTGCCGGTGCGGCCCACGCCGGTCTGGACCTCGTCGAAGACCAGCATGATGCCGTACTCGTCGCAGATGCGCCGCCAGAACTGCAGGAATTCCTTGTCCGGGATCGCGTAGCCGCCCTCGCCCTGCAGCGGCTCGATGATCACGGCGGCCACGTCCTCGGGGGAGAGCTTGGTCTCGAAGAGCTCCAGCGCGGCCTGGACGCAGTCCTCAAGAGTATTGCGGTAGGGGTTGTGGAACGGCAGGTGGTAGACCTCGGGCAAGAGCGGTCCAAAGCCCTTGCGATACTTGACCTTGGAACTGGACAGCGACATGCCCGCGTACGTGCGTCCGTGGAACGCGTTGTGGAAGGAGATCAACGCGCCGCGCCGCGTGTGGTGGCGCGCGAGCTTGACCGCGCCTTCGATCGACTCCGTGCCGGAGTTCGACAGGAACACGCGCCACTTTCCGCCGCCGGGCGCGGACTGGGCCAGCTTTTCGCACAGATCGGCGAAGCCCTGGTAGTAGAAATCCGTGCCGCAAATGTGGAAGAACTTCGCGGCCGCGTCAACCACGGCCTTGACCACTTTCGGGTGCGCGTAGCCCGTCGAAGAGACCGCGATGCCCGCCATCCAGTCGATGTAGCGGTTGCCGTCGACGTCCTCCACCATGGCGCCGCGGCCGCCGTCGATGACCAGCGGATACTCCTTTATATACGACGGAGACGAATACTGCTTGTCCTTGGCGATGATGGTCTTGGCTTTCGGGCCGGGCGGAGCGACGACGATCCTCGGGTAATCGCGGTTCGTCGTCGTCTGGGCGGGTTTCGCGGGGGACATTTTCGCGGTCATAATCACTCCATGATGGTGCGGCTCTGCTCGCGCATGAACTGTGTGACGTAGTAGGGGCCGCAGCCGCCCTTGCCCGTGGAGCCGGAGCCCTTCCAGCCGCAGAAGGACTGTACGCCGGGCCACGCGCCGGTGGTGGCGCCGGACGGGCGGTTGGCGTAGCAGACGCCGGACTCGATCTCGTCGAAATATTTTTCGATTTCTTCTTTCTTGGCGGTGAAGATACCGGCGGTTAGGCCGTAGTCGGCCTTGTTCGACTCCGCGATGGCCTGGTCCATGTCTTGGACCTTGCCGACGGAGAGAATCGGGACGAACAGCTCGCGCATGAACAGTTCATGGTCGAGGGGGAGTTCGACGATCGTCGGCTCGACGAAGTTGCCCTTGTCGAAAACGCCGCCTTTGAGCCGTCCGCCGCCCAGCACTATCTTGCCGCCTTTTTTTGCCGACTCAACGGCGCCGTCGAAGGTTTTCAACGCCTTGGCGTTGATCACGGGACCGAAGAAAACGTCTTTTTCGGTCGGATCGCCGAGTTTAAGCGCCTTGGTTTTCTCGATTAATTTCGCGACGAACGCGTCGTAGACCTTCGCGTGCACATAAACGCGCGAGCACGCGGAGCACTTCTGGCCCTGCAGGCCGAAGGCGGACTTCATCACGCCCTGCGCGGCCTCGTCCAGGTTTGCCGTCTCGGAGACGTAGGTGGGGTTCTTGCCGCCCAACTCCATCAGCGCGGGCTTCGGATAGGCGGAGGAAAATTCCTTGACCATCTTCATGCCCACTTCCTTGGAACCCGTGAACACGATCCCATCGACTCCGGGGTGTTTCCAAAAAGAATCGCCGATGACCGAGCCCAGGCCCGTGACGAAGGAAAACAGGCCGCCCGGAATGCCCGCGGCCTTGTAGCACTCGTAGAGCATGAGGCCCGTCCACGGCGTGTCCTGCGCGGGCTTGTAGACCACCGCGTTGCCCGCCAGCAGGGCCGCGGCGGACATGCCGGTGGACAGCGCCATGGGGAAATTGAAGGGCGCGATGCAGACGAACACGCCGAACGGACGCAGGACGGAGCGCGTGTTCTCGTTGGGCATCAGCTTGCCCAGGGGCTTGACGAAGCCGTCGTTTTCCTCGACGATCTTGCAGTAGTAATCGATCAGGTCGGCCGACTCTTCGGCGTCGCCCATGGCCTCCAGGCGGCTCTTGCCCACCTCCAGGCTCATGATCGCCGCGATCTCGAACTTGCGCGCGCGGATGTAATGCGCGGCCTTGCGCAAGGTCTGCACGCGCTCCTGCCACGGCAGCCGGCCCCATCGCTTCTGGACGGCGCGCGCGGCTTTCACGGCCATATCCACGTGCTCCGGCGTCGCGGACGCGAATTTTCCCAGGACGAAGGACGCGTCGATGGGCGACGTGTCGACCAGCAGAGGCGACGACGACTTCACGGCCTTGCCGTCGATCCACAGCGGATGCTCGGCGCCGGCCTTCGCGCGCACGGCGGCCAAGGCCGCGTCGAAGGATTTGTGGAACTCGGTCATGTCCGCGTTGGCGGACGTGTAGGTGATTTTCTGCGGAGCGCTAGCGGACATGGGCGGCCTCCAGGGTTCGATCCAGTGCAAGCTTGAAGCGGGCGACGATTTCGTCGATCTCCGCCTCCGTCACGATGAAAGGGGGCGCGACCATCACCAGGTCGCCGTTCTCGCCGTCGGCGTGGCCCACGTTGGGCCAGACGACCAGGCCCGCGTCCAGTGCCGCGGAGACGAACGTCTCGGCGAATTTGCGCGCGCGCGGAAACGGAGCCTTGGACGACTTGTCCGCGACGAATTCGATGCCGGCCAGCAGGCCCAGGCCGCGCACGTCGCCGACGGCGGGCAGGTCGATCAGTGCTTGTAACTTGCGATGAAGCACGATGCTCGTCTTCGCGCAACGCTCCACCAGATTATTTTTCTTGATGTGACGGACCGCGGCCAGCCCGGCGGCGCATATTGCGGGAGAGTGGGAAAATGTCTGCGCGTGCTTGAACGCGCCGGAGCCCTTCGCGATGGGGTCCAGCACGCGGCGCGTGGCGACCACGGCGGAGAGGGGGACGTAGCCGCCGGAAAGCCCCTTTCCGAGAGTCATGATGTCGGGGACGACGCCGAAGTGCTCGATCGCGGCCCACTTGCCGGTGCGGCCCGAGCCGCACAGCACCTCGTCGGCCACGAACAGCACGTCATATCTATCGCAGATCGCGCGGACGTTTTTATAGTAATCCAGGGGCGGCACGGAGCCGCCCGTCGAGGACCCGCCGACGGGCTCGGCGATGAACGCGGCGACGCTGTCCGCGCCTTCTTTCTTGATCGCGTCCTCAAGTGCCTGCGCCGTCATCGCCGGGGAATCCGGCGCGCAGCGATACGGATAAGGCGCCGGAATCATCGTCACCGGCACCAGCCACGGACCGTACAGTTTTTTGTAGTGTCCCCGCGCCGACGCCGACAGCGCGAGTAAAGTGTTGCCGTGGTAGCCGGGCGAGCGCGCGATGATCTTGTGCTTGTCCGGGCGGCCGCTTTCGACCCAGAATTGCCGCGCCAGCTTCAGCGCCGCCTCGACCGCCTCGGAGCCCGACGACAAAAAATACGCGAAATCCAGGCCCTTCGGATTCAGCGTGCGCAATTCGGCCGCCAGCGCTTCCGCCGGTTCGTTCGTGAACGCCGTGCCGTTGACGTAGGCCACGCGACGGATCTGCTCGGCGACCGCGTCGGAGACCTCGGAGACGCCGTGGCCCAGGTTGGCCACGTAGGCGCCGCCGCAGGCGTCCAGGTAGCGCCGGCCGCGGTCGTCGATCAGCCAGCAACCCTCGCCGCGCACGATCAGCGGCAGGTCGCGGTCGAGTGCGCGGTAGAACACTCCCGTCTCCGGATAGCGATGCGCGGAGCTCACGTCGCTAATAGTATCATTTTGACGTGGGAGCTTCTTTTTACGACCCTCGCTCCGGAGCCTTGCGCGAACTGCGCCCGGCCGCGCCGCCGCGCGTCGGCGCGGCGCTGGCGGACGGCGCCGGAGCGCGCGAGCGCGCCGTGGCGGGTGCGTTGTCCGACGCGCTGACCTTTCTGGGGCTTGAGCCCGTCGCCGGCCGCGAGATCGTGGTGGGCGGCGAGGAGCCGGAGCCCGGCGCCGTCTGGATCAAGCCCGCGCCCTTGACCGGGCCTGTCCCCGACGCGGCGGGGCTCTGCGCGCGCGGCTTCTTGCCCGCGGATCTGGATTTTTTTCTGCGCGCGACCCATTACCGCCGGCCGCTGGTTTTTTCTTGGGAAGCGCTGGACTCCGCCCGTACGGAACGCTTGCGGTTGGCCGCCGTCGCGCGGGAGCACGCCGCCGTCTCCCAGGAACCGAGCGCTCGCGCGTTGGCCGGCTACCTGCATCGGTTCAGCGAAGCCCTGCGCCGCGACCTGGACCTGCCGGAAGCCGTCGCCTGCGTCCGAGATGGCCTGCGCCCGGGCGCGCTCTCTCCTGGATCGCGGGCGGCTCTGTTGCATCGGACCTCGCCCCTCATGCGTATTGACAACGTCTAAAGGCCCTGTTACACTTCGCCTGTAGAAGGGGGAGTTATGGCCGAACTGACCGTACGTTTCGACCTGAAGTTCAGCGCGCGAATGCTCCGCTGGGCGATGGCCGGCGCCATGTTGCTTGCCGCGGCGCCGGAGCTTGCGTCCGAGAGCGTGAGCCTGACCACTTACTACCCCGCCCCCTCCGGCGTCTACACGCAGTTGATCGCGACCAGCAACGCGTTCATGGCCCGCGACGCGGGCTATCTGGACGTCGGAACGAACTTGACCCCGCCGACGCCGCCCGGAATCGGCGCCGTTAAAGAGTATGTGCAGAACGGGGCCGTTCTGATCGCGTCGCCGTATGTCCTTTCGTTCGGAAACTACAGCGAGCTTGATGCCGACCAGGGCGGGTCGATCGAACTCGGCGGAAACAACGCCGTGGCCGGCACGGGTGTTCCCTACATCGACTTCCACTGGGGCGGCGCCGGTGTGCAGGACTTCAACGCGCGCATCATTAATGATGGCAATAACCAGTTGAGCGTGGACGGCGCCGGTGGCGTGGGGGCGACCGGGTTCGACGTTTATGGGCGCATTGGGTCTAACGGCTACCCGGCGACGAGCGGTTACCCGGCCGGTTGGGGTGGAGGCGTTCATTCCTGGGATGTGTACGCGGAAGGCACCGTGGGCACCGGAACAGGAGGGTCGTTGCAGGATAGTATGAGCGGCGGCTTAGTCCGGGCCTTGCCTGGCGCGGCGAACGTCGGCGTGGGCGCTTTCGGTCAGAATGCTTGTTATGAAGTCACCTTCGCGGCCAACAGCGCGGCGCCTTGCGTCGGATACATCACGGTGGACGCGGGAGTCTACGTTCAGTATCAAGTTCTTGAGAACCCTGGCTTTAGCGATGCGCAAGGAACGGTAACCACTAATTACCAAAATGGGGTCAACGCCTTATGCTGTTCGTTCCCGGTGACGGGCGCCCTCTACTGAAGCCCGGTCGTGCGCGGTCGCGCCAAAAGACTACAATGAACCCGGATGGCACTGCACCTTCCCATCAACGGCGTCTGTAACATCAAGTGCGTGTTCTGCTCCTCGCACGGGCGCACAGGCGGTTATGAACTGCCGGGTCTGCTGAAGGAAATCACGGACGACAAGACGGGCCACGTGCAGATCTCGGGCGGGGACCCGATGCTGCGGCGGCCGCTGGAAGTCCTGAAGATCGTCGCGCACGCCAAGAAGCAGGGAAAGATCGTGGAATTCCAGACCAACGGCGTGCTCGTCGAGAAGTGGCCGCCGCGCCGGCTGACCCAGCTTTCGGGCCTGATCGACTTCTGGAACATCAACTTCTCGGCGCACACGCCGGAACTCGACGAGGTCGTGACCTTGACGCCGGGAGCGTTCGAAGCGCGCTTTCGCGGGGTGCGCCGCCTTCTGACGTTGGGCAAGCCCGTGCGCCTCAACTACATCGTCCATGAACAGAACTACCGTCATGCCGAGGAGTTCGTGCGCTTCGCGGCGAAATCGTTTCCGGGCTTCGCGTGGATCCAGTTTTCCTACGTTAAGGGCATGGGCCGCGCCAAGGGCAACACCTTGGTGATGCCGCGCTTTCGCGACGCCGCACCCTTCCTGACGCGGGCCTTCCGCGCCTGCGACGAGCTGGGCGTAAATTTCGACGTGGACCACATTCCCGTCTGCTTCGTGCTGGAGTGGAAGGACCGCCACGCCGATTACCGCAAGATGCGTGAGGCCCAATCCGGGCGTCATCTGGCGGAAAAACAGCAGGTCGCCGACTGCGGCGGCTGCGCCATGCGCGAGCTGTGCCCGGGGCCGCGCAAGGACTACATCGAGGTCTACGGAAGCCTATGAACGCGGCCTCCGCGCCCGCGGCGTTCGACGTTGAGGCCTTGCGCGCCCGCTACCCGGCGCTCACGGGGGAGCGCGACGGTCGCCGCCTGGTCTACCTCGACAGCGCGTGCACCGCGCTCAAGTCCCGGCGCATGGCCGACGCGCTGGCCGCGTTCTACGCCGATTTCGGCGGTTGCGGCGGCAAGCGCTCGACGCACCGCCTCAGTCACGAAGTCGAGGAGCGCTTTCACGCGGCGCGCGCGGCTACCGCGGCCTTTCTGAATGCCGACGGCCCGGGCGAGATCGTCTTCACCTCCGGTACGACCGAGGCCGCCAACTTGGTCGCCCGTGGATTTCCGTATGACGACGCGCGGCGCGGCGTCGTGATCACCGACCTGGAGCACAACGCGGTGGCCTTGCCGTTTCTAGAGGCCGCGCGCCGCGGAGAGATCGACCTGAAAATCTGTCCTTCGCACGACGGGCGGCTGGATTTGAACCGATTGGAATCTCTCGTGACTGACAAAACGGCCCTGGTCGCGGTCACGCATGCGTCCAACGTGATGGGCGGCGTCGCCCCCGCGGCCGAGGCGGCCAAGATCGCGCGCCGCAAGGGCGCGCGGGTCTTCGTCGACGACGCGCAGTTTCTGGGCACCCACCGCGAGGACGTGGCCACCTTGGGCGTGGACTTCGTCGCTTTCTCGGCGCACAAGGTGGGCGGCCCGTTCGGCTTCGGCGTGCTCTGGGGGCGGGAAAACGAGCTCCATCGCCTGCGCCCGTGGAAGGTCGGCGGTGGAACGGTCAAGGACGTGACCTGGGACGGCGGCGAGGCGTTGCCAGAGGCGGTTTATCTGGACGCGCCCGCGCGCTTGGAGGCGGGCGTGCCGGACTTCGGCGGCGCGGTGGGCCTGCGCGAGGCCCTGGCCGAGCGCGAGGAATTGCCTGCGGCCGCCGTCCGTGCGCATGTCGCGGGTCTGGTGCGGCGGACCCTCGCGGGCCTGGCGAAGACCTCGGCGGTGCGCGTGCTCGGGCTTGCCGAGGATCTGGAAAAAGGCGGCCTGGTCAGCTTCGTGCCGACGCATCCCGATTTCTCGGTCCAGGACTTCAATATTTACCTGAACAACGAACTTCCCGGCCGCTTCGTGGCCGTCCGCGTCGGCGAGCATTGCGCGCACCTTCTGCACCGCCGCCTGGGAGTGTCCGCGAGCGTGCGCGCCTCCTTCGGGCCTTACAGCACCGCGGCCGAGACGGACCTGTACGCGGACGCGGTCGCTTCCTACGCGCGCGAGGCCTGCGGTGGCTGACGTCCCCGCGCGCATCGCCGCCGAACTGCCCGCGCTCGAGCGCATCGACCGTGAGAGCTTCGATGAGCCCAAGTGCTTCGACATCCTGCTCAACTACAACTGCTCGGCGAAGTGCCTGTTCTGCTCGCAGGATTTCGCCTGGCGCAAAGAGCCCAACGACCTGCCCTTCGAGAAGGCCGTCGAGTTCATGTACATGGCCTACCAGAACGGCTACCGCCGTCTGGGATTTACCGGCGGCGAGCCGACGCTCCGTCCGGAGCTGCCCAAGCTCATCGCGCTGGCCAAGAAGATCGGCTACGGCTACGTGCGCATCCAGACCAACGGCATCCGCATCGCGGATTACGCGTATGCGAAGCTTCTGGCCGACGCGGGCCTGACCTTCGTCAAGTATTCCCTGCACGGCCACAACGCGGAACTGCACGATAAATTGGTCGCGGTGCCCGGCGCTTTTGAAAAAAATCTGCGCTCCATCGAGAATCTTAAAAAACTGAACGTGGGCATCGGCGTCAACATCGTGCTCAACGATCTGAACTACCGCCACTTAGTCGAGTTCTACGAGCTGTTCCTGCTCAAGCTGCAGCTGTCGAACTTCGTCATCATCGCCCCGCTCTACGAAGGCAACATGACCCTCAACGACAAGGAGGGGGCCAAGATCGGCGCGCGCCTGACGGACATGGCGTCCTACATCCGGAAGGCCTACGAGCTCTTCACGAAGATCAACTACCCCAAGCCGCCGCTCCTGCTTCATTTCACGCCCTGCGTCCTGCCCGGCTACGAACAGCAGATGCTGGGCTGGTCGGCGTTCAACACCATGGTCGTCAATCCCAAAGGCGAGAAGCGCGACTTGGACATGACCGCGCAGTCCCACACGACCAAGACCGCGGCGTGTCAGAGGTGCGTCTACAACGACCGCTGCATCGGCTGGGACGCCAGCTACGCGCGCGTGTTCGGCACCGACGAGATCACGCCGCTTCTGGAGATGCCGGAACGCTACGATGCGCCCACGCGCGGGCGGCCCGCGCACGAAGGCCGCGGCGGCGTGCTGACCGACAACGAGCAGTGCGTGCTGGAGGTGCTCAAGCGGCGCAATGATTTGACGACGAAGCAATTTCTCGACGTCGCCGAATCCCTGCCTATCTGCAAGGACTGCAAAGACGAGAACGCGGTGATGAACGCGGCGGAAACGTTGATTAAAATGGGCGTCGTCGAGCGCAAGTTCGTCAAGGGCAAGTATCTGTGGTCGCGCAAGGCGGAGGTGCCCGCCGCATGAGCGCGCGCGCCGAAAGCGGTTGGACACCCCCGCCGGGCAAGACGCAGAAGCTGGTGCTGTTCACCGGATTTTCTTGCTCCAGCCATTGCCACTTCTGCATCGACCTCAACAAGCGCGACCTGCCCGACAAGTCCTCGCGGCAGATCGTCGAAGAGATGGTTCGCGCCAAGGCGGCCGGCGTCGAATATCTGGAAATGATCGGCGGCGAGGCGACGATCCGCGGCGATTTTATCCCGCTGGTGCGGACCGCGCACAAGCTGGGCTTCAAGGACGTCGTGGTCGTGACCAACGGCCGCATGTTCGCCGATCCCGCCTTCGCCAAGGCCACGGTGGAGGCCGGCGTCACCGACCTGGTCTTCTCCATCCACGGCCCCGACGCGAAGCTTCACGATGAGCTGACCTACGTGCCCGGAGCCTTCGATGAGCTGGTGCGCGGCGTGGCCCACGTGCGCGCGGCGGGCCTGGAGCGCATCTTCGGCAACTGCACCGTGGTCAAGCAGAACATGAAGCGCCTGCCGGAGATCGCGGCGCT
>JABEUV010000017.1 GCA_013044195.1 Elusimicrobiota bacterium | reverse complement strand
TGAGCCGCATTCCCGGGCTTCAACCAGAACAACTGCTCAACAAGCCCGTCACGCACGCCGCCATACGCGAGGCCGTGGCCCGGGCGCTGTCCACGTCATGAGCGCCCCCGCGCCCCTGCGCTTGGCCGTGTGCGGCGCGTCCGGCCGCACCGGCGCGCGCGTCGCGGCACTGGCCGCGCAGGACGCCCGCTTCCGTCTGGTGGCGCGCGTGAACCGCGCCGGAGCCGCGGCGTTTGAACGCCGCCCGCCCGCCTGCGACGCGGTCGTGGACTTCACCGCGCCCGCCGCCGCGGTCCGCTTCGCGCGCGCCTGCGCGCGCGCGCACGTCGCGTTCGTGACGGGCACCACCGGCCTGTCGCCCGCTCAGGACGCGGCGCTGACGGCGGCGGCCGGACGCATACCCGTGTTCCGCGCGCCGAATTTCAGCCGCGGCGTGGCCGTGCTGGCCCTGCTGGCCGAAGAGGCCGCGCGGCGGTTGGCGGGCTGGGACGCCGCCCTCGTGGAGACGCACCACGCGGGCAAGCGCGACGCGCCGTCGGGCACGGCCTTGCGGCTGGCGCGCGCGGCGCGCGAGGGCGGCGCGAATGCATCGATCTTTTCCCTGCGCGTCGGCGGCGTGATCGGCGATCACGCGCTGACTTTCGCCGGGCGCGACGAGCGCGTGGAACTGGTGCACCGCGCGGAGTCGCGCGACCTGTTCGCGCGCGGCGCGCTGGACGCGGCGCTGTGGACCGCCGGACGCGCGCCCGGCCTGTACGGCATGAACGACCTGCTGGAGCGGCCGTGACCCCGGCCGCACTCTGGCGCCGCTGGGTCGCGCTCTTCGAAGACGACGAGGACCCCGCCGCACCCCGCTACGATCCCGTCCACCTGGCGGCGGTGCCGGTGGTCTGCCTGGTGGTCGTCGGGGCGCTGTTCTGGCTGCTGTGGACGCTGTTCGTCTACGAGGGGGGCTTGCCGCTCAAGCTCCAGGCGCTGGCCGCGATCGCCTTCCAAGGGCGCACGCTTCAAAGCTTCGGCTGGACCGGCGCGCCGGACCGGCCGGGCGTCTTTGAAGGCTGGATGGCCAACGTGGCCGCACTCGCCGTCTCGGTCCTGGTCCTGGCCGCCCTCCAGCGCGCCGACCGACGTCACGCGCGCCGTTCTCGCCGGTGAGCGTTTCGGCGCTGTTCCTGCTGGGCGCGAACCTGGGCGACCGCCGCGCCGCCCTGCGCGCCGCCGTCGCCGGCCTGGGCCGCACACCCGGCGTGCGCGTGAAGGCCGTCTCGCGGCTTTACGAGACCGCGCCGGTGGGGCCCAGCGACCGGCCCTACCTCAATCAAGCCGTGCGCGTGGCGACCCAGCGCACGCCGATGGGACTTTTATTGGAAGCCAAGGTCCTGGAGGCCGCGGCGGGCCGTCGTCCGGGCATGCGCTGGGGCGCGCGCGTGCTGGACGTGGACCTGATCGCCTACGGGCGTACGCGCGCGCGCACGCCCTGGCTGACCGTGCCGCACCCGCGCGCCGCCCAGCGCGCCTTCGCGCTGGCGCCCCTGGCCGACGTGGCGCCGCGGTGGCGGCTGGGCAGGCGCACGATTTCCGCGCGGCTTTCGGCCTTGGCCCCGTCGCGCGCGGAAGTCCGGCGGATCTAAGCGCGGCTTAAGGCGCGCGCTTGACGACTTCGATCAGGTGCCAGCCGAACTGGGTCTTGACCGGGCCCTGGACCTTGCCGATCTCGGCGGTGAAGACCACGGAGTCGAACTCGGGGACCATCTCGCCGCGGCCGAACTCGCCCAGGTCGCCGCCGGAACGGCCGGAGGGGCACTTGGAGTTGGACTTGGCCAGGTCGGCGAAATCCGCGCCGTCTTCGATCTTCTTCTTGAGGTCGGCGGCGGTCTTCTGGCTGTCGACAAGGATATGGCGGGCGCGGGCGCGGGGCATGGGGTCTCTCCTGCGGGCGCGCGTGGGGGGCCGCGCCGGCGCTTCATATTACCATTTGGCCCCGGCCGAAGAAGTATAATTTCGGGCCGATGCGCGCCACCCCCGACGCCCCGCCCTACCGCCTCTCGCTCTGCCCGCGCGCGCAGGCCGACCGCGCCGCCGGCCTGCCCCAAGACGTCCGCGCGCGCTTCTCGGCCTTAGAACTGGCCGAATTGGAGGCGCTGGCCCCGCGACGCCGGCGCGACCGCTTGGCCGGGCGCCTGGCCGCCAAGCGCGCGCTGGTCGCTCATTTCGAGGCCGAGGAGGGCTGGACGCCCCGACCCGAGGAGCTGGAACTGTCCAACGACGCCGCGGGCCGGCCCGTCCTGCGCCTGCCGCGCGGCACGCCCTTCGCCGTGCCGCATTTCTCGATCTCGCACGCGGCCGAGGGCGGGGCGGCGGCGGTGGGCGCGGGGGGACGGCGCGTGGGCGTGGACCTGGAAAGCGTGGTCGCGCGGCCGGCGCAGGTCGTGGCCTTCGTGGCCGCCCCCGGCGAGGCCGCGGCGGCGCCCGCCTCGGACCCCGAGGCCCAGGCGCGGCTGTGGACGGGCAAGGAAGCCGCGCTGAAGCTGCTGGGCCTGGGGCTGGACGCGGACGCGCGCGACGTGCGCGTGGAAGACGGGACGGCGCGGTTTTCGGGAGCGCCGGAGCGCGCCTGGCGCGCGCTGGGCGCGCCGCGCGTGAACGTGCGCTTCGAGCGCGTGGGCGCGGCTCTGCTGGCGGTCGCCTGCACGGAGGAGACATCATGAACGACGATCTGACGAAAACGGTGAAGGGCGCGCCGGCGCGGCCCGCGGCGGAGAGCCTGCGGCGCCTGCGCGCGGCCACGGCCAAGGCCAGCGCGGGGGGCGGCGCGGCCCGCGTGGAGGCGCAGAAGGCGCGCGGCAAGTTCTCCGCGCGCGAGCGCATCCACTACCTGCTGGATGAGGGCAGCTTTCAGGAGCTCGACTTGCTGGTCTCCACGCGCGCCGTGGAGTTCGGCCTCAAGGACAAGGACATCCCCGGCGACGGCGTCATTACCGGCTTCGGTCAGATCAACGGGCGCGAGGTCTGCGTTTACGCGCAGGACTTCACCGTGATCGGCGGCTCGTTGGGCCGGGCGCACGCCGACAAGATCTGCAAGGTCATGGACCTGGCCCTGCAGAACCGCGTGCCGGTGATCGGCCTCTTGGATTCCGGCGGAGCCCGTATTCAGGAAGGCGTGGACAGCTTGGACGGCTACGCGGAAATTTTTGCGCGCAACGTCCAAGCCTCGGGAGTGATTCCGCAGATCTCGGTGATCCTGGGGCCGTGCGCGGGAGGTGCCGTGTACTCGCCGGCGCTGACCGACTACGTGTTCATGGTCGAGGGCATCAGCAACATGTTCGTGACGGGCCCCGACGTGGTCAAGGCCGCCACGGGCGAGGAGGTCTCCGCCGAGCAGTTGGGCGGCTGCGACGCGCACGCCTCCAAGTCCGGCGTCTGCCACTTCGTGGCCAAGTCCGAGCCGGACTGCTTCCGCCAGGTCCGCGAGCTGCTGGGCTACCTGCCGCAAAGCCGCTTTGAAAAGCCCCCGCGCGTGGCCAACCCCGACCCGCTGCGGCGCCAGGTCCCGCTCTTGGAAAAGATGTGCGAGTTGGACCCGCGCCGCCCCTACCGCATCCATCACATTATCTGGCAGATCGCCGACGAGCACAAGTTCTTCGAGGTGCAGTCCGCCTACGCCAAAAACATCGTCACCGGCTTCTGCCGGATGGGGGGAGAGGTGGTGGGCGTGGTGGCCAACAACCCCGCGCACCTGGCCGGCGCGCTGGACATCAACGCCTCCGACAAGGCCGCGCGCTTCATCCGCTTCTTAAACGCCTTCAACATCCCCGTGCTGACCTTGGTGGACGTGCCCGGCTACTGGCCCGGCGTCCAGCAGGAGCACGGCGGCATCATCCGCCACGGCGCCAAGATCCTGCACGCCTACGCGGAGGCGACGGTGCCGAAAATCACCGTCATATTGAGGAAGGCGTACGGCGGCGCCTACATCGCCATGAGCTCCAAGCACATGCGCGCCGACTTCAACTTCGCCTTGCCCTGCGCGGAGATCGCGGTCATGGGACCGGCGGGCGCGGTGGAAATACTCTACGCGCGCGAGATCGCCGCGTGCAAGACGGATGAAGAAAAGTTGGCGCTGAAGGCCAAGCTCTCCGCGGAGTACGCCGCCAAGTTCGCCTCGCCCTACCAGACCGCGTCCACGGGCTCGCTCGACGAGGTCGTGGAGCCCTCTCAACTGCGCTACAAGATCGCGCGCGCCCTGCGCTTCCTCAAGGACAAGCGCGCGCCCGGCACCCACGAGAACCGCGGGAATATCCCGCTGTAGGCGCTTTTGCTATACTGGCGCCCATGATCAAGGCTCAAATCCTGGTCGTCGAGGACCAGGCGGCGACGGCGGACTTGATCCTGGAGGTCCTGCGCGCGGAAGGCTTCGACGCGCAGACCGTGGACACCTTGGCCAAGGCGCGCGCGCGTCTGAAGAAATCACCGCCCGAGCTGATGATCCTGGACCGCAACCTGCCCGACGGCGACGGCGTGGACCTGCTGGCCGAGGTGCGCGCCGACGAGAAGCTCTCCGCCCTGCCCATCATCATCCTGACGGCCAAGAAGGACGTCGCCGACAAAGTCGCGGGCCTGCGCACCGGCGCCGACGACTACGTGGCCAAGCCGTTCAACACCGAGGAGCTGGTCGCGCGCGTGGGCGCGCTCTTGCGCCGCGCGGGCAAGGCCGACGAGCCGCCGGCGCTGGAAGCGGGCGGGGTGAAGCTCGACCGCGACTCGCGCAAGGTCTGGGTCGGCGGGCGGGAAGTGCCGCTGTCGGCCAAGGAGTTCGACCTGCTCTGGTTCTTGATCTTGCGCAAGAACCGCGTGCTGACGCGCGATTTCCTGCTCCAACACGTGTGGGGCTACGAACCGGACATGGAGCTGACGACGAAGGTCATCGACGTCACGCTCTCCCACCTGCGCCAGAAGCTGGGCGGACCGGCCGACAAGATCGTCGCGGTGCGCGGCTTCGGCTACCGCTTCGACGAATAGCGCGCCGCGCTATTTTTCCGGGATCGCCACGTCGAAGGTCAGCTTGTCGCCCGGATTCAGCCCGCGCCGCCGCGCCGTCCCGGCCGGCAGTTCCAGGACGTATTGGCCGCGGCCGCCGGCGACGGCCACCTTGTCGTCGGGCGTTGCGACGGTCGATTTCTTCATATGGTCGTGGATCACGGTGATCTTCTTGTCCGCGCCGATCCACACGATGTCGAGGCTGACCAAAGTATTCTTCATCCAGAAGTTCAGCGACATCTCCTGCGGGAAGACGAACAACATCCCGTAGTCGCGCCGCAGGCGCGTGCGGCACATGAGCCCGACCTCGCGCGACAGCGGGGTGTCGACGACGTCGACCGTGATCGGCTTGCCGCGCTTGAAGCGAAGCTTCGCCTTCTTGGCCACGGTCTGGGCATGGCAGGCGGGTGCTGCGGCGCTTGCGTCCGCGCGGGGCGCGAGGTTCAAGGCGAGCGACAGAGCGAGGGCGGCGAAGGTCATGGTCGTTTCTCCTGTGCGGCGGAAGATTTTAGCTCATCGGCGACGTCGCGCGCCGCCCGCGCCCAGCCGCGCGTGCCCCAGCGCCCCAGGCGGCCGTTGAGCAGACGGTCGAGATCGTGGAAGAAAACGGCGTCCGCGGGGCCGTCGGCGTAGACGCGCGCCCGCGCCGCGCGCAGGCGGCGCGCGAATTCCGCCGGACCCGCGGGACTTTTCTGGTGCAGGCCCCAGTCGAAGATGTCTCCGGGCATGATCTGCGCGTCGCCGCGGCGCAGGTAGGCGTGCCAATCCTTGAGCATGGCCGCAAACTGGTCTCGGTCGGCCCGGTAGAACATCGCCGCGTCGACGTCGACGCCCGCGTCGTTCATCATCACCGGGTCCTGGCCGTGCTGCCGGCCCTTGTCCCACGTCAACGTGAACGCCCACAGCGGCTTGTCGGTCGCCAGCCGCTCCTTGATCTCGCGCACGATCAGCGCCGCGCGGCGC
>JABEUV010000166.1 GCA_013044195.1 Elusimicrobiota bacterium | reverse complement strand
CGGCGCGCGCGCGCCGGTCGAGCCGGGCCTGGGCTGGAAGGAGCGCCTGGCGCGCGCCTTCGACGCGCACGAGGCCGCGCAGGGCTTCTCCTACATCCTGCGCAACAAGGTTTTGTCCACCCTCATCGGTGTGGGCGCCGTCGAGGCCTTCTTGAGCGACGCGATGCCGATGGTCGTCCTGCCCAATTTCATCAAAGACGTCGTCGGCGTGGGGCCGCATTTCGCGCTGCCGGTGGTGGGCGGACTGCTGGCCACGGCGGGGGGCATCTTCGGTCTCCTGCTGGCCGCGGAGTCGTTTGGGCGCTTCCTTTCGTCTTGGCGGATGGAGGGAGACAAGGGCGACCGGCTCATCGAAAAACTGGGCCACGGGCGCTTCTATCGGATGGCGGCGGTCTCCTCCCTTTTGTTTTGGCTGACCTGGGCGGTGCCCACGTTGGTGGCGCCGCACGTGTTCTGGGCGGCGCTGGGCACGATGCTGTTCGTGCAGTTCGGCATGCAGATTTTCCACGGCCCGGTCGGCATCGTGATGGCGCCCATCGTGCGCCGCGAGATCGACGACACCAAGCTGGGCCGCGTGGAGAGCGCGTTTGCGATGGTCGACATGCTGTTCTCCGCCGGCGGCGCGTTGGCCGCGGGCCTTCTACTGGACTGGTTCAGCATTTCCACGGCGATGGCGATTATCGCCGGCGCGATCACGTTGACCGCGGTCCTGGAGTGGCTGGTCCCGCGCTGGATCTTCCCCGACGGCAACCACCCCGCAAAGAAGGATTCCGTTTAATCAGTTTTTTCCGCTGATCCGTCGGTTCGGACCGCCAGGTCAGGTGGCGGGCGACCGCCCCTTTGCCGGGACGTCTCGCGACCACGGCGTACCGTCCGTGATTCCGCCGTCAGCCGGGGAGCGAGTCGAGCGGCGGTCAATCCGCCGCGATCCCGGCGAAGGGGCGGCCGCCCGCGCGCCCGCGTGCGTGGGGCGGCGGGGCGGAACCTCTCCGGTTAGGCCGCGACGGCGACCGAGCCCTTGCGCTTCTTGATCTCGGCGGTGATGGCCGGGATCAGTTCGGCGTAGTCGCCCTGCACGGAGACGCTGGCCAACTGCATCATCGGGCAGTCCTTGTCGGTGTTGATCGCGACGATGGTGCCCGCCGAGGACATGCCGGCCAGGTGCTGGATCTGGCCGGAGATGCCGACGGCCACATACAGCTTGGGGCGCACAGCGCGGCCGGTGAGGCCGACCTGGTTCTTGTAGGGAATCCAGCCGGAGTCCACCGCGGCGCGGCTGGCGCCCACGGCGGCGCCGATGGTGTGCGCCAGCTCGATGACGGGCTTGAAGCCTTCGGCGCTGCCCAGGCCGCGTCCGCCGGAGACGATGCGCTCGGCGGCCCCCATGTCGATCTCGCCGGCGGCCTCGGCCGTAAACGAGACGAACTGCGTCTTCGCCGTTCCCGGATCGAAAGCGACGGCCTCAATGGGCGCGGCCGCGCCGGTCTTCTCGGCGCGCGGATAGGACATCGGCGCCATGGTCATGACGGCGACCGGCGTCTTGAACTCCACCTGGGCGACCAGGTTGCCCGAGTAGTAGGGCCGCAGGACCTTGCCGTCCGGCAGAATCTCGGAGACGTCGGCGGCCAGTCCCGCCTTCAGCGCCACGGCCAGGCGCGCGGCCAGCGCGCGGCCGGTCACGTTCGAGGCCAGCAGTACGCGGCCGTAGCCGCCCGCGAGAGCCACCTGGGCGGCGGCCTTCGCGTGGGTCTCGGCTACGAAGTTGGCCAGCGCGGGGCTTTCGACGCAGAGCACCTTGTCGACGCCGCGCGCGGCCAGGTCGGCGGCCAGCGTGGACGCCTTCTCGGACAGGACGACGGCCGCCAGCGGCTCCTTGAGCGCGTCGGCCAGTCGCCGACCGGCGGTGATCAGTTCGTAGGTGGCGGCGGGCAGGCTGCCGCGCGCGGAGACGGCGACGATAAGAATTCCTTTGTTGGCCATGTTAGATCAGTTTCCTTTCCAGAAGGATATCGACGAGCTTGGCGGCTTTCTCCGCGGCGTTGGCGCCTTCCACGCGCGCTCCGGCCGGACGCGCCGGCGGGGTCGCGGCCTTGACGACGACCGCACCGGCTCCGGCGGCACCCACCTGCGCGGGCGTCAGGCCCAGTTCGGCGGCACCCCATTTCGGCAGCACGGCTTTCTTGGCCGCCATCTTGCCCTTCAGCGAGGGCAGGCGCGGCTCGTTGATTTCCTTGACGGTGGAGACGCAGGCGGGCAAGGTGAGCTTCAGCGCGTCCACGCCGTCTTCCATGGCGCGGTGCACGGTCGCGGAGGTCTCGTCGATGGCCTCGATCTTCTTGACCGCGGTCGCGTCCGGCCAGTCCAGCCACGCGGACGTCTGCGCGCCCACCACGCCGGCGCCCACGTCGCTGGTGTTCTTGCCGAACAGCACCAGGTGGACCGGCTTCTCGGCGTGGAGCTTCTTGATGGCGGCCGACAGCGCCAGCGAGGTGGCCAGAGAGTCTCCGCCGTCGAACTCCGCGCCGGAAATCAGCACACCCGCGTCGCAGCCGCGCGCGATGGCCTCGCGCAGGACCTCGGCCGCGGCGTCCGCGCCCACGGTCAGCGCGGTGGCCGTTGAGCCGGCCGCGCGCTCCTTCAGGCGCACGGCCTCTTCCACGGCATATTCGTCATAGGGATTGATCGCGGCCGGCACGCCGGCGATCTTCGGCTGGCCGGTGGCGGCGTCGACCGGCACGTTGGAATTGGCGGGCGTGCTCTTGACGCACACGACGATGTGGAGTCCCATGTTTCTCCTGGAAAAATCTCTCTTGTCCCCTTGGAGCGGGAACGCCGCTACTATACAAAAAACTCCCGAGCGGCTTCAGTGAAGCCGCGCAACAGTATGGCCGAGCGCCCTTTGGCCATTGATCGGGCGCCAACGACCGCTTCATGATTATTAAATAATAGATACTTGACTTATAAGACAGTTGTCTGATATATATGTAAACAGGCGTGTCAAAGAGTCTCGGTCCGCCCATGTCAACCAAGTCCTTCGAACTCCGCGAACTATTTCATCTCACGTTCCTGCGCCAGTTAGGGGCGCGTCTTTCCGGCCGTTCCTACGCGGTCAAGGGGGGGATCTGCCTGCGCTTCTTCCACAGGTCGTCGCGCCTGTCCGAGGACATCGATCTGGACGTCGTCTCGCAGGTCAGGGTGGAGACTCTCCGGAAGGCCGTCGACTCCGTGATCGACGGTGGAGCCATGCTCGCGACGCTGATGCCGGCCGGAGTCTCCGGGATAAGGGCGACGAAATCCAAGCAGACGGAGACGACCCAGCGTTGGAAAATCGCGCTCCAAATGAACGGTGAAGAGCTTCATGCAAAGATCGAATTCAGCCGACGCCACGACCATATCCGACACTCGACGGGTGTTCCGGATTCGAATCTCCTGCGGCGCTACGGAGTCGCTGCGTTCGCCGCCCAATATTACGACGCGCCCCGCATGTCCGCGCAAAAGATCGCGGCTCTGGCGGCGGAGGGGAGAAACGCCTTGCGCGATTTCTTCGATCTGCACCATCTGTTCTTTACGATGGGATGCAGGCCGGAAGAGGTGAACGGGTTGCTGGAGGCGGGGATGCCTAAGGCGGCCGCCGAAAAGGTGTTGTCGTTTACCTTTGAAGTTTTTCAGGAACAAGTCGTGCCCTACCTCACGGCGGAGCTGATGGATCTCTACCGAGATTCCGCGGTGTTCGAAAAGCAGAAAGATGAAGCGCTGGGCCTGCTTCTGGGGATGATGGAATGAACGCCGCGGAAATCATCGCCATTCTGCGGGAGCAACGCCTTCGCGTCTTTACGACGGCGGACTTCATCACGCTGAGCGGGTTGACGGACGTCGCCGCGACGAAGGCTCTCGCGCGGCTGGCGACCAGGGACTTGCTGGTCCGGATCAAGCGCGGGGTTTGGGTCAATCAATTGGCGGCAAACCTGAATCCGTATGAAGCGGTCCCCTTCCTGCGGGCGCCGTGGCCGGCCTGCGTTTCGCTTCATAGCGCGCTTGCCGATTACGGAGTCGTCGAGGAAATTCCGCACGTGATCTCAGCGGTCACGTCCGCGATGCCCCGAAGATATTCCACGGCGATCGGCGAATTCCGGTTCCACCATTTGCCCCGGCATGTGATGTGGGGTTTCGAGACCCGCCAGGCCGGGTCCGGGCAATATCCGGTCGCGGAGCGCGAGAAGGCGTTCCTGGACCTGGTCTATTTGGCGTTGACGCCGCGCTCGCCGCTCCAATTGCCCCATAAGAGGGGTCGCGCCTGGGACCTGGACAAACCCAAACTGACCGCCTACGCGAAGAGATTCCACTACGCGCCGTTGGAGTCCTGGCTTAAAACGAACAACCTTTGGATGGTCGGCGCAAGAAATCCGGCTGTTCCCGCGTAAAGCCGCGATATGTCCCCGGGGCGACGGCGCCGAACCGTTTAGGCCGGTTCCAGCCGCAGGACGACGCGTTCGCCTTGTGCTGTTGCGCTGGTCGACACGTGGACCTCAAGGACCCGGCCCTGGGCCTTGATCGAGAACCGACCGCCTTGCGGGCGCCGACGCTCGGCGGCGTCCAGTTTTGCGAGAAACTTTAGGTGGCAAGCGATGGCGTCGAACATGCGCTGGGGCGGAGGCGTGCGTTCTTGAAGCGCGCCGCTGATGCGAAAGCGAAGATGACAGCCTCCGTCGTCGTTTTCAAAGTGGACGTCCGAGGCTTGCTCCAGGAGCGACTGCCGGAGAATCGCGTTGACGAGGCGACGTCTCAAAGTAATCCAAATCGATGTCGATGAAAAGATCGTATCTCCAACTCAGACTCATTAAAAACTGGAGGGCGTCTTGACGCTGGATGGGCTCCCATCCGGCGCGAGCGTCCGCCAAGCGGAGAACTCCGACGCCATGACGGCTGATCTCAATGGGCTCCGTCAATCCGGATTGCGGATCTTGAATGGCTCCCAGCCCGAGCCGGCGGCGGTATTTTTCGCCCGCGGCGAAATCGAAGGGAACATACAGAACCTGGCAAGACGCGCGGTCGGCCCAAGCCACGGCGGAGTAGAACGCGACCGTCGATTTTCCGACGCCGCGGTGCGCACTCAAAAAAGAAATAATGCGTCTCGATTTCGAAGGCGCGCGGCCTTCGGGAGGCGACGTGCCGACGGCTGTCGGCGGGTATCTCGGCGGCTTGCGGCGGGAGACGCGGGATTGCTCTTCGGACATCTTTAGCGGCAACGCTCCATGCGTGAAGTGTAGCTCGTTGCGCGCGGGAGTCAACCCCTAGGAGCCCTGGCGGGGGTACGGACAGTCCGGGGTATTCCTCGGCCAAATAATAATTTAAAAATGACCTATTTAATTATTTATATTGAAAAAACAGGACATCTGTGTTATATATTGATTAGAAAATAGGCCAATTAATCATTTTAAGGTCCATTAACGTGACAAAATGACGCCACTTGCGGAGATCATTTTTGGGACGTCTGAAAACAAGGCGGCCAAGCGCCTGCGCCGCTTGGTGCGCGCCGGCAAGGCGCGCAAGATCGCGCCTCGAATCTACACCACGAACCTGACCGATTCTCCCGAGCGGATCATCCGGGACAATCTCTATCCAATCTTGAGTCGCCTCTTTCCCGGAACGGTGCTGAGTCATCGGACAGCGCTTGAAGGCAAGCCCACGAAGGATTGGGACGTGTTTCTGACGGGGCCTTACCCGCGAAAGGTTGTTCTTCCGGGCGTCACGGTGCGGATTTTTAAGGGCCCGTCCGCGGGGGAAGAGGACAAGCCGTTCATGGGAAATCTCTTCATGGCCTCTCAAACAAGAGCATTCCTTGAAAATCTGCAGCCCAGCCGCAAGCGCAGCGCTTCTCCCAAGTCCATTCAGCGCAAGGAACTGGAGGAGCGCCTGGAAAGAATACTACGTTTGAGAGGCGAGAAGGCTCTCAACGAGCTGCGCGATAACGCCCGCCGGGTGGCGAAAAATCTGGGTTTCAAGGATGAGTTCAAGACTCTGGACCGGATCATCGGCGCCATGCTTCGGACAAAGCCGGCGTCCTCGCTCCATTCGGCCTCGGCCAAAGCCCGGGCGGCCGGGGAGGCGTATGATCCGGACCGGCTGAGGCTTTTCGAAACGCTCTTCGCCGCCTTAAAAGCGACGCCGTTAAGAGAGGCTCCGGAACCGCACTCCGATCCCGAGGCGCTGCGCAACCTCGCATTCTTCGAGGCGTATTTTTCGAACTACATCGAGGGCACTCGGTTTGAAGTCGAAGAAGCCCGGGAGATCGTCTTCGAAGGCAAGATTCCGGATACCCGTCCCCAGTGGGTGCGCCGGACCAAAGCGGCCACCATTCCGGAGCAAAGCGGCCACCGTTCCGGAGCAAAGCGGCCACCGTTCCGGACAAAGCGGCCACCCTTGTT
>JABEUV010000016.1 GCA_013044195.1 Elusimicrobiota bacterium | reverse complement strand
TGGTGCGCGAGACCGTGGACATGGTCGAGCATCCCTCCGCCGTGGTCGTGCGCTTGCGCGACGAGCACCTGCGCCTGCCCGCGGCCCTGCTCAAGCTGGTGATGAAGAAGCAGTTGAAATTCTTCCCGGTGATCGACGCGAAGGGCGGACTTCTGCCCGCCTTCATCGGCGTGCGAGACGGCCGCTCCGAAGGAAATAAATTGGTGGCCGAAGGCTACCGACGGGTGCTGGAGGCGCGCTTCAACGACGCCGCCTTCTTCTTCGGCCGCGACTGCGCCGGTCACTTGGCGGCGAGGCTTCCGATGCTGTCGAAGGTGACTTATCAGCAAGAACTCGGCAGCATGGAGGGCAAGCGAACGCGCGTGGGCAATATCGCTTCCGACCTCTGTGGAGCATTGGGCGCCGCGGTCGACCAGAGCGTCGTCGTTCACGCAACACGGGTCGCTTATGCCGATCTCGTCACGGACGTCGTCAAGGAATTCCCGGAACTTCAAGGCACGATGGGCGGCGTCTATGCGCGGCGTGAACAGATGGCGGAGAACGTCGCCGTCGCCATCGAGCAGTTTTATTTCCCCGTCGCGGCAAAAAGTCCCGTTCCCGCGACGGCGGAGGCCGCCGTCGTGTCGCTGGCGGGCAAGCTCGACAGCCTGGCCGGCTGCTTCGCCGTCGGCTTAATTCCCACCGGTTCGGCCGACCCCTATGCCTTGCGCCGTCAGGCCCTGGGCGCGGTGCGCATCGTCATTGAAAGGAATCTGTCGATCGATCTTTTAGAGGCGTTCAAGAACGCCGCCGAGGCTCAGCCGGTTCGCTCTTCCGATCCCGAAAGTCTGTCGGCCAAACTCGCCGATTTCGTCTGGGGACGGGCGACGTCCTATTTCGAGGAGCAGGGCTTCGCGGTCGACGAGATCCGCGCGGTCCGCGCCGGCGCGCTCCGCGATCTTCCCGCCGCGCTGAAGCGCCTCAAGGCCTTGCAGGGCGCGCGCCGCGATCCGTCCTTCGAGGCGCTCGCCGCGGCCTTCAAGCGCGCGTCGAACATCTTGAAGCAATCGAAGGGCGCGGAGCGCGGCGTCGTCGGTGATCGCGCACGACTGGTCGACAAGGCCGAACTGGCTCTTTACGACGCCGTTCAGAGCGCCGAGGCCCAGGTCGCCTCGCGCGTGACTGACGGCGACTACGCGGGCGCGCTCGGCGGCCTGGTCTCCATCAAGCCGCACCTGGACGGATTCTTCGAGAACGTCATGGTCATGGTCGACGACGAGGCGCTGAAGCTTCAGCGCCTCGCCCTGCTGGCGCGACTGGTCGGCGCCTTCAAGCGCGTCGCGGATCTTTCGGAAATCCAGACGCCGGCCGCATAAAGACGGCCGCGCTCGGTCGCGTTCAGCGCTTGGCGTCGACGACGAAGCGGCGCGGGGTGGAGTTCAAAGTGCGTCCGCCCTGCGCCACGGCGCGCGCGGACACCGCGTGCTCTCCGGGCGCGTAGCCGGTCCAGTCGTACCACCATAAGCCGCAGGCCTGGCGGCAGGCAAGCCAGGGGCCGCGGTCGATGGAGACTTCGGCGAAGGCCAGAGCCTGATCGGCGCCCACGCGGAACGTATAGCCCGAGAGGTCTATGTGCTCCCCCTCGCTCGGGTAGTCGATCTCCAGGCGTTCTTGATAGGCGGCGTCGCTCATGGCGTTCTCCCTGCGGCTTTATGGGAATGTCTTAGCAAAACAGAAGCCCTCGTTCCTTAAAGATTAAGACGCCGCGTCAGGCCGCTTCCCGCCGCGGCGGGTACTTTTGAAATTTGACTTTTCGCGGCGTCGGGGTTATACTACGCCATGTTGCATTTGCGGCGTGTGACGACGCTGACGGTGATGGTCGTCTGCCTATGCGCGGGCTTGTGCCGCCAGGCGTGCGCGCTGGATTTTTCCGCGGCGCCTGCGGCCGTCGCTGAGGCTTGCGGCCACTGTCGCGGCCATGCTCAGGGCGCGCCCTCCCGCCGTTCTCAGGCGCCGTGCTGCGTTCGCGGGCCGAATGCCGCGTCCGCCCTGCTTCCTGCACGGGCGGCGCTGCCCGCGCCGATCGACGCGGTCGTCTTGATCTGCGTCGACCGATCGGCGGCAAGTTCCGACGCGCCGGCTCGAATCGCGTTTTCCTCACGCGCGCCTCCGGGCGCCGAATCGTCCCTCCTTGCCGGCGCCCTGCGGGGGCCTCGCCCTCCGCCGTCCCTCCTCGCCGTCCTCTAAACTCCCGGCTTGCCCGGGTTCCCATGTCTTGTGTCCGGGCGCTTTGCGTCCGTGGTCCGTTCGACAGCCGCACTGCCCACATTATGGAGATACTGCAATGAAGAAGTCACTTCTCGTCGCCGCACTGTCGGTCGTCGCCCTTGGTGGATACGCCTGGTCGCATTCGGGCCATGACGCGGAACATGGCGCGGGAGGCAAGGAGGTCACGGTCAAGGGCGAACTCCTCGACATGTTCTGCTACATGCCCCACGAGGGCAAGGGCAAGAAGCACGTCGAATGCGCCCGGATGTGCATCAAGAACGGGGCGCCGCTGGGCATACTGACTCAGGACGGAAAGGTCTACCTGCTCATCGAAGACCACTCCTCGGCCAAGGCCCGCAAGCCCTACGAGCAGGCCCGGGAGATGGTCGGCGACACGATGACGGTCAAGGGCGACGCCTACGAGCGCGGCGGAGTCCAAGCCATCGCCGTCGAAAGCGTCGTCATGGAGTGAGCGATGCCCAAGCTCTACGTCCTGCACGCGGCGTTCGTCCATTTCCCGATCGCGCTGCTCTTGACGGGCCTCGCGGGCGGTGTGGCCGATCGGGTCAGCGGCGGGAAGCGGGGCTGGCTGGCCGACGCCGTCTCATGGCTCTTGTGGCTGGGGACGGCGTCGGCTTGGGCGGCGATGGGCCTGGGCCTGTTTGCCGAGAAAACGGCGCCGCATGTGCCGCCGGCGTGGGAGACGCTTGCCGATCATAAGGCGCTGGCGTTCTGGACGGTCGGAGTCTTCTCGGCGCTCTCGTTGTGGAGGAAATTTTTCAAGGACCGTGGATCGAGGCTTTTTATCGCCGCTTGGCTGGCCTGCGCGGGCGCGCTGCTCGCCACGGCCTATCTGGGCGGCGAACTGGTTTTTACTTACAACATGGGAACGAACGCAAGCGAGCCATGAGGACGGAGGATAAAACCGTGAGCATGCGAACTTGGCGGTGCATTTTGATGATTCCAGCCGTTTCCTTGGCCGTGTCACATCCGGCCGCGGCTCAGACGGCGGCCTTCGTTTCCTCCGGCACGATCACCCTCGCTCAAGTGCTGGCCGTCGTCGAGAGCGACAACCCGGAGATCGCCGCGGCGAAAGCCCGCTGGGAGGCGGCGCAAAAGCGGATCGTGCAGGCCGCAACGCCCGACAAGCCGCGCGTCGACATCGAGCGGATGTACGCTCCGCTCAACGGAAACATCATCAACAACGCCATGGAGAAGAACATCGCCGTCACCCAGGAGACGCCGTTTCCGACCACCCTCTATTTCCGGCACAGCCGGGCGCAGCGCGAGGCCGAGATCGCCGAGCAGGCCTACCGCGCCAAGGTCCGCGAGGTTTCGTCCCAGGCCGAGCAGGCCTACGCCGGACTTTTTCTGGCGTATCGCGCGCTCGACATCTTCAATGAGAACGTCGAGATCATGCGCCGCTTCTCGAAAGTCGCGGAGTCGAAATACGCCGCCGGCCGCTCCAGCCAGCTTGACGCGCTCAAGGCGCAGACCGAACTGACGCGGATGCTCGATCTTGTGGTCGCCGTCGATCGGGAAAAAGAGGCGGACGAGGCCCAGCTCAACGCCCTGCTCAACCGCGACGAGCGCGTCCCGCTGGGAACGCCCGCCGATCCCGACCCGGGCGACCTGGACCTTCCGCTTGACCGCCTGGAGGCCGACGCGCAGTCGGGGCGGCCGGAGCTTCGGCAGGCCACGCTTGAGACCCGCAAGGCGGCGCTCGATCTCTCCCTGGCCAAGTCCGCGTTCCTTCCCGATCTCATGCTCCAGTTCCGCTACCGCGACGCGCCGACGGAGCCCGGAGGCAGCTCGCGCGACGCCGTGGTCGGATTCACGGTGCCGCTCTGGTTTTGGAAGCCGCTGGCCAAGGTCGACGAGGCGCGCGCGCAAAAGGCAAGCTCCGAGGCCGAGCTACAGGCCATGCGGGTGGGAACGTCGGCCGACCTGAGGACGGCCTGGGCGCGGGCGCGGACGGCCAAGCGCCTGGCCGACGCCTATCGGACCACATTGCTGCCCCAGGCGAGCGAAGCCCTCGCCGTCGCCGGGTCCGGCTATATGACGGGCGCAAACTCCTTCCTCGACCTTCTCGACGCCCAAAGGTCGCTGCTGAACTATCGTTTGGAGTATCTGCAGGATATCGAGGAATACGAGCAGCGGCTGGCCGAGTTGAGCCGCATCGTCGGACGGGAGCTAAGAGCGCCATGAAACGAACCGCGTCGGTCCTCATCGCGATCATCGCCCTTCTGACGGCCGGCGGCTTGGCGCTGCGCGCCGTTCTCGACGCGCGTTCGAGAGCGTCGCAGGACGCGGTCGCCCCGGCGGCCGAAGGCAAGCCGCTGTTTTACCGTAGCCCGATGGATCCGGCGGTCACCTCGCCCGTGCCGATGAAGGACGGCATGGGCATGGACTACGTCCCCGTCTACGCCGAGAAAGGGCCCGCGAGCGCGGTGTCGGGGCAGGGCAACGTCGTCCTGTCTCCGGAGAAGAAGCGGCTGATCGGCATGAAGTCCGAGCCGGTCGAATTTCGCGATCTCGCGGCGATTGTGCGGGCCAGCGGGAGCGTGGCCTACGATCCCGAACTCTACCAGGCGATCGCCGAGTACCGTGAGTCGGCCCAGGCCCGCGACGCCGTCAAGCACAGCCCCTACCCGGACTCGCGCCTGCGCGCCGACGCGCTGGTGCGTGCCTCTCAGTTGCGGTTGAGACAACTCGGCCTCTCCGAAGAGCAGCTCTCCGCCGTCGCCGCGTCGACGCAGCCGCCGACGAACTTGCTGTTCGGCGTTCCCGGGGGCTCGGTGTGGGTCTATGCCCAGGTCTACGAATACGAGATCCCGCTCGTCAAGCCCGGCCAGACCGTCGAGATCACGAGCCCGGCCTCCCCGGGCCTGCGTCTGCACGGCGTCGTCAAGGCTCTCGACCCCATTCTTTCTTCCCAGACGCGGACGCTGAAAGTCCGCATCGAGGTCCCCGACCCCGAGGGCTTGCTCAAGCTCGAGACATACGTCGACGCCACGATCCGCGCCGGCATCGGACGCAAGCTGGCGCTGCCTGAAAGCGCCCTGCTGGACACGGGGACGCGGCAGCTCGCTTACGTCGACGCGGGCGGCGGCCTCGTGGAGCCGCGCGAAGTGAGGGTCGGCCTGGAGGCCGACGGCTACTACGAGGTCCTCGCCGGTTTGAAGCCGGGAGAAAAAGTCGTGACGTCGGCCAATTTCCTCGTAGACTCGGAATCCGCGCTCCAGAGCGCCCCATGATCGAAAAAATCATCGCCTGGTCGGCGCGCAACAAGTTCACCGTCGTCCTGCTCACCGTCGCGGCCCTGGCCGGCGCGTACGACTGCATGAAGAACTCGCGTCTCGACGCGCTGCCGGACCTGTCCGACACGCAGGTCATCATCTACTCGCGCTGGGACCGCCCGCCCGACGTCATCGAGGACCAGGTCACCTACCCGATCGTGAGCGCGATGCTGGGCGCTCCGGGCGTCAAGGCGATCCGCGGCTTCTCCGACTTCGGCTACTCTTACGTCTACGTCGTCTTCAAGGACGGCACCGACGTCTATTGGGCTCGCTCGCGCACGCTCGAGTACATGAGCAAGATACTCCCCCAGCTTCCCGCGGGCGTAAAGACCGAGTTGGGCCCCGACGCTTCCGGCGTGGGCTGGGTCTACGAATACGCGCTCGTCGACAAGACGGGCAGGCTCGGCTTGTCCGAACTGCGCGGCTTCCAGGACTGGCACCTGCGCTACTCCCTGCAATCTGTCCCGGGAGTGGCCGAGGTCGCCTCAATCGGCGGCTATCAAAAGCAGTACCAGGTCAACCTCGATCCGGCGGCACTCGCCGCCTACAATATCCCGATCGGGACCGTCATCGAGGCCGTCCGCGACGGCAACAACGACGTCGGCGGGCGCCTTGTCGAGTTCTCCGGCAAGGAGTACATGGTCCGCGGCCGCGGCTACGCGAAGTCCGCGGCGGACATCGCGAACATCGTCGTGGGCCGGGACAAGTCCGGGACGCCGGTCCTCATCAAGTCCCTCGGACGCGTCGAGCTGGGTCCCGATATCCGGCGGGGCATCGCCGACCTGGACGGCGATGGGGGCGCGGTGGGCGGCATCGTGATCATGCGCTACGGCGAGAACGCCCTCAACGTCATCGCGCGCGTGAAGGCCAAGCTCGCGGAACTGAAGCCGTCGCTGCCGCCGGGCGTCAAGGTGGTCACGACCTACGACCGCTCCGTGCTGATCAAGGATGCGATCGGCACGCTTAAGGAGGAACTGGCGCTTGAGCTCGCGATCGTGAGCGTCGTCATACTGATCTTCTTGTGGCACGTCCCGTCGGCGCTCATTCCGATCGTGACCATCCCCGTGTCCGTCGTCCTGATCTTCATACCGATGTATTTCATGGGCCTGACGGCGAACATCATGTCGTTGTCGGGTATCGCCATCTCCATCGGCATACTGGTGGACGGCGCCGTTGTCGAGGTCGAGAACGCGTATAAAAAACTGCAGCTCTGGATCGAAGGCGGCCGCCAGGGCGACTTCCACGAGGTGCGCCTGAAAGCGCTCCAGGAGGTGGGGCCGGCGGTGTTCTTCTCGCTGCTGGTGATCGCGGCCGCTTTCCTGCCGATCTTCACGCTGATGGACCAGGAGGGCCGGCTCTTCAAACCGCTGGCCTACACGAAGAACCTGGCCATGGCCATCGCCGCGATTCTGGCCGTCACCTTCGACCCGGCCGTGCGCATGATGTTCAGCCGCATGAACGACTTCACGTTCAAGCCCGCGTGGCTGGCACGGCTGGCCAGCCGGATGGCGGTCGGGACCTACTATCCCGAGGAGAAGCATCCCGTCAGTCGTGTGCTGTTCAAGTATTACGAGCCGGCCTGCCGCTGGGTCCTGCGCCGTCCCTGGAAGGTCCTCGCCGCGGCGGCACTCCTCGTGTTGTCGACGATTCCCGTCTACCTGCACCTGGGCTCGGAGTTCATGCCCCCGCTCAACGAGGGCTCGATCCTCTACATGCCCTCGACCTTGCCCGGCATCTCGGTCGCGCAGGCTCAGAAGCTGCTGCAGACCCAGGACTCGATCCTGAAGTCGTTTCCCGAGGTCGAGTCGGTGTTCGGCAAGGCCGGCCGGGCCGAAACCTCCACTGATCCAGCGCCGCTGTCCATGATGGAGACGACGATCATCCTGAAGCCGCGCGAGCAGTGGCGGCGCAAGCCGCGCTGGTATTCAAGCCTGCCGGAGTTCTTTCAGAAGCCGCTGCGCCATATCTGGGACGACCGCATTAGTTGGGACGAGCTCACGGCCGAGATGAACGCGGACCTTCTCATCCCCGGCACCAGCAACGCCTGGACCATGCCCATCAAGGCGCGCATCGACATGCTGACCACCGGTGTGCGGACGCCGATCGGCATCAAGGTCTACGGCGACGACCTGGCCGAGATTCAGCGCATCGGCGCCGACCTGGAGTCCATCCTGCGTCCCGTGCCCGGAACGCGAAGCGTCTTCGCCGAGCGCACCGCCGGCGGCTACTTCGTCGACTTCGACCTCAAGCGCGAGCGTCTGGCGCGCTACGGCTTGACGATCAAAGAGGCCGAGGACGTCATCTCGTCGGCCATCGGCGGCGAGACGGTCACGACGACCGTCGAGGGGCGCGAACGCTACTCCGTCAACGTGCGCTACGCCCGCGAACTGCGCGACAACCTGCCGGCGCTCCGGCGCGTGCTGGTACCCACGCCGAACGGCGCCCAGATTCCGCTGGCCGAGCTCGCCGACATCCGCCTGCGCACGGGCCCGGCGATGATTCGCGACGAGAACGGGATGCTCGCGGGCTACGTTTACGTGGACGTGGCCGGCCGCGACATCGGGAGCTATGTCGAGGAAGCCAAGAAGCGCGTCGCCGCGGGGTTGACTCTGCCGACGGGCTACTCGTTGCAGTGGAGCGGGCAGTATGAGAACATGGCGCGCGTACGCAAGCGCCTCAAGGTGGTCCTGCCTCTGACGGTGTTCATCATCCTATTCCTGCTGCACCTGAACACGAAATCCTGGGCGAAGACCGGCATTATCATGCTTGCCGTGCCGTTCTCGCTGGTGGGAGCGGTTTGGTTTCTGTTCGCGCTCGGCTACAACGTGTCGATCGCGGTCTGGGTCGGCATGATCGCGCTGATGGGCCTGGACGCGGAGACGGGCGTCTTCATGCTGCTCTATCTGGACATGGCCTATTACGACATGGTTCGCCAAGGAAGAATGCGGACGTTCGCCGATCTGGAGGAGGCGATCATCCACGGCGCGGTCAAGCGCGTGCGCCCCAAGCTGATGACGGTCGCCTGCGCCTTCTTGGGCCTGGTTCCGATCATGTGGTCGTTGGGCACGGGCGCGGACCTCATGAAGCGCATCGCAGCACCCATGATCGGAGGGTTGGCGACAAGCTTCATCATGGAACTCCTCGTCTACCCGCCGATCTTCCTGTTGTGGAAGTGGCGCTATGAGATGAAGCTTGGGACGGTCGATGTCGCGACGCTGCCGATCCCGGAACGTCAGTCGCACTAATGGAGAAATAAAAAATGAAGATAGCGATGCTGGCGCTGGTCCTGGCCGCCTTGGCGGCGACGCCCGACTTTGCCGCGAACGCGGCGGGCAAAGGCGCGAAAGCAATTCTCAAAGCGGGCTCCTATTCGGCGAAGGCGGCGGCTCTCGTGTGCGCGGCGTGTCCGCCCGAAGTCGAGAAGACGCTCAAGACGTTCCCGGGGATCGAACGCGTCGTCGTCTCGCGGGAAAAGTCGACGGTGAGCTTCAGGGTCAAGAAGGGCTTCTCGGTGAAGACGGCGAAGCTCCAGGCCGCTCTAAAGGCCGCCTCGGACAAGGAGGGAATGGGCGCCGATTACAGCCTGAGCGGCCTCAAGCGCGTCGGGCCGTAGAACATGGCGAAGAAGAATTCGACCGGGAAACCCAGCGTGTGGACCTCCCCCCCAGCTGACCAACGCGTTCGAGCACCTGGCGTTGATCGGTCGGTTCAAGAAGCTGGGCGTCCGGCTGGCGCGGGCGCCGGACGTGCCCGTGGTGATGGGCGGGACCGTGATTTTGGGCGCGGTGCGGCGGCCCGACGGACGCAAGGGCTGTAATGTTCCGGTCATGTTGCGGCAAGGCCAACGTGCTATGCTTCAAACAAGTCGCTCTTGAGCGTATGCAAGATGAAGGGCCCTCGGTTTCCTTCATGGCCGCGGGCCGGGAGATAACTGCAATGTCTGACCGCACATCCGTTGTCGCCGCAGTCCTGCTTGCCGCCGCTTCCGGCGCCTACGCCAAGGCGCCTTGTCCGCTCCCCGTCATTGACGCCGTAGGAAAAGCACATCCCGGTGCCCGCATTGCCTCCTGCACGGCCGAAAAGGAACATGGGAAGGAGCAATATGAGGTAAAGCTCAAATTCCGAAAGACGCGCTTGGAGCTCGACGTCGCGCCGGACGGCGCGATCCTCCAAACCGAGGAAACCCTCACGCTGGCGAGCGTATCCGCGCAAGTCCTGTCGGCGTTTTCCGCGCGCTACCCGAAGGCAAAGGCAACCCGCGCAGAGAAGCAGACCAAGGCGGACGGGAAGGTCACCTATGAGCTGACGTTTGGCCGCGGGCGCAAGCGCCGAGAGGCGACCTTCGACGAGGCCGGGAAGTTCGTCGAGGAAGAGTAGCCGTGTTTCACACTGCAAAAATCATTTAATTGGCTCATGCTTCCGCGATTATTGGGTGTGATGCTGACGTTTCAACTCGTGGGCACGGCGGCCCTTGCGGCGAGTCCTGCGCCGGACCCCGACGTCGTAACGGTCATCGCCAGCACGGTCAGTACTCGCTACCCGGTCTACGCGCAGGTCGAGCCGCCGGTCGCATGGGGAAACGCCCGCCCCTCAAGCTGCCCGGCCTCCGACCGGCTTTGGCTCAAGGCCGCCTTTTACGGCGCCGATGTGAATGCCATCCGGGCGGGAATGAGCGGGACCTTCGTGCCCGCGAGTTCAGGTCGAACGGTGCCGGTCAAGGTCTGCGCGAAGTTCGGCCTCTTGAGAGCCGACGGCGGAGAGTCCGTGGCCCTGCTCGCGGCGTCCCCGCGACCGGACTGGGCGAATGGAATGTTCGGCACGGTCACGCTGATCGGACCCGTTGAGACGCTGGTCTCAGTCCCTACACGCGCCCTGATCCTCGATGGCGGGCGCTGGTGGGTTCTTGCGCGCACGCCCGCGGGCGATGTGCCCCAGGAGGTTGAACTCGGGCCGACGCGCGGCTGGCAGACCTTCATCGAGCGCGGGCTCAAGCCTGGAACGCGGATCGTGGTCGCCGATGCCTACCTACGATTCCACCGCAACGTCGCCCAAAGCTATCAGGCTCCGAACTGATGCCTGAGCCGAAGCCGGCCGGCCTGCGCGAGATATTAACGCGGCCCGTGCTGTGGGTCCTGGTTTACGGGGCGCTCATCGCCTACGGCCTCTACGCCTGGCATAACATCCCGGTCGAGGTACTGCCGCGCTTCAATTTCCCCCAGATCAGCGTCGTCGCCCATGAGCCCGGCGCCGCCGCCGTCGAGTTGGAAACGCAGATCGTCTGGCCCTTGGAAGGCCGGATCATGTCGCTGCCGGGCCTGGTCTCGGTGCGTTCGACGATGGGCAACGGCACGGTCGAGATCGACGTGCGCTTCGCGCAAGGAAGCGACGCGCAGCTCGACTTGCAGGCTGTCGACGGAGCCATCAACCTCGCGCGCGGCGATCTGCCCCCCTCGGTTCACCCGTTGGCCCAGATCATGGGCAACGCGATCAACGAGGTGGCGGACTACGCCCTGGAGCTGCCCGTCGCCGTTGCTCCGGCGCAGGCTCAGCGCTCCGTCTTGGCCGACGTCGTCCCGGCCCTGCGCGCCCTGCCCGGCGTGCAGCTCGTCGACGTTTACGGCACCGGCGACGAGGCGCTCTGGGTTCAGCCGGATTTGGCCGCGATGCACCGCTATAAAATATCGGTGACGTCCCTCGTGGAGGCGCTTAAGGCGCAGGTTCTCCTGACCCCGGGAGGCTATCTGAGCGCGGGACATCAGGACGTCTTCATCGAGGTCCGCAGCCTCCCCGTGACGGCGTCCCAGATCGAAGCGATCCCGGTCGCCGGACCCGAGGGCCCGATCCCGCTGCGCGCTCTCGCGCGCGTCGTGCGTTCGGCCGTGCCGACGCTCAACGCGGTTTTGCTTGACGGCCGGCCGGCGCTGGCGATGACCGTTTTCAAGCAGCCTGGCGCCTCGACGGTTCCCGTCACCCGCGCGGTGGCGGCCGCGCTCGCCGAGACCCTCCCAGCACTTCCGCCGGGGGTGCGTTGGGTGCGCACCTACAATCAGGGCCACCTCGTCGGCGCGGTCGGCAAGGACTTGGGAACCAATCTCATCGCGGGCGGCGTCCTCGCGATCACCGTACTGATTTGGGCCTTGGGCGGAAGCTGGGACACGCTGATCCTGGGGCTGAGCATACCGATGTCCTTGCTCATGGGTGTGGCGGCTCTCTACGCCGCGGGCCAAAGCCTCGATCTTATGACGTTGGGCGCGCTGACGGTCGCCGTGGGGCTGCTGGCCGACGACGCGATCATCGTTCTTGAGAGCATCTACCACCGCTGGGAGCAGGGCGATGAGCACTGGACGGGCATCGCGCGGGGCGTCAAGGATATCGCCGGCCCCGACATCACCGGAACGCTGACCACCGTCTCGGTCTTCGTGCCGCTTCTTTTCGTCGGGGGCATCGCCGGGCTTTTCTTCATCCCCTTCGCTCTGGCGATGATGCTGTCTCTTTTAGCCTCGCTGCTGGTCTCCTTGACGTTCATCCCCTTGAGCCTCGGCTTCATCAAAACGAGGCACGGCGCGAAGCCGGCTCCAGGCGCGCGGATTCTCGAGCGCCTGCGGCGCATGAACGAGCGGGTCTTCGAGTTGATCCTGCGCCGGCCGGGGAAGGCGTTGGCCGCATGCATCGGCCTGTTTTTCGCGAGCCTTGCCGCGCTGGCCCTCGTTCCGGTCAACTTCCTACCCTTGCCGAACGAGGGCGTTCTGCTTGAAAGCTTCACGTTGCCTCCCGGAAGCTCGCTGACCGACACCCAAGCCGCCGTCGCGGCCATCACCTCGCGCCTGCGCGCGGATCCCGCCGTCGACCATGTCTTAGCGCGCGTGGGCTCACCGTCGAGCTCGGCCTACACGGAGCCGGCCTACGCCGGAGAGATCACGATCTCGCTCAAGCCCGACGTCAACTTCAACAGCCTCGACCAAATCGGGGCGCGCCTGCTCGAGACCGGCCGGATGACGGGGGTCCAGGCCGCCGTAGGCACGCCGACTCTCGAGCGGGTGGGTGAGAGCCTTTCAGGCCTGCCGCAGCCTTTCGTGCTTGATATCTTCGGTAGCCGGATTTCCGTTTTACGCCGGTTGTCGGAGGACTTCTCCGCGGCGCTGCGTAAAGTGCCCTCGCTGACATCCATCTTCAACAACAACGCCTATCCCGTGAGCCAAATCCGGCTGGAACCAAACGCCGGCGCCCTAGCCGCCTACGGCCTGACTCCGGGCGACTTGCAGCGCCAGGTCGAGCCGCTGATCAACGGAGTGGTCGCGGCGCGGGTGCCCGACGGAAACGTTCCGCTCGACCTCTACGTTCGCCTGGCCGACGCGCCCGAGAAATCTCTCGCCGACCTCGGGCGCTTGCCCATCCGCACCTCGGGCTGGACGCCGCTCGGACAATTGGCGCGCTTGAGCCTCGCGGTCACGCCCAACCAGCTTCTTCATATCGGCGGAGCGCGCGCGCTCGAGATCCTCGCCATCCCGACCGGTCCATTGGGAAGCGCCATCTCCGCGGCTCGCGCCGAGTTTTCGAAAGTGGCCTTGCCGCCGGGCTACCGTTTCGCCTTCGGGGGCCTTTATCCGGAGCTTGAGCGCGCCGCCCTGGGCCTGGGCGCGGCTGCGGCGGCGGCGTTCGCGCTGATGATCGGGATCATGATCCTACAGTTCGACGGCCTGCTGGCCCCGGGACTCCTGCTCCTGCTGACGCCGCTTGCCTTCACGGGAGGAGCCATCGCCCTGGTCGTGAGCACCGTGGGACTCAACGCCACGGGCCTCGTGGCCTTCTTGACGCTCATCGGCATCGGCCTCAATCACGGCATCGTTCTCCTTTATCGCGTCCATCGAAATGAGCTCTCCGGTATGGAACCCGAGGCGGCCGTACGCGAAGCCATACATGTCCGCTTCCGGCCCATCGTGCTGACGACGCTGACGGCCGTGCTGGGGATGTTTCCGACGGCGCTCGGCTTCGGACAGGGTGCGGCCCCCGAGCAAGGGCTGGCCGTCGTCACGTTGGGCGGGATCATTTGGAGCGCGCTGCTCAGCACCAACCTCATTCCCGCGCTCTACTTGCGCCGGCGGCTCAAACAGACGGTGCGAGGCGCGGCATCATGACCCGCCGCCTTTCGGCGCTCTGGCTCGCGGCGGTCGCAATACCGCTCTTGTCGGGTTGCGCCAGCTACTCCCCCATGATCTTGCCGACCGTGCCCGATCTAGCTCAGACGCCAAGTCTTGGCGCGCCGGCCATGGGTCTTCAAGTCCCCGGCCTCGCCGTCTCAACGCAGGCCGCGCAGGGCCTCGACGCGCGCGACGCCATGGCCTTGGCCGTCGTCAATGACCCTGACCTCAAGGCCGCGCGCCTGCGGGCCGGCGTGGCCGAGGCTCAACTCATCGAGGCGGGGCTCCTGCCCGATCCGCATCTGAGCGCCGGCGTGGGGCGCGGGCCGCAGTTCACCGGCTACAGCGAGGGCATCAGCGAGGATCTTCAAGCTTTTGTCCTTCGCGGCGCGGCCCAAGCCCAGGCGCGGGCCCATCGAAAGGAAGTCGACTTGACTATCCTTTGGCAGGAGTGGCAGGTGGCGGTGACGGCCGGCCGGCTCTTTGTCCGTGCGCGCAGGGACGAGGATCTTGAGGAGGTCTTTGAATGGACCCGGAAACTCCTCGCTGAGCAATACGACATCGATCAGGCCGACTTTCAGCAAAGCGCGTCCGCAATCCAGAAAGTCGCGGCCGATCTCACCGTCCTGGCCGACGCCGACGCCGGCCTGCGCCGGATTCAACTGGATGCCGACACGGCGCGACACCGGCTCAACTACCTGCTGGGCCTTGCTCCGCAAGCGCGCCCGGCGCTTGCGAAGCCTGAGCGTCCGGGCGCAGCCGCGAACCAAGCCTTTTCTCAGGACCAATTCGAGGCCGCCCTCGCCGCTCTGGGAGGACGCCGCGTGGATCTCCTCGCGCTCCAGGCGGGCTACGAAAGCCAGGAACAGCGCTTGCGCAAAGCCGTGCTGGCCCAGTTTCCAGCCTTGAACGTCGGACTATCGCAGGGCCAGGACCCGCAAGACAACATTCCCGCGGTCAATCTCGGCTTTGACATCGGCCTTCCCGTATTCAACGGCAATAGAGGCCAAATCGCCATCGAGCGCGCAAGCCGGGCAGTACTGCGCGCCGACTATCAGGCCCGACTGGACGAAGCCCACAGCGAAGCCGACCGGCTCTGGCAGGCCACGCTCATCATGGCCAAGCAGCTCGAGCGCTTGCAGGCCCAAACCTCGGCCCTGAAGGCGATCGCGGCCGCGGCCGAGCAGCAGTTTCGCAGCGGGACGATGGACACAGGCGCTTACGTGGGCCTCGAAACATCGCTCTTGAAAGATGCGCAGGAATCCATCCGGTTGCGCGCGGCCCTTGACTCCGACCGCCTGACGCTGGACGCGCTACTCGGCCTGCCCTTTGGCGCCACGCGATAACCTCCCATGACTGGATGACCGGCATGCTTGGGACAAAGCAAGGGTATTTTGGCTGCGTTTTTGACTACAGTCCGGCGCGTTCTCGCCAGCCGGCCTTCGCGATGGGCATGCGGCGGCCCAGGCCGAAAGCTTTTGACGATATCTTCAGGCCGGGCGGGGCTTGGCGGCGCTTGAACTCGGACCAGTCCATGCGGTCCATCAAGGTCTCGGCGACGGCGCGGGAGCCCACGGCGCGCGTCACGCGCGCGGGCGACAGGCGCTCCTGCACCCAGGCCTCCAGCGCGTCGTCGATCTGGTCGTAGGGCGGCAGGTCGTCTTGGTCCTTCTGCCCGGGCTTGAGTTCGGCCGACGGGGCCTTGTCGATGGTCGCGCGCGGGATCAACTCGCGCTCGGCGTTGAGCCAGGCGGCCAGCTGATAGACCAGGCGCTTGGGCGCGTCGGCTAGCGGTGCGAGCGCCCCGCACATGTCGCCGTACAGCGTGCAGTAGCCGACGGCCAGCTCGGACTTGTTGCCGGTGGTCAGCACGAAGCCGCGATGGGACTTGTTGGACAGGCTCATTAAAATGGCGCCGCGCGCGCGCGCCTGCAGGTTCTGCTCCGCCAGGTCCGGCGTGCCTTGGCCCCAATCCGGGCCGCAGGCCTGGAGGAAGGCCTGATAAATACCGGCGATGGGTGCTGTTTTCAGCTCGATGCCTAAGTTGCGCGCCAGCGCCTTCGCGTCGGAAACACTGCCCGCCGAGGAATACGCCGAGGGCATGGACACGCCGATGACGCGCTGGGGGCCCAGCGCGCGCGCGGCCAGGGCCGCGACCACGGCGGAGTCGATGCCGCCGGACAGTCCCACGAACGCGGTCTGCAGGCCGCACTTGGCCGCGAAGTCCTTAATGCCGAGAGTCAGCACCTCGCCGCACTGGCCGACCTCGTTGGGTTCGGCAGCCAGCGTCGCCCCCTCCCAGGTGTCCGTGTCCATTACCAGAAGGTCCTGGGCCGCGAACGCGGCGCGCGCGCGCAGCACACCTTTCGCGTCGTAGGCCAGACTGCCGCCGTCGAAGACGATCTCGTCGTTGCCGCCCACGGCGTTGCAGTAGAGCAGGGGTTTCTTGAGCCGCCGTGCGTGCGCGTTGAGCAGTTTGCGGCGCACCGCGGTCTTACCGCGCAGGAACGGCGAGGCCGAGAGGTTCAGCAGTATGTCGGCGCCGGCCTTCGCCTGCGCCGCCACGGGATCCTTTTTGTAAAGGCGGCGCGAAGAAGACGGGTCGACCGCCCAGGCGTCCTCGCAGATGGTCACGCCCAGCTTGAGGCCTTTCCATCTGATCGGCGGATTCTCGCGCGCGGGCTCGAAGTAGCGCGCCTCGTCGAAGACATCGTAGGTGGGCAGGAGCGTCTTGTGGCGGACCGCGACGATCTTCCCTTCATGGAGCAGCGCGACCGAGTTGCGCGCGGCCTTGCCCACGCGGTCGCGGTTGCGCGAGACGAAGCCGACCAAAGCGGCCGTGCCGCGCACTTTGCGCGCGAGCGCTCCCAACGCGCGCTCGTTGGCCGCGTCGAAGCCGGGTTCTTCCCATAGGTCCAGGGCCGGATAGCCGCCGAGGGTCTGCTCGGGAAAGACCGCCAGCGAGGCACCGCGGCGCGCGGCTTCATCCAGCGCGTTCAGTATGCGCTCGGAGTTGCCGCGCAGGTCGCCGACCCGCGCGTCGATCTGCGCGAGCGCGATGCGCAAGTCAGTCCCGCGGAGCCGACTGGATCAACTGCTGGAACACCTCGCCCGCGCCCATGAAGTGCTCCTCAATAGCGCGGCTGACCGCGTCTTGCACGTGCGAGTCCGCCATGCGGCAGATGGGGGCCATGCCTTCCATCGCCCAGGTCATGCACTCGGCCGGGTCCAGGTCCGCTTCCTGCGAGATCGCCGCCATTTGATTGAGCAGCGACACGGCCGTCTCGCCGAGGTCCTTTTCCAGCAGCAGCATTCCCCGCATCACGCCGCGGCAGGTCGCGCTGACGGTCAGCCGCGGGTCCTGGCGCAGGCGCGTGCTGGTCACCGCGGGGACCGCGATCTTCAGCGCGATCTCCCCCGCCGCGGCCGGCGGGTTGGGTAGGTCGCGCAGCCGCTCCAGGACGATCTCCTGGGCCAGCTTCTCAAAATCGTATTCCTGCTCCATCGGCGCATTATAGAAAAAACGTAGAATAATAACGCGGAGCTTTATTCCGTCCCTATGAGCGACGATCGCCGCGGTGCCGCGCGCATCCTGACCGACTGCTCCCTCGTCCTGCTGGACGGCAAGGGGGGCGTCATCGACGAACACGCCGTCGCGCACGATCTGTCGATCAAGGGCTTTCGCGCCGAGATGCACGGCGACATTGCCGAAAATCAGCCCGTCCGCTACCGTCTAGCACTCGACGAAGGCTGCGAACTCAAGGGTCGGGCGCGCATCGTCTGGGTGCAGCGCACCGATTTTGCGCTGTGGGTCGGAGTGGAGTTCGTCGGCCTGTCCTGGGCGGACCGGCGCCTGCTTAAAAAGTCGACATCCGCGCCGACCGCCAATTGGATGCTGATCGCCACCAAGTTCCTGCTGGCCGTCGTCTGGATCGGCGGCCTGCTTGGCTTCTGGATCGGCATCCGCTCGAACTTTTGGCGCCCGCAGATGTTTGCTTTGCTGCCGAAAGCCATCGCCGCCGTCGCTCTCGGCTGGGCGCTGCTGGAACTCCTGGCTCCCGACCGCCGGGATCGCTGAATCAGCGCGTCGCAAGCGGGGGCAAGGACTCCGGCGCTTTCGGCCGACGCGGCGCGGGCATGCGGTCTTCAGGAATCGTTGCGATGAGCGCGCCGGTGCGCGCGTCGAAGACCTCGGCGCCTTGGCCCGGACTGATCACCGCGGCGCGGGAGTAGTCGGAGCTGTAGACGATCTGCGTTCCGGTCGCGGGCTGAAACAAGCCCTGCGCGTCCCAGTCGGCGAAATGTCTCAGGGCCCAGGGTTCGCCTTCGTGCACGACGAACCACATGCCGTCGTGCTTCATCCACCATACGCCGCCGCGGCGCAGCAGGGGCGCGGCGGGCCGGCCCGCCAAGGCCCATAGTCGCGGGCCGTCGCGGTAGGTCCACAGCCACGAGACGCCTTGATCGACCCCGCGCGCGGGCCCGTCGTGCCATTGGTCCTTGTCCCAATGCGGACCCGCGTGCCGGTCGCGCGCAAGCTCGGCGGGATTCAGGGCTTCCGCCGAGGCCAGATCGGCGAAGGCCGCGGGCGTCGGTCGGCCGGCGGAGTCGTTCTGGGGGCGACGGTCGGGCAGCGCCAGGAGTGCCGGCGGCGGCTCCAGCTTCCCGTCCGGCGGGCGCAGAGACTTGGGCCCCAGCGCGGAGCCCAGTAGAAGCGGCTTGAAGCGGCGCGCGGAGGCGCGGCCGCGGCCGGAAGCTGCGCCGCGGGCGCGGCGCGGGAGTCTGCGAGGCGAAAAATCGCGGCGACGACGGCGTCTTTCGCGGGAATCCCCGCGTTGTCGGCCGCCGGAGCCGGACGGTTCGAACAAGGACGCGGCGCGCCCTCCCCCCGCGCGACTGTGCCCGGAGCGGCCGTAGCCTCCTCCCAGGTCGCCCGTGCGCGAGCGGCCGCGGCGCGACGCGGCCGTGCGCGCGAATGAGGAATCGCGCCGCGCCGTCCTTTCGGCGCCGGCGGCAAGCCGACGTCTTGGCGCGTCGTCGGCAAGCGAGCGTCGTGTCGACTCGCGGCGAACGGACGCGCGCGGCGACGACTCCGTCGCACGCCCGAGTCGGGGCGACGGCCGCGCCAAGCCGCGGTCGTCGCGTTCGACCGAGGCGCGGACGACGGCGGTCCTCGGCGACGAACCGCGCGTCCCGCGTGGCGCATCAAGCCCGCCGTTGGAAAACAGCGGCTCGCCGCGGGGCCTGCCGCGAGCCGGGTTCTCGGCGGGAGCGTCGCGAAGATCGTCGGGCTCGCCGGCGTCGTCGTCTTCGGCCGCCGCGGCCGCGAGGTCCCGTGAAGCTCCGCGCGTTTGGAGCGCCGAGGTTCCGGGGCCGCCGGGACCCGGCCTTTCAAAGCCGGGGCCGCCGAGACCCGGTTCCAAGTCATGCTCGGTCTCCGGCGGGAACAGAAGCAGGGCCGAAATTCCGGCCATGAGCAGGGCCGCCGTTCCCAACGCCGCCGTGCGCGCGGAGTCGATGCTCATGGCGCCAGCATGACGCGCCAAGACCCATGCAAAGCAGGGCCGAAGGTCCTAGGTATATATGGGACCATCGGGCCCGTTTCGACTTGCGGCTGTAACATCGAGACGTTATACTCCGGAAGCAACATGGACTCGTTTCAGCCCTGGAAGGACGACTACCGCCGCGAGGTCGAGGAGGTTCTCGCCGCACGCCGCCGCGCGCGCGAGCGCGGCGAGCCGCCGGAATCGACGCCGGCCGACGCGTTCACCGGACGGCTTTCGGACCTGGTCATCCCCCCCGCCGGCGTGCACGCCGAGGCGGCCGCGCTGAAGAGCCGCCTGGATGACGCGCAGGCGCGGGCGCAAGAAGCGCGCCGCGGCCTTGCGGAAGCCGCGGCCGCCGTCGCGCGCGAGCGCGAGCGGAGCGACAGCGTCGCCGCGGAGTTGTCCGCCGCCGTCGCGCGCGAGCGTGAGCGCCGCGACGCCGTCGCCGCGGAGTTGTCCGCCGCCGCCGAGCGCGAGCGCGCGTCGGCCGAGGCTCTGACCCAGGCCAAGGAGGCGGCGGCGCGCGCCGATGAGCGGGCCGCCGAGCTGGAACGCCTGGTCGCCGACCGCGCGGCGACGGCGCAGGCGCGCATCGAGGAGGCTCTTGCGCAGGAGAAGCGCGCGCTGGAGTTGGCGGAGAGCCGCGCGGCCGCGGCGGAGGAGGCGCGCCGGGCGGCCGCGGCGGCGCAGGCGCGCGCGGCGGACGCGGAACTGGAGTCGGCGTCGCACCGGCAGTCGGCGAAGCTGCTTCAGGCGCGGCTGGAGGAACTGCGCTTCACTCTGGAGGCCAAGGAAGGCGAGACGGCCGTTCTGCGCGAGCGCGCGCTGGCCGCCGAGCGCCGCCCCGAGCTGTCGCCGACTCAGATTGAGTCGCGCATTAAGGCGCTACAGAGCGAACTGGAGGCGACGCTCGTTCAGGCCCGCGTCGAGGGCGAGAAGCGCCTCGCGGCCGATGAGGCCGTTCTTGTCTTGCGCGCCGCGGCGCAGACGGCGCAGTCGGAAGCGGCGGCCCTTCGCAAGACCGCGGACGAACGGGAAAAAGCGCTGGAGGACGCGCGCCAGCGCGCGGCCGACCGCGAGGCTCTGGCCGCCGCCCTGGAGCAGTCGCGCGCCGCGTCCGACGAAGCGCGCGCGGAGGCCTCGGGCCGCTTGGCGGAGGCCGAGAGGCGCAGAGCTGCGGATATCGCCGAGACCAAGCGGCGCGGCGCGGACGCCTTAGCCGAGTCCGAACGGCTTTCTTCTCAGCGTCAGGCCGAGCTCGAACGACTTACCGAAAGATTCCGCGTCGAGACATTCGAACTGGAGTTGCGCGCGTCGGGTGCGCGCGACGAGGCCGAGCGACTGCGCGCACTCGCGGCAAAACTGGAGTCGGAGTTGGCGGCGGCGCGCATCGAGGCCGGACGGCGACAGGTCGCCGAGGAAGAGCGAAGGCTGGAGTCGGCGCGCGCCGATGCGGCGGTCTCGGAGCTTTCCGCGCTGCGCGCGCGCGCGACGGAACTGGAGCGAGAGCTGGCCGCGCGCTTGCTTGCCGTGGCGGAGCAGGAGACGCGTCGCGCCGAGGCCCAGCGCCTGGCGGATTCCGCCCAGGAGCGCCTGGAGCGCGCGGTCGCGCTGGAGACGCAGATTCCGACCTTGGTCGACGACGGCATCCGCGCCGAGCGCGAAACCTTCCTGGCCCAAAGAAAAGAGCTGGAGCGGGAGTTGGAGGTCGATCGTGCCCGCGCGGATCAGGCGGAGATTCACCTCGAACTGGGCCGACTGGCCGAGACGGAGGCTCGCACAAGAGCCGAAACCCTCGCTCGGGACCTGGCGCGAACGCAGGAGAGACTCAAGCGCTTCACGACCGCCACGTCGCGCATGCTGCGCGCGGCGCGGGCGCGCGCACGTCAGGCGGCGCAAGACGCCTCGCGCCTGGTGGCCGAAGCGGCGATGCAGCGCGAGATCGCGGCGGCCTCCTTGGAACAGGCCCGCGCCATTGAGGTGCAGACTCAGGCGCGCGTCGGGGCGGCGTTCGCCGAGCGGCTCGCCGCCCTGACCGCCCAAACGGAGCGCTCTGCGCGTGAGCGGGCCGAGGCTCAAGAGGCTCGGGAGAGCGCCGAGCGCCGTCTGGTGGAGCTGGAAAGCGGGATCGTCGACGAGCGCGAGCTGATGAAGGAGACCTCGAACCGCCTGTTCGAGCGCCTGACGCGCGCGCGTGCGCAGGTCAAGGCCGCGATTGAAGAGACCGAGCGTCTTAAGTCGGAGGCGGCGCTCGAACGCGAGTTGGCGGCGCGGGCGCTGGAGCAGGCCCGCGACGTCGAGAATCGGACACGCGAGCAATTGGAGACGGGGCACGCGAGAGCGTTGGCGGAGGAGAGAGCGCGCGCGGAGCGCGCGGAGCAGGAATTCGAACGCTCACGCGCGGCGCACGCTCAGGCCGCCGCTCATGCCGGCGATATGGAGCGCATGCTGGCCGAATACCGCGACCGCATGCGCGCCGTCTCGCGGCAGTTGACCGAAAAGCTGGAGGTGACGCGCGCGCAGGTGAAGGCGGCGGCCGAGGAGACCAAGCACCTCAAGGCCGAAGCGGCGATGGAGCGTGAGATCGCGGCGCGCTCGTTGGAGCAGGCGCGCAACGTCGAGAAGAAGACGCGCGCCGAACTGGAAGCGGAGTTTTCCCAGGCCGTCGCGAAGGAACGCGCGCGCGCTGAAGAGATGGAGCGCACTTTGGCTGAATACCGCGACCGGATGCGCGCCGTCGCGCGGCAGTTGACCGAGCGCTTGGCCCAGACGCGCGAGCAGGTTAAGGAATCCGTGGCCGAAACGAACCGCCTAAAAGACGAGGCCGAGGCCGAACGAACGCTGGCGGCCGGTTCTTTGGAGCGGGCGAGGGAGCTCCAGCAAGAAGGACTGGAACGCGCGCAAAAGGCGGAGCGGGAGACGGCGTCGGCGCTGGAGAAGCTGAAGGCCGCCGCCGCGCGCTGCGCGGAGCTGGAAAGGAAAATCAATGGACACGAATAGGGATGACGGGACATTGCGCGCCGCGGCATCGGAAATGTCGGCGGAATTCAGCGAGAGTCCGTCCGGGGCGGCTTCGGCGCTGAGGCGCGACGCGGACATCGCGCGCCAAGAGCATCGGGCCGACGAACTGGACCGGCGCTTGAAGTCTCGTACGCTGGAACTGGAGTCGGAGATCCGCGCCAAGGAGCGCTTGCGCGCCCGCGCGGAGGAATTGGGGCGGCGCGTCGCCGAGCTTGAGCAGACTTCGTCGGCGCTGCACCGCGAGGCGGTCTCGGCCACGGCCCTGGCGCGCGAGCTGGATGAGACGCTGCGGGTGGCGGCCGAGGCGCGGCGCCAGTTGGGAACGGCGCTGGAGGCGGAGCGCGCGCGCCGCGAGAATCTGGAGAAGGAGCTGGGCGATTTAATGCCCGACGCGGCGCGTCGGCGCGAAAGCGAGGAGAAGGCGAAGGCGGAGTTGGAGGCCCTGCGGGCTCAGGTCGATGCATCGGCCGCGCGCGTGGAGCGTGCGGAACGGGCTGCGGCGGCGACGGGCGAACGGGCGCGCGCGCACGAGGCGGAACTGCGCGAGGCGCGCACCCAGCACCAGGCTCTGCGCGGCAAAGTGGAAGGCCACGAGGCGCACGTGGAGTCTTTGCGCGCGGAACTGACCCAACTACGCTCCGAGTCAGAGCGTCTGAAAGCGGAGAGGGACTCGGTCGCGGCGCTGTTGGAATCGGCGCGCGCGGAGGCGGCGAAGTTTCGCGACGAGGCCGCGGCCGGACGCGAGGCGGCCGTGTCCGCTCAGAAAGGCGCAGCGGAACGCGCCGAGCAGAAGCGCGCCTTCGACGAAGAGCGCGTCCGGCTGGAGGCGGAGCTGGCCGCCGCGCGGCATAAAGCGGACGCGGCGATCGAAAACGCCGAACAGATTCGCCGCGAGGGCGTGGAGGCGTTCGAGAGCGCGCGCGAGGCGAAGCTTCGCGCGGAGCTTGAGGAGCGCAAGCGGGCGGAGGAGCGCGATAAGGCTCGCCTGGCGCTCGTCGAGGCTGAGCGCGCCGCGCGCGCGGAATTGGAGGCCTTGAAGTCGGACCTGCGCGAGAGTTCGGAGCGCGAATTGGCGCGGATGCGCGAGACGCTGGAGGCGGAGCGCCGCCGCCTTTACGACGACATCGCCGCGGAGCGTTCGGCGGTACGCGCGGTCGCTCCCGAACCGGAGTCGTTGAGCGCGGAACTGGAGCGCCTCAAAGAGGAGTCCGCTCAGCGGCGCAGGCTTATTTCCCAGGAGGTCGAGGGTTACGTCGGCGCCGCGCCCGCCGCCGCGCCGCGGCGAGATCCGGTGCCGTCGATTCTTCCTTCGGCGGAGGATCCCTCCGTTCCGCCGTCGGCCCCGCCGCCCGCGCCTCCGGCCCAGTCCCGCGACGAGATCAAATTCCTGCTTTGGGTGCTGATCGGCGTGGGCGTGGTGGCGACGATCGTCAGCGTGGCGCTGTTCTTTCAGCAGGGCTGACGCGGGCTAATACAAGTGCAAGACGGCTTTCGGCGAGCGCGGCAGGAGCCAGCGTGTTCCGGGAGGAATGATCACGAACGGTTGACCGGGGCGTTGCGCGACGATGACGGAACCGGAAGAGACGTAGAGTTCCGGGATCGGCATCGGCGCGGTGGAAACCTCGATATGGAAGTCGGCTCCGGCGACGGCGCGCACCAGCGCGTCGTTATTGACGAACTCAAGGTCGCCGGAAAGAACCCGGACTTCGACGTCGGAGGTGATCGGAAGGGGCGGCGTCAGCGGCGTGACGACCGCGTCGCCCTTCCAGCCGTGCAGTCGATAGGCGCCCTCGACGCGCGTCGGGCACAAGGCGCGCGTGCAGGGTGCGGGAACCGCGCAGGCCGAAGCGGCGACCGCGGCGGCCAGCAAGAGCGCCCGGCGACGCATCATCAGTAGAGCGTCCCGCTCGACGACAGCGTCTCCGCGAACGCAGGCAGGGCGCGGGTCGCGGCCAGCGGGCGGCGCAGGTCGGTCACGTTCGAATCGTAGTAGAGCACGACCTTGCGCACGTAGGCGCGCGTCGACGCATACCAGCGGCGGCTGCGCAACGCCTTAGGCCCCGAGTGATAGGCCGCGATCACGCGCTGAACCAGCCACGGCGGCGCGTCGGTGTAGCGCACGCCCTTGAGATGGTATTCTCTCGAGGCCGTGCGGAAGAGCTCGCGCACGTAGCCGGCGCCGGCGCGAATTCCCCCCTCGGGGTCACGCAGACGCGACGGCGACACCCCAAAGTGGGCGGCGGTGCGCGGCATGACCTGCATCAGGCCGCGCGCGCCCGCCGGAGAGACGGCGGACGGATCGAACTCGGACTCGGCGGCCATGATCGACTTGAGCAGGCGCGCATCCAGGCCGTCGCGGAGCGCGTATTTAAAGATCAGCTCGTCATAGCGGTCGGTCTTGCTGGGGTTGGCAAGCAAAGTCCGGAAAGTGTGCCGGTAGGCGGCCGTCTGCATGGGGACGGGGACGACAAGTTGCTGGTGGAGGTGGGTCGCGGCGGAGCCGGGGGCGAGAATGGGATGGGCGCCCGCGTACAGGTCCGAGAGGCGCGGGGCGGCGACCATGAGTCCACGCGGACCCTGCGCGGCCGCGCCGACCGAGACCGCGAGGAACACCGGAGCGAGACGTCGACGGATGAAGTAGTCGATGGCTGTATGATACCACGAAGAGCCGCTTTGGCGCCTGGGCCTTTAGGCCCCCCCTCTCGGGGCGTTTTGCTAGACTTCCCGGAGTGGCTTCCCGCATACTTGTGGTCGGCGGCACGGGCCTGGTCGGAGGTGCGCTTCTGCGCGCCTGGCGGGCGCTCGGTGCGGACGTATCGGCGACCTCCCGACGCGGTTTCGGGGCCGGAGATTTCTCGGCGCTGGACATGACCGACCCGGATTCGATCCGTAGGACTTTGACGGAGCGGCGTCCGGACGTGGTCGCCGTGCCCGCCGCCGACCCCTACGTCGACGGCTGCGAGCGTGAGCCGGAGAAAACCCGCCGCGTCAACGTCCTCGGCACGCTGAATGTCGCGCGCGCCTGCCGTGAGTCCGGGGCGCGCATGATCTTCTTTTCGTCCGATTATGTCTTCGACGGGGCCAAGGGTTTCTACACGGAAGACGACCCCCCGTCGCCGATCAACGAGTATGGCCGTCAGAAGGCCGAAACCGAGCGCGGAGTGCTGTCTGAGAGTTCGCGCAATCTGGTGATCCGGACCTCCGGGGTGTACGGCTGGCAGAGCGAGCCGAAGAACTTCGTGCTCCAGGTGCGCGCGCGGCTGTCGGCGGGCCAGGAAATGCGCGTGGCCGGCGACGTTCGCTACAATCCGACTTTCTGCGACGACCTGGCGGAGATCACGGCCTCACTGGCGGCTTCGGGCGAGGCGGGTGTTTTTCACGTCGTCGGCGCCGACCGGATTTCCCGCGCCGAGTTCGCCGCGCGCGCCGCGCGCGCGTTCGGTCTGGACGATCGCCTGATCCGGCCCGTCTCCTCCGCCGAGTTCGGCTCGATTGCGCCGAGGCCGAAGGAGAGTTCGCTACGCACGGATAAGGTTCGGGCGGCCGTGGGCGCCGCGCCGATCGGGGTCGATGCGGGGTTGGGCCGTATGCGGGCGATGGCTCCCGGATGACGAGTCGCCGCGTTTGCTTGCCGCTGAATCGCAGTTCTGCTATCGTCTGGAACCAAGGCGATCGCGAGACCAATGGACAACAAAGAAAAAGCCCTCAAGCATTTTAAAGAGCGCAGCCGCTCATACGACCGGTCGTCGCGCTGGGTTTCAGACGCGGAATTGCTTGGAAACATTTTCTCGTTGACCGAGATCGCCGAGGGCGAGACGTTGCTCGACTTGGCGACGGGTACCGGCTTGGTCGCCCGCTGCTTTCGCGGCAAGGCCAAGGAAGTGATCGGCCTCGACATATCGACGGACATGACTCGGTCCGCTTCGGCCCACGTGGACCGGATGATCCTGTCGCCGATGGAAGCCATCCCTCTGGATTCGGGGTCGATCGACGCGTGCGTTTGCCGCCAAGGGCTACAGTTTTCGAACCTTCCGAAGGCTCTGGCGGAGGTCGCGCGCGTGCTGAAACCAGGCGGGCGCGCGGTTTTCTGCCACCTGAACGCGTACGGGCCGGAAGATCGCGCCGACGCGTTCAAAATTCAGGCGCTGCGCAACCCGGCGCGGGTCAATTTCTTCATGCCCGGCGATTTGGAAGCGGCGCTGGAGGCGTCCGGGCTGTCCGTGACCCGGAATGTTCGCCACCTGTCGCGGGAGTCGGTCAACACCTGGATCGGTCACGGCGCCAACCGGCCGGAAGAGCGCGAGGCCATCCGCGATGCGTATCGGGCGTCTTCGCCGGAGTTCAAGCGCCTGCACCGTGTGGAGACGACCGAAGACGACATCTTCGACACGATGCTTTTTCTTCTCATCCGCGCCGAGAAGAAGGGTTGACCCCGGGATCGATGTCCGACGAGGGCGAGTTCGCCAAGTCCACAACGTTCGAGAATCTTCGGGCCGCCTTCGCCGAGGAAGCGGCGCTGGCGTACCGATACCTTTACTTCTCCGTGCTGGCGGATTTTGAAGGCTTGGACCGGCATTCGGCGCTGTTCAAAGAAATCGCCGAAGGCGGCGAGGATTTTGTGCAGGGCTGCTTCGATTTTCTCAAGCTGGCGCGAGACCCCGATTCCGGCCTGGCGGTCGGCGGCACGCTCAAAAATATGGAGTCGCTTCTGCAGATCGAAGCGCGCCAGCAGGGCCGGACCTATCCCGAGATGGCGAAGGCGGCGCGCGCGGAAGGGTTTCCGGATATCGCCAGCTGGTTCGACACGCTGGAGAAAGCGAAGCGCGCTCATGTCCAAAAATTGAGGAAGCTTTCCGGTGGCTGACGGCCTGTCGGCGGGCGACGTCGTCGTTCTCTCCGGGCTGGAGGCGGTCCGGCGTAATCCCTGGATGTATATCGGGGCGGTCTCCGCCGAGGGGGCGCACCAGCTCTTGCGTGAGCTGGTGCATAACGCGGTCGACGAAGCCCTGGCCGGGGCCTGTTCGCGGATTGTCGTCACCCTTGGAGCGGACTTCTGCCGCGTCGAGGACGACGGTCGCGGCATACCCGTCGAACGGCATCCCACGGAAGGCGTGTCCGCCTGCGAGGTGGTGTTGACGCGCATGCACTCGGGCACGAAGTTCGAGCGCGGCACCGGCTTCTACAGCGCGGGACTCCACGGCGTCGGGCTGTCCTGCGTCAACGCGCTTTCGTCCTGGCTGAAAATCGAGATCGTGCGCGACGGCCGCCGTCATGTCCAGGAATTCCGGCGCGGCGAACCCGTTTATCCGTTGAAGGCGGTCGGCGCGGAGGCGGGAAGCGGCACGCGGATCTCGTTCTGGCCGGACCCGGAGATTTTCCGCGGTTTTCAGGGCTTCAGCGAGGATGAATCCCGTTTGCTGCTTGAGGAGCTTGCTTTCCTGAATCCGGGCGTCGAGTTCGTGCTGGCGGCGCAGGCAAGCGGGTCTTCCTCGGTCTATCGTGCCGATTCGGGGATCGCGGGGCTGCTGACGCGGCTGAATGCCCAGGCGCGCGCGCTGACCCCGGAGCTGATCGCGGTGCGGGCGGACGCGGACGGCCTGATGTTCGAAGCCGCGCTGCAGTGGACCACCGGCCGCGGTCCCGCGATCTGGTCGTACGTGAACTGCGTCAATACCCGGCACGGAGGCACGCACGTCGCCGCCTTCAAGCTGGGCCTGACGCGGGCGATCAACCGCATCATGTCGGAGATGGGCAAGACCGGCGGCGAGGATCCCACGGAAATCGACGAGGCGACGGAAGGCCTTTCAGCCGTCGTCAATTTGAAGCTGGCGCGTCCCAATTTCGAAAGCCAAACCAAATCCCGCCTCACGAACCCGGACGTCGCCGACGTCATTGAAGACGCGGTCAGCGGTCAGGTTCTTGAGTATCTGCGCCGGCATCCGCAAGCCGCCGGCATCGTGTCGGACCGCATACTGCAGGTGCGACGAGACCGCATCGCGGCACGCCGCGCCGCCGACAAGATCTATTTCCAACAGGTCTACCGAGACGTCGACGAGCGGATTTACAAGGAGCAGTTCGGCGCCCGCTCCAAAAATTGGCACGACTCCGCCGTTTGGATCACGCACGGCGAATTGCTGCAGGCGCACGCGGATTTCTGCCGGCAAGGCCCGGAGGCCACGGTGCTGGATGTGTGCTGCGGCAGCGGCGTGGTGGGCGCGTCTTTCAAGAGCCGGGTCAAGACCGTCGTGGGCCTCGATCTGACGCCGGAAATGGTGGACCTTGCGCGCACGCGGCTGGATGAGGTGCGGCAGGGCAACGTCTACAAAATACCGTTCGAGGCCGATCGCTTCGATCTGGTCTGCACGCGTGAGGTCCTGCACCTGCTTCCTTTTCCGGAGAAGCCCGTTTCGGAGATCCGACGCGTCTTGAAGCCGGGCGGGCAGTTCATCGTCGGCCAAATACTGCCGTTCGGCGCGGCGGACGCGGCGTGGATGTACCGCATTTTCAAGAAGAAGCAGCCGTTGATCTACAACATGTTCCAGGAAGAGGATTTCCGGCGTCTGCTGACGGACGCGGGATTCATCGATCTGGAGATGAAGGAGATGAACGTCTGGGAGTCCATCGACGTCTGGATCGACAGCTACGAGACGACCCCCCTCCACCGCCACGAGATTCGCCGCTTGTATCGCGAGGCCCCGGCGGAGGCCAAGGCCGTTCATCCTTTCACGATCTCGCCCTCCGGCGAAATCCGCGACCTGTGGAGATGGTGCGTGTTCTCCGCCCGCAAGCCGGTCTGAGAGGCGGCGCGAAGCGATGATCCCCGGCCTTTTGCGTGAAGAGGCGCGGCGCTTCTTCCGGCGGGATCGCTGGACGGCCGGCCGGATTTATTTTGAAGAGGCCGTTCGCCGCCATCCGACGTCCGCCGACGCGCACGCGCATCTGGGCTTCTTCTGCGTCAAGGAGAGCCGCTTCGACACCGCACGCGGCCTTGCGGAGTTTGCCGTGGCGTTGGGGTTGGACCCGGTCTGCGCGTCGGCCTATGTCTACCGGGCGATCACGCTGGGGTCCCTGCTTCGTCGTGCCGAGGCGGACGCCGCGTTGGCCGCGGCGGAAAAACTCGACGCGCCCCCCGCAGATATGACGTTGGCGCGGGGCTCGGTCGAGTTGGAAGCGGGCTCCGTCGAAAGTGCGGTCGTTCACTTTCAAGCGCTCGTCGAGTTGGAGAAGGATTCGACGAACATGCTTCTGTTGACCCAGGCGCATCTGCAGGCGCGGCGCCACGAGGAAGCGCTGTCCTGGGCGCGGGAAGCCGCCAACGCGGAGCCGGACGATTTCCGCGCTCCGGTCTACGGGGCGATCGCGCTCGCCTATCTCGAGCGGTTCGAGGAAGCTCGCGCCGAATTGTGCCGGGCCGCGGCGCTCGACGCGGACTACGCGCTTCTGCACCACACGCGGGCGTATGTGGCTTTGAAAACGGGCTCCCCCAAGGAGGCGGAGGCGCATGCGCGCGCCTGCCTGCGCTGCGACCCGAATTACGTGACGTCGCGCAAGCTGCTGGCCGACCTCTGTGCGGGTTCGGGCCGACATGAAGAAGCCCGCGCGCATTATCAAACCGCGCTGCTGCTGTTCCCGGACTATACGGAAGCCCGCGAGGCGCTCCAGCGCCTTTCTTGAGGTCCCACCCCAGGTCTGAGCGCTTAGGCTCGTCGCAACAGACGCAGCTTGCGCAGGAACAGATTCTTTCTTAAACGCAGGAAAGCATTGCGGTCGGCAAGAAGCGCCTGCGCGCCCATGCGCGCGCTCATCGCCTGCTCGGCCGTCCAATAACGCAATCGTGTCGCGACAGCGAGCGGCTTCCGTGCTTCGGCCCTCAACAGAGCCGGATCATTTTCCAGCGCGTAGCCGTAGTGCGCGAGAGGCTCGAAGGCCTGAAGCTCGAAGGCGTGAATTTCACGGGCGCTCAGCTCCCGCTTGTATTTGGAGCGGTTTCCCTTCAGCACCGACTTGGACACGTTCTCCCATGAACGGCTCTGCGCGGCAAGTCTTTTGGCTTCGGCGCCCTTGAAATAGTCCAGCAGAGAATCGGAATAGTCTTCGCCGAGAAAGCCGCACACGCGTCGCGTCTCCCGGGCGGGATCGTCCAAGAGATCTTCATAGCGAACGCAGATCATCTGCTCCGCGGAGAGCGAGCGTGAAAGGGCGATCGCCGTTTTCTGCTGTTCGGCCCAGAGACGGGCGACGTAGTGCGGATGGAAATGATTGAAGACCGAGGTCTTGGCCGACACGGCGACGTCGCGTCCGTCGCGCACCAGGTGAATGAAGCGCGCGTCCGGGTGGATTGCGAGGACCTGGTCGACGTAATGGATGACGAAAGTGCTCTTGCAGCCCCAGCGGCGGCGTCCTTTGGAGCGGCGGTATTGGTCGTAGATCGCGGCCTTGACGCCGTAGACGCTGCGGCCGGGCGCCCGGGCGAAGACCTCTTCGCGGTCGACGCGGACGTCCCACGGCGAGAAATGCAGGTCCACCAGCGTGACGGCGTCGTCGACGAGGCGGCGGAAGCTCTCGTCCGCGCCCAAATCCCCGTAGCACGGCGCCAGCGGCATCAAGTCCTTGAGCAGGTGCGGGGGATGCGGGATGGCGAGCGACGGATGCTCGTTGAGAATCAGGCGGAGCAGGTTCGACCCCGAGCGCTCCGTGCCGATGATGAAGATCGGAGAGTCGTTCGTCATCTTAGGTCCGTCGCGACACGATTCCGACCGCGCAGGCCAGCCCGCCCGCTCCGCGTCGGATTTGCCGGATATCCAGCTCGGCGGCGACGGTCAAGCCGGAGCGTTCGTAATAGCGCTTGAGACTCGGACAGTCGTGGGGCATCAGGATCGTCCGGGGCGCGACGACGACCAGATTCATTCCTTGCCGGACGACCGTCTCCTCCGATTCCGGCACGGGGCGGATCGAGAATCCACGCTTCAGAAGCAGGCGTGAGAGTTCCTGGGGAGCGCGCTCGTGTCTTAAAAAGGCCAAGCGCTTGTCGACGATTTGGAGGAGGCCCAACAGATGCTGAAACCCTTGGGGCAGAGCGACCGAGAGAACGTCGACGCCTTGCGGTCTCAGGGCTTCGCGAAGTTGCCGTAGTCCTTCCGGGTTCGTGCGTCCGCCGACCGCGCAGACGACCGTGTGCGCGTCGAGCCAAAGCGCGTCCGCTCCTTCGAAGGTCCCGGTGCCGGAAATGGTCCGGTTGATGGGAACGGCCAAGGACGCCAGCGCCAGCGCGGCGTGCTTTTCTTCCCCCGCCCGCACGGCGCTGCCCATGCGAGACACGACGGCGCCTTCCTTCGTGTTGAAGAAAAGATCGCGCGCGAACATGAGATTGGGCTGCGCCGGCCACGACGCGCTACCGGATCCAAGAGGGAGCCGATGCGCCTCAATGCCCAACTTACGAAGCGCGGCGGCGAGGACGGCGTATTCCCGGCGTATCGCCGCCGCGTCGATGCGCTCAAGGTGCTGAACGGCGTTCGGCACGTGGACGCGCGAGAGTTCGTCGCCGGGGCAATGAAGAATCACTTCTTCCAGCCGCTTGTATTCAGAGTCGACGCGGCGGCGGGACCATGGGCCCCGCTCCCGCGCCATGTCGTCGCTCAGGCTTACCCGGCGCGGCCGCCAGCCGGGCCCTTGATAGGCGGCGGGTCGCGTCGCGCGCGTCATGCCCAGGACTCCCACCGCTCGGGGGCGTAGCCGAACTCTCGTGCCAGCGCGGCAATCTCACCGTCTTGGACCAGCGCGGCCAAAAGATCGCGGCGCTTGCGCCATTTTTGCGGAGCCGGCGGAGTCACCGACATCACTGGAGGGATGCACCCGACGCTCGCGGTCGGGTCCCCCGTCAGGCCGGCGAAGCGGCCGATCGCGCTCAGCGTCCCCGCCAGCGAACGCGGCTCCAGGAAAGACTCATAGCGGACGTCCAGGCGTTCCTCGATAAGGCCGCTGCGTATGCCGCTGAGGATATGCTGATTGGCCGAGAGCCATTGCCGCGCGCACACTTCTTCGAGGGGCCGGGTGCGGACCTGAGCCCAGCCCGGAGGCAGGTCGAAATTCCACCACTGTCTCGTCCAGGGGCGGTCGTCGCGGCTGTAGCCCTGGACGTCCAGGGCGGCAATGTGGCCGAGATTCTGGGAGTAGAAGCCGTCGGACAGCCAGCCGTCCATCAAGCCGTTGATCGCGGCGGCCGGGTTGCGGGCCAAGACCACGAACTTGAAGCGTGCGTTTGGGAAGAGGCGGCGGATCAGCCAGAGGCGATAACAATCCGAGGAGGATTTTAAAAGCAGGGTCTTGTGTTCTAATTCCTTCGGGTCCGGCAGACGCCGCGGCTGAGGGACGACGAACGGCGGTTCTTCCAGACAGATATTGGAAAACGGCGGCGGCAACGAGTTGCCGCGGTTCGGGAAATCGGCGGCCGGATCGCTGCCGCGCAGGTCGTAATAGCCGAGCCGCGCGTCCAGGCCCGCGCCGTGAAGACGTTCGAGCGCGAGGCGCCAATAGTCGGCGGCGGAAAACCCCGGCTGGTTCGGGGCGCGATCGCCGAGAGCCGCCGTGCAGGCCTGCAAAAGTTTGTCGGGAGAAGCGTCGGCTTGCGGAAACTGCAGGAGCAGGCGCTGCACGCTGTCGGCCAAATAATTCTCGCGCAAGTGCTTGTCGGCGGGCGCGTGAGACGCCAGTTCGCCGGAGTCCAACAGGATGTCTTCGGCGATCGACGGCGCGACGCGCAGAGCGGCGGCGTCCTCGGGCGCGATGAAGTCCGAGTCGTCCGTCGATTTCGCCCAGCCGAGGCCGTGCAGACGGGTGAAGACGCTGTCCTCTCCGTTCAGCGAAACCACGCCGGGCAGGCGCGCCAGCAAATAGTGGAGCACGCTGGAGCCGCTGCGCGAGGCGGAGACGATCATCAGCACGCTGCGCACGTCCGCCGGGCGGCAGCCGTTGAGCCGTCGCGGCGAAAAGCGCTCCGCGACTTCGCTGCGTTTGCGGCGAAGCGACGACAGCAACGCCTCGGTTCTGTCGGGCGTCTCGGGTGGCGTCGAACGTGCGTGCCGATGGGTCATCGTGCTTCCGGGTGAAGACTCAGCCTTGCCGGACGTAGGCCGCACGAAAGGATCGCATGGCTTGACTTTACCTCTTGAACGGCGGTTTGGCAACGCGGCGTCAACGGCGCGCTCCGTAGAGGCGTTCGGCCGTGACGTGAGCGATCCGCCGCGCCGCGCGAAGGCTTAATTGCGCGAGCAAGCCGCGCATGTCCTCGGCGCGCACGGCCAGGTGCCCGTATTCGGCCGGCGTGCGGCAGTCCGCCCCGAACATCAATCGGTCGGCGTACGTCTCGAAGAGTTCGTGCCAGGCGGGCAGGAGGCGGCCGCCGGGTCCGGTCAGCGCCGGAAACGTGCGCAGCATCGGGACGCGCGCGGCGTAGGTGTTGCGCGTGAGAGGCTGGATTTCGCCATGGAGGTTCGCGTGTCGCGCCAGCATCCTTTCCAAGGTCGCGGGCGGACAGGGCCCCGCGTGCGCCCACACGACCCGCGCTCGGGCGCAGGACGAAAGCGCGCGGGAGAATGCGGCAAGGCGTCCCGGCGCGTCATCGTCCACCTCCAGGTGGAACACGACGGGCACGCGCCGCCGCGCGGCGACTTCCAGCAGACGCAGGATCACGGGATGATCGGGTTCGAAATCGTAGTCGCACTTCATTTCGGGCACGCCGCGGCCGCAGCCGCGGTGCTTGAGGCGGATCTCGCCGATGCCGCGGAAGCGTCCCGAGTCCAGGGCGGCGTCGAGCGCGGAGAATACGCGGCGCTCGTGGCGCCGCCACCAGTCCTGACGAAAGCCCCGGTAATGCCGTATGCCTCCCGGACTGGATTTATGCGAACCGTCCTGAAGCGCGCGCTGGAAGACGCGGCCGCCGAACATCGGCCAGACGAGGCGCGGGCGGCGTCGGGCGAACTCCAGTATGCGGTCTTCGCGGACTTCGCGGGCCATCACGACGGCGGCGGCGATATGGGCGTCGCGCATACGCGCGGCCACGGCGTCCAGGTCGGTGAGGCGGGTGATGTGCGCGTGCGCGTCGATCAGTTCCATCCCGCTAGGCTCCCAGCGCGCTCAGGCATTCGGCGCGCAGAGCGGCGGTTTCGGGGGCCAGGCGCGCGGCCGCGTCCCGCGGCCGCGGCACCCCGCGCGTGAAGAGAATCCTCCCGGGACACGCCGACAGCACGGCCACGCGGTCGCCCAGCGTCAGCGCCTCGTCGACGTCGTGCGTGACGAAAAGCACGCTCGGCCGACGTTGAGTCCAGACGGCGACAAGCAGTTCCTGCATCTGTCGGCGCGTCAGCGCGTCGAGCGAAGCGAAAGGCTCGTCCATCAGGAGGATCTCCGGTTCGCCGGCGAGAGCCCGGGCCAGCGCGACGCGCTGGCGCTGGCCTTCGCTGAGGGCCGAGGGATAGCGGTCGGCGCATTCCGGCAGTCCGACGGCGGCCAGGAGTTCCTCGGCGCACCGTCGTCGTTCGGGCGCGGACGATCCTTTCAGGCGCGGACCGAACTCGACGTTGCCGCGCGCGGTCCTCCACGGGAACAGCGCGTGCTTCTGCAGCACGAGTCCCCGTTCGACTCCCGGACCCGGGACGGGCCGGCCATGGGCGAACACCTGTCCCGCGGTCGGCGCCAGCAAGCCCGCGGCGAGCGCCAGCAAGGTGGATTTTCCTCCGCCGGACGGACCCAGCAGGCAGACGAACTCGCTGGGGGCGAGCGTCAGATCGACGCCCACCAGCGCCGAGACGGGTCCGCGTCGCGAAAGGTAGTTGAAACCGACCCCCCTCAGTTCCAGCGCCGCGCTCACGCGGGCTCCTGCCAAGGCAACAGGCGTCGGACGGCGGCCGCGAATATTCGATCGGCCACATAGCCGCAGACGCCGACGGCCGCGATGCAGGCCATCATTTTCTCGCTCTGAAATAACTGGTAGCAGTAGAACGCGCGGTAGGCGATGCCGTCGAAAGAGCCGACCATTTCGGCGGCGGCCAGCGCGAACATCGACGTGGAGACGGCCAAACGCACGCCGGTCGCCGTGCCGGGCAGACTGCGCGGCACATAGACCTCCCACCAAAGCCTAAGCCCGTCGGCGCCGAGCGTGCGCGCGGCCCAGACGTATTCCCTTTCCACGGAGAACACCGCCGTTTCCGTCGACAGCCAGACGGGAAAGAAGGCCCCCCACGCGGCAAAGAGTATTTTCGACTCCTCGCCGATGCCGAACCAGAGCAGAGTCAACGGCATCAGCATCATGAAGGGAACGACGCGCAGGAAATGGAGTAGCGGCGAGGCCGCCAGCCGCGCCGGACGCCAGGCGCCGGTCAGCAGACCCGCGGCGGCGCCGCACAGCGAGCCGAGCGCGAGCCCCGCGCTCCAGCGCCGTCCGCTGGCGGCCAGGTCCGAGGCGAGTTCCCCGGAGCGCGCGTCCAAGACGAGCGCGCGCAAAACGGCGCTGGGCGGCGGAAATAAATGCGGCGGATAGACGCCGGAGCGGGCGGCCGCTTCCCAGACGAGCAGGGCGGCCGCCGCCGAGCCGAGGGAGACGAGCGCGCGCGAAGACTCAGAGGGAGACGGACTTGGGTCGTTCGCGGCGAAGCGGCTCGGCATAAATGAATTGTCTGAAATTCGGAAGCGGTTTGTCCGACTTGGACAGTTTGAGCGACCAACGTCCGATTTCCGTCATCTCGTCGACCAAGGAGGCGTCGAGCTCCACGCGGTATTGATTCTGATCCCAGACCATGCGCAGCACGTCGTCGTCCATCCGCAGGCGTCGAGCGACGATCCGGAGACTTTGGGACTTATGCGCTTTGATAAAGGCTTCGGCCTTGATCAGCGCGCGCACGATCCGGCGCACGGTGTCCGGGTGAGCCCGCGCATAGGCCGGGTTCATGTTGACCGTCATCCAGCCGCGGTACAACGCGCCGGGATAGAACACGCGGGATTGCGGCATGGCGGCCAGACCGAACTGGATGTGCGGCTCCCAGGCGAAGTAGCCGTCGATGTCCCCGTCGGCGTACGCGGCGACCATCTCGGGCGGAGACATGTTCGCGACCTTCAGATCGCCGGGCGTCATCCCGTGCGCCGCCAGGAACTTGTACATGAAGTAGTCGGAGTTCGTGCCCGGCAAAGTGGCGATGCGCTTGCCGCGCAGATCCTCGGGTTTGAGGATGCCGCGATCGCTTCGGAGGATGAGCTTGGCCTCTTGGTGCCGGGCGACGGTCGCCACGACGACGACGGCGTTGCCTTGAACGATGGCGTGTACGACCGGCGTCTCGGAAACCGATTGGATCTGAGCTTGTCCCGCCAGCAGGGCTTGAAGAGCCTCTCGTCCCGAGGAGAACATCGCCACGCGCACGTCGAGCCCTTCTTCGCGAAAGAAGCCGCGATCGGCGGCGACCAACGGCAGGGCCGCCGGCACCGCCGCCGGCACGGCGTACACCAGCGGTATTTTTTCTCCCGCAAGCGCCCGAGCGACGGACAGGAAGAGAACGGCGGCGAGCGCGAACTTTCGCGGGTGAGTCTTATAAAACGTTAGAATTCCCGCATGCAGGTCCGCGCGAAAGTCCAGGAACAAATGATCGCGCTCGGTCTTCATCGAACGGACGTCTTCGTGCCGAACCTGATGTCGTGGTTTTCCGCGGCCCAGATGCGCGTGCGTCCGGGAGACGTCTTTCTGGACGTCGGCACCGGCTCCGGCCTTCACGCGATCCTGGCCGCCAAGCTGGGCGCGCGCCGCGTCTACGGGACCGACATCAACCCGGCGGCCTTGCGCTTGGCGCGCGCCAACGCGCGCCGCAACGGAGTCGCGCGCGTCTGCCGGTTCCTGCAAGGTCCGCTGACCCAGCCGCTCGTTTCCCTCGGCGTGAAAGTCGACGCGATGGTCTACAACGCGCCGCATTTCCCGGGAAGTTTGGTCGATCCCGCGCTCCCCCGGCGCTTGATCTCCTCGGTCGACGGCGGCGCCGCGGGCGGAGACCTGAACGCGCGCTTCCTTTGCGAGGCGCCGCGCGCGCTGGCGCCGAACGGGCGCGTCTACAACCCCGTCGTGGCCTG
>JABEUV010000165.1 GCA_013044195.1 Elusimicrobiota bacterium | reverse complement strand
GAAAATCTGCACGCCGGTGCGCCAGGCGACCACGGTGGGTCCTTGCCCCGTGGAGGGAGTGGTCGCCGAGGACAGGATGGCGCCGTCGGCGGCGGCCGGGAGCTCCGCGGGAAACACGCGCAGGACCGTGCGGCCGTCGTCCCACCAGAAGCGGTCGCCGGAGCGGCGCGGACGGCCGTAGAGCAGTTCGTATTCGCCGGCCAGGCGTTCGTAGGTTTCCCGGCGCGAGTAGTCGTCGTCGTAGACGCCCTCGATTTCCACCAGGTCGCCGCGGCGAAAGCCTAGGTAGAGCGTGCGCAGGTGGGGCGGGAAGCTTTTGGCGTCGCCCAACTCCACGCGGTAGCGGGTCACGCCTCGCCGCTTGTCGACGGTCGAGGACCATTTTTTCAAGGGGGGAAAAAGGCGGCGGACATCCCGGAGGCTGTCGTCGAGATGGAGGCCGAACAGGTGGGGTTGGATCGAATTTGCGCCGTCGTCCTGCGCGCGCAACGGCGCGGCCGACAGGAGAAGTAGGGCCAGCAAAATGACGCGCATGTTCAGCGGCGGTGCCGGCGGCGGCGCGTGGCCTGGGCCAGGTAGCTGGGGCCCGCGTAATTGGCGAAGGTCACGTGCGCCAGCTTCGTGATGAAGTCCTTGGCCTGCGCGTACGTTCGGTTGTCGCCGGTCAGCACGGTGATCTGGTAGTCGCCGTTGGGCGTGAAGAAAAGCGCGGAATCGTGGCAGGCTTGGCGCAGAAGGCCGGTCTTGTGGCCGATCTCCCAGCCGGCCGGCATTCCTTTTTGGAGGCGGGACGCGACCGACTTCGGCTTCTTGAGGATCGCCAGCATCAGCGCGCTGGATTCCGGATCGACGGCCTCGCCGCGGTAAATCTTCTCCATCAGCATGGACATCTCGCGGGCGGTGGTGTAGTTCTCGTGCGCCACGCGGCCGCCCTTGATGCTCATGCCGTCGGCGTAGATGCCCGTATAAAGAAGCCCCATGCGCGGGAACTGCTGCTGGACGTAGCCCAGGCCCAGCCGGTCGAGCAGCATCCGCGTGGCGGTGTTGTCCGATTCGTTGATCATGTGGATCATGACCTGGCGCACCGTCAGGCGCGTGCCGTCGGGCCGCCATTTCAGCGAGCCGGAGCCGCCCACGCGGTTGCGGCGCGTGAGCACCAGATCTTCATCGAGGGAGAGATGCCCTTCCTTGATCTTATAGAACGCGGAGATCAGCACCGGCACCTTGATGAGGCTTGCGGCGGGAAACAGGTCGTCGGGGTGATACATCCAGACGCGGCCGCTGTGCAGGTCCTTTATGTAGATCGACACTCGGCCGGGATAATGCGCCGCCAAAGCGCCCAGTTGGGAGGTCATCTTGTCCCAGGCCGCGTCGCGCGGGTCGGGCGCCAGCGTCGGCGACGGCACCGGGCCGATGGACGCCGCCTCGCCCGCGCCCGGAGCCGACGGCGGAGGAACGGCGGCCTCCGGAGCGGGCGCCGGCGCGGGGTTCGACGCGGCCGGAGCCGGGATCGCGACCACTTCGCCTTCGTCCTCGACGCGCCCGGATTCCTCCGACCAGTCCAGATGGTAACCCAGGCCGTAGGAAATCGCGACGACGAACAGCGCCGAAACCAGCAACGGCGCGGCGCCCTGCCCGTGCAGAAGGCTCCAGCGGAGTTTGCGGTCGACGACGATTCGGCTCATGGGCGGAACTCTTCCTACAGGATACCAGGCCGCGCGCCCCGCCGCCAGGGGCGGGGCGCGCGCCGGAAGGTCAGTTCGACTTGACCGCGGGACTCTTCGAGAAGGTCAGCTTTTCGTTGCCGGCGTCGACGTCGACGTAGATCGTGCCGCCCGCCTCGAACTTCTTGAGCAGGATGTCCTCGGACAGCGGATCCTCGACGGAGCGCTGGATGGTGCGCGCCAGGGGCCGCGCGCCGTAGTTCACGTCGAAGCCGTTCTTGATCAGGAACTTCGACGTCTCCTCGGAGAATTCGATCTTGTAGCCCTGCGCCTCGATCTTCGCGCGCACGCGGCCCAGCATCATGGTCAGAATCTGCGTCATCTCCATCTCGTTGAGCGGGTGGAAGACGATGATGTCGTTGATGCGGTTGATGAACTCGGGGCTGAAGACGCGCTTGACCTCGTCCATCACGACTTCCTTCATCTTCTTGTAGTCGCGCTGATCCTGGTCGGCCGTGTCGGCCGCGGCAAACCCCAGCGACTTGCCCTTGGAGATCAGACGCGCGCCCACGTTGGAGGTCATCAGGACGATGGTGTTCTTAAACGACACCTTGTGGCCCAGGTTGTCGTTGAGCACGCCGTCGTCCATGACCTGCAGGAGGATGTTGAACACGTCCGGATGGGCCTTTTCGATTTCGTCGAGCAGGACCACCGAGTAGGGCTTGCGGCGGACCGCTTCGGTCAGCTGGCCGCCCTCTTCGTAACCGACGTAGCCGGGAGGCGCTCCGATCAGGCGGCTAACCGCGAACTTCTCCATGTACTCGGACATGTCCACGCGGATCATCGCCTCTTCGTTGCCGAACATGAACTCGGCCACCGCGCGCGCCAGCTCCGTCTTGCCGACGCCGGTGGGGCCGAGGAACATGAAGGAGCCGATCGGCTTCTTGACGTCCTTGAGGCCCGCGCGGGAGCGGCGGATGGCCTGGGAGATGGTCTTGATCGCCTCTTCCTGGCCGATCACGCGCTTGTGGAGGTTCTCCTCCATGTGCACCAGCTTCTCCGTCTCGGTCTCGGTCAGCGCGGTGACGGGCACGCCGGTCCACTTGGACACGACGGCCGCGATGTCCTCGGCCGTGATCGTCGGCGTGGACAGGTCGCGCTTCTCGCGCCACTTCTTCTTGGCCTCTTCCAACGCCTTGCGCAGTTCCTTCTCCTTGTCGCGCAGGCGGGCGGCCTTCTCGTATTCCTGTCCGGAGATCGCGGCGGACTTTTCCTTGACCACCTTCTCGATCTCGGCCTCGTTGTCCTTGAACTGGGGCGGCGTCTGCGAGCTTTGCAGGCGCGCGCGGCTGCCGGCCTCGTCGATGAGGTCGATGGCTTTGTCGGGCAGGAAGCGCTCGGAAATGTAGCGGTCGGAGAGCTCGGCGGCGGCCCGGAGGGCGCCGTCGTCGTACTTGACCTTGTGGTGCGCCTCGTACTTGTCCTTGAGGCCCTGCAGGATCTCGACGGCCTCGTCCACCGACGGCGGATCGACGACGATGGGCTGAAAGCGGCGCTCCAGTGCTGCGTCGTGCTCGATGTATTTGCGGTATTCGTCGAGCGTGGTCGCGCCGATGGTCTGTAATTCTCCGCGAGACAAAGCGGGCTTGATCATGTTCGACGCGTCGATGGCGCCTTCGGCGGCACCCGCTCCGATCACGGTGTGGAGCTCGTCGATGAAGAGCACGACGGCGCCCTTCGAGCGGCGGATCTCCTCGATGATGTTCTTGAGGCGCTGTTCGAACTCGCCGCGATACTTCGTGCCAGCCACCACGAGCGCCAGGTCGAGCGTCAGCACGCGCTTGTTGAGCAAAATCTCCGGCACGTCGGCCGAGGAGATCTTCTGCGCCAGGCCTTCCACGATCGCGGTCTTGCCCACGCCGGGGTCGCCGATCAAAACGGGATTGTTCTTGGTCCGGCGCGCCAAGATCTGGATCATGCGCTCGATTTCATCGGCGCGGCCGATGACGGGGTCGAGTTTGCCCTCGCGCGCCATCGCCGTCAGGTCGCGGCCGAACTCGTCGAGCGTCGGCGTCTTGGACTTGGCGCGCGACGGCGAACCGGAGCCCGCCGCGGCTTCCTTGCCGCCCGCCTGCTGTTGGGCCTGGCCTTCGCCCAAAAGATTGAGGACTTCCTCGCGCACCACGTCCAGGCGCAGTCCCAGGTTTTCCAGCACGCGCGCCGCCACGCCCTCCTCCTCGCGGATGAGGCCCAGCAGAAGATGTTCGGTGCCCACGTAGGAGTGGCCCATGTGCTGAGCTTCCTCGACGGCGTACTCCAGAACCTTCTTGGCGCGGGGCGTGAACGGAATCTCGCCCAGCAGCATCACGTTGTCGCCGGTGCCCACGATCTTCTCGATCTCCGAGCGCACGCGGCGCAGGTCGACGCCCAGGTTCGCGAGAACCTGCGCGGCCACGCCTTCGCCCAACGCGATGAGGCCAAGCAGGATGTGCTCGGTGCCCACGTAGTCGTGGTTGAGGCGCTTGGCCTCTTCCTGTGCGATCAAGATCACCCGCTGCGCCCGTTCCGTGAATCGATTCGACATAAATTCCCCCGGAACCCCCGTCTCCGCGCGCGACAGCCGCGCCCGCGCCCTTTAAATCCGGGCTCGGACGGCAGGTTCCAAGCTTGCATTCTACATATTTTGAAAGGGCGGGCGCTTGCGCGCGACGTGCGCCGCCAGATGACCGCGGCGATTTCTCTAGGTCCGCGCCGGCGCTTCCCAGAAGCGCGGCGGCAGGAGGCCCAGCGTCATCAGCGCGATCTGGAGCGCGCAGAAGGCGGACAGCCAATAAAACGCCTTGTCCATGAAGCCGTAGGAGTGCAGGCCGATGCCCAGCATGTTCACGCCGAACCAGGACAAAGCGGTGACGACGTTGCCGAAGACGGCCATCACCATCACGCCGCGCTCGCGCGCGTAGCCGGCCCAGCGCGCGTGCAGGATCAGGGCGTTCCACAGCACGATGAGCAGCGCGCCGTTCTCCTTCGGGTCCCAGCCCCAGAAGCGGCCCCAGGACTGGTCGGCCCAGATGCCGCCGAGCGTGGTGCCCACGAAGCTGAACAGAAGGCTGAACGCGATCACGCCGTAGGTCAAGGAGACGAGCGCCTTCGTGGCTTCTGGATCGGGCCGCGTCACCAGTTGGCGGCGCAGCACCCAGGCGATGCCCAGCGCTCCGGCCAGGAACGTGGACGCGTAGCCGATGGTGACCGTGACCACGTGCGTGCCCAGCCAGAAGTTGGAGTCCAGCACCGCGCGCATCATCTCCATGGTGTCGCCCGACGCGCCCAGATGCTGGGCGATGAGCAACGTGCAGAAGCCAAGCAACGCCCCGCCCGCGGCCGCGAAGCCGCGCCGGTGCACGCGCTCGGCCGCGGCACCCAGCAGGGCCGCGACCCAGCCCACGAACACGGCCGACGAATACAGGTTCGTCACCGGCGGCCGTCCTTGCAGCCAGACGCGCGCGACCAGTCCCGCGGTGTGCACGATGAGTGCCGCGGCCAGCAACCCGCCGGCCGCCTGGCGCGCGGCCTCGCGCCGCGTCGCCCACCACGCGAACACGGCGAGCAGGGCCGCGATGTAGAGCGCCATGCCCGACACGAACGGCTGGGCTGCGTTGAACACGGTTTCCTGATCCGCGCGGCGCACGTCGTCGGGGCGGGCCAATATCAGCCACGCCGCGTATTGGTCCAGTGCTGAGCGAAACGCCGCGGGGTCCGCCGCGCGGTAGGCGCGCGCCATCAGCGCGTAGGCGGCCAGCCCCGGATGAGGCTCGCGGTCGGGCGCCGGCGTCAGCATGCGCTGGCCGAAAGAGGTCCATGCGTCGTCGGGTTCGCCGGGCAGAGGCGGCAGAGGCTTGAAGGCGGCGGCTCCGGCCAGGAACTTGTAGCGCTCCAGCAGTTCGGCCAGCGTCTTCATTGCCGCGCGGTCGCGCGCGTCGGCATGACCGCGGCCGTGCGCGGCGCGCAGGGCGCCGGGCAGGGCCTCGGCGAAGGCGGACAACTCCCCGGCCGGGTCCGTGGAGCCCGCGATCATGATCGTGTTCTTGATCTGCTCGTAAAGATCCAGGCGCCGGGCCAGTTGGATGACGGCGGACTGGAAGCGCGTGCGCTTGGCGTCGGCGATCGCGCCGGCGCGCTCGGCCTGGCGGCCGATCTCGTCGCGCTTGGGCTGAATCTGCCAATAGGCGAAGCGGCGCTCGCGGCCCTGCTCCAGGCCCAGTAGGCCCAGCACGTCGGGGTCGTCGATGGTGAAGATCGGCCGCGTGTCGGCGGCCTCCTGCTTGAACAGAGCCTCGGCCAGCCACGCGGACGCGGGCAGGGTCTTCTTGCCGTCGGGGAGGCTTTGCGTGCCGCGGATGATCAGCAGGGAGTTGCGCGCGAAGGAGTCCAGCGGCTTGACGCGTCCGCCCTCCAGGACGGGAAGGCGGCCAAATTCTGCGATCGGAAAAGCCTCGCGGGGCGACGGCGCCAGCAGGGGCCATGCGGCGGCGGCCAGGCCCAGCGCCAGCGCGGCGCGGAAGACGTACTTCGATGCGCGCGGCTTCATCGGGCCTCCTTGAGAGATGCCGCCAGCTTGCGGCCGAAATGCAGGGCCAGTCCCAGCGCGACCAACGCGCAGGACAAATAGGGGATCAGCCAGCCGGGATTGCGCACTACTTGGAAAACGGACAACTGGTCGCCCTTGCCGAAGCTGGCCTGGTAGAAGGTCTTGCCGCCGTAGCGCAGGGGGTGGTTCATGTAGATGCGCGCGTCGCGGTCCTCGCCGGTGGTCAGGTCCTTCAAATGAACCAGGCTGGAAAAATTCTTGGGGATGTCGGTTCCGGGGTAGATGTCGTGATGGAACTCGTTGAGCGTCAGCGAGAAGGGCAAATAGTAACGGCGCGGCCGCAGAAAGAAGCGCCAGGTCTTGCCGTCATGGGAGAAGCCCTGCGGCGCGCCCAGCGCGCTCGACAGCCAGAACGTGCCCAGGCTGGCGGCGCCGTCGCGGACCTCGATCAGCGCGGCCGGCGCGTTCTGCGTGTCGTCGGACGTCGCCTCGGGCGCCCTGCGCACCGACAGGTTCGGGCCAATGCCGGACGTGGCCTGCGACGGCGGATCGCCCGGCTTGCGCATGCCCAGCGCGGCATTCACATACCAATGCTTCACCGCGATGGTAAACGGCAGGGAAGGGTGCGAGACGACGGCGCCGGGCGTGAGCAGGGATTCGGGAACCGCGGTCACCACGTCGGCGGTCGGGTCGCTGACGTCGGCGACGGCCAATTCCGACTGGCGCACGTCCTCGGAGTAGTCGCGCGTCTGGCCGACCTCGACCGGCATCTGGCTTTCAACCTGGAACAGCGCCGTGGAGAACTCGCCCACGAACAACAGCGCCAGCCCCAGGTGCGCCAGCCACATTCCCGCCTTGCGCCAGCTGCGCTCCAGGCGCAGGAACTGCGCGAACAGCAGATTGACCAGCAGGACGCCGCCCACCAAGCCGCCGCCGGGGAACACCGGCAGGCGCAGGCCGTTGGGCGCGGTCCACCAGACGAAGGTGGTGCGAATCGTGCGCTCGACGGCTAGATACGTGCCCAAAGACACCTGCAGCAACGTGCACGCCGCCACCAGCGCCATCAACAGGACCAGGCAGACGATGGTTAGGCGCAGGGAGCTCAGTGCTCGGCCGATTTTTTGCCAGGGGCTCTCAGGACGCATCGTTGGTCAATCCTTGCAGAAGTTCCAGGAATCCCGGCTTGTCGGCCGCCACCGCGTCGGCGTCTCCGGACAGCTTAAAAAACCACGTCGCCCCGCCGACCTTGATCATGCCGGCGACCAGTCGCGACGGGCGCGCGCCCGCGCCGGTGAAATCGTAGACCAGGACTTGGCCCAGCCGGCAGCGCACGGTCTTGCGCGCGTCCGGCAGGTCCGCCTCGGTCATCGGCGGCAAGGCGAGTTGTCCGCGCCAGCGGTTGACGTTGGCCAACTCTCCGCCCACGTCGCCGGGAAACGCGGCCACGGAGGCCTCGGCCTTGCCGTGCGCGGCGGGGGGAATCAACGTGGCCACGCGCATGTCCGTTCCCGGGCGCTCGCTCCAGCCGTGCGGGGCGGTCCAGCGCACGCCGTGAGGACGCGCCGTGGGTGCAAGGGCGGCCATGTCCGGAGATTTTTCCTTCGGCTCGCGGCGCACGGTGATTTCGTCGCGGCGGCAGGCCGCGGCGGCCGCGACCAAGGCGAGGATTAGAAGCGTCTTCATCGCGGCCATTTTACCATTATAGAGCGAAGCCCGCTAAGCAGGCGAGGTGCGGCCTACTTCGGCGGGTCTTCGGAGGGCCACCGCATCGCGCCGTGGATCACGCGAAGCACGGTGACCTCCGGCTCGATGTCGACGAGCGAGGCGTTCAGGGCGGACACGATCACGTAGGGCAACCTTGGCGCGACCAATTCCCGCGTCTGCGGAAGGCGACCGGGACGGCCTTGGCGGGGGTGACGCCGCAGGTTTTCACCCGATGACAGCAACGCCCGGATCACGCGTTCGGCGGTGCGGGGGCGGTTTTCTGCGATGGCTTGATGGATCGAATCGAGATCCGCGAGAGCCTTTTGCGTCCAGCGAACGCTCATCGCTTCGGCGTCTTCTTGAAGCGCTTCTCGAAATGACGGACGACCTGTTCGTGCTCGAGGACTCGCCCGGCCCGCATGTCCGCCAGACCTTCTTGCACCGCGGAGAGGAACTCCTCTTCGCCGGCGACATAGGACTGGATAGCCTCGCCCAGCAACCACGACTTGGGACGGCCGGTCAACTGCGCCAGGCGCACAAGGCCGGCGTCCAGTTTCGGGCTGATGCGCGCGCCGACGGTCACGGACTTCATCGCGGATTGACTCTCATGGTCTTATGTTAACAGCACACAACAATGTTTACAAGACCCAGCCGAAGATGGCCCGCCGCTTGCTCGGCGGGGCCGACGCCTGCTACGCTCAGAGCGTGGCCGATCCTTTCTGGCTCTTAGACGAGTCCGTCTGCTTCCTGAACCACGGCTCGTTCGGCTCCTGCCCGCGGCCGGTCTTGGAGGAGCAGAGCGAACTGCGCCGCCTCATGGAGGCCGAGCCGGTGCGCTTTCTCGACGGCGAGCTTGAGGGACGGCTGGACGCGGCGCGCGCGGCCTTGGGACGCTTCCTCGGGGCCGATGCCGATGACCTGGCGTTCGTGCCCAACGCCACGTTCGGCGTCAACACGGTCCTGCGCGGCCTGCGCTTTTCATCCGGCGACGAGATCCTTGTCACGGACATGGAGTACAATGCCTGCCGCAACGCCGCGCAGTTCGTCGCAGGCTCCGGCGCGCGCGTGGTGGCGGCGAAAATTCCTTTTCCCGGCGCCACGCCGCGGATCGCGGCGGACGCGGTGCTGGCCGCGCTCACGCCGCGCACGCGGCTGGCCATGCTCAGCCACATCGTCAGCCCGACCGGCATCCTCCTGCCGCTCGACGTTCTGGTGCCCGAGTTGCAGAGGCGCGGCGTGGACGTGCTGGTCGACGGCGCGCACGCGCCGGGCCAGATTCCGCTGGACCTAAAGTCTCTGGGAGCCGCGTACTACACCGGCAACTGTCACAAGTGGCTGTGCGCGCCGAAGGGCTCCGCCTTTTTGCACGTGCGCCGCGACCGACAGAAGGACCTGCGTCCGCTGGCCATCAGCCACGGCGCGAACTCGCGCCGTACGGACCGCTCCCGTTTTCGCCTGGAGTTCGATTGGACGGGCACCTCGGACCCGACGCCGTATTTGTGCGTGCCGACCGCCATCCGCGCCATGGAAGATCTCTTGCCCGGCGGGTGGCCGGAGATCATGAAGCGCAACCGCGCGCTGGCGCTGGAGGCGCGCGACATCCTGTGCCGCGCGCTGGGCGTGGACGCGCCGTGTCCGCCGGAGATGGTGGGCGCGCTGGCGGCCGTTCCTCTGCCCGCGCGCATCGCCGGCGCGCCCGCCGCCGCCGACGGCACCGACCTACTGCACCAGCGCCTTATAAAGGACCACGGCATCCAGGTGCCGATCTTCTCGTGGCCGACGCCGGACAAAAAACTGGTGCGCGTCTCCGCCCAGCTCTACAACCGCCGCGAGCAGTACGAAAAACTGGCGCGGGCCCTGGGCTGAAATCAGCGCGCCGAGGCGGGCGTTTCAGGACCCAAGAAATGGCGGGTCCGACGACGGGCGAAGTTCTCGGCAAAGCGGAGTTCACGCCGCAGGAGGATGCGCCTTATCTTTCGCCTTTTCTTTCGGCGCCGGCTGTGCGGGGTTCCCTACGCCGGTGGACAGCAACCCCCGATCCTTGAGAAACAGGTAGATGGGTTTGCTCAGAAAGATGGAGACGCCCATCAAGGCGTACATGCTCACATTGCCGACGATCGCCCGGATCAAAAGCCCCCGCTCCAAGCTGTAGCGTGACGCAATCACCGCATAGACGGTCGCTTTGAGAACAAAATACGCGGTCCAGACCCCCGTCAAGACGCGGAAATACGCGACGTGACCGGGCGTGATTTCGTGCCCGCTGCCGGCCATTCGCGGCTCAGCGAACTCATGGATCATGGACTTCTCGCCCCAAAGGGTCGATCCAAAAAAGACCGCAGTGAAAAGGTTGGTGAGGGTCGCTTCGTACTTGAAAAAGACCGACTTCTGGAGATAGAAATCGATGCCGCCGAATAGGAGCGCGACGACCGCGCAAAACTTGAAGAAAAGGCTGATGGGCTTGCGATGCCAGAGCTTCTCCGCGACCTCGACGACGACGAAGACGAGGGTGCCGAGGACGGCGATCTTGAGCCCCCAGAAATGATTCGCCACGTAGAAGACGATGCCGGGCCCGAAATTGTTGAAAGCGAACTTCACCGCGGCAAGAACTTTCCGCACGGGCTCGCCAGACGATGCAGGAGAATTTCGCTTGTTTCTGCCGGCGGCCACCTTCATGGGCGCATTCAGCGCGCCGTGGTTTTCGGCGCGGCAAGCGCGTCGTAGCGGCGCTCCACGGCCTCCACGAAGCGGCGCTTCTCGGCGAACGTGCCGTGGAAGAACGCGCCCTTGAAGCCGGCGATGATCAGGCGCCGCAGTTCGGCGGGCGTCAGCTTCGCGCTCTCCATGACCAAGCCGACCTCGCGCGAGACGGTGGTGTTGGACACCAGGCGGTTGTCGGTGCAGATGGAGATCGACAGGCCGTGGTCGATCATGCGGCGGATGGGATGGTCGGAAAGTTTCTTGATGGCGGGGATGGTCTGCAGGTTGCTGGTGATGCAGACCTCCACGCCGATGCGCTGGCCGGCCATGTAGTTGGCCAGGTCCTCGACGTACTTTTTGCGGTCCTCGATCTTGGGATCCTGGATCATGTCGTGCGCGAACAGGAACGTGCCGTGGCCGATGCGGTTGGCGTGGCACTGCGTGATGGCCTGCCAGATGGACTCCGGGCCGTAGGCCTCTCCGGCGTGGACGGTCTTGCGCACGAAGTGGTTGTGGGCGTATTGATACGCGGCCCAGTGGTCCGCGGGCGGAAAGCCCGCCTCCTCTCCGGCCAGGTCGAAGCCGACCACGGGCATGCCTTCCTGCGCCAACTCCACGCCCGCGCGCGCCAGCTCCAAAGACGCCGCCGCGAAAACCTCGTCCTTGGGCGCGTGCTCCATCAGGCGCAGCATGTCGGCGAAATAGGGGGACATGCCTTTTTTAAAGCGGCGCATGGCGCACAGGATCATGCCGAAATGGAACGGCACGTCCTCGCCGGACTTCACCGCCTTGGAGGAGTTGTGCGCCTTGGCACCCGCCGCCAGTCCCGCGGCCACCGCGCGCACCACGTCGCGCACGTTGGTGGTCGGCGTCACGTGCAGTTGCGGGGCGAAGCGGACCTCAATATAGCGCACGCCCTCGGCGGCGTTGTCCTCCACCAGCTCCTGGGCCACGCGGGACAGGTTCTCCAGGTCCTGCAGAACGGAGCACGTGTACATGAACCCGTGCAGATACTCCGGCAAATCCTTGTAGGCGTCCTTGAACACCAGCTTGCGCAGACCGGCTTCGGTGTTGGAGGGCAGCTTCACCTTCGCCTCGCGCGCCAGCTCGATCAAGGTCTTGAGCCGCAAGGAGCCGTCAAGGTGCAGGTGCAGGTCGGACTTGGGGATGGCGCGGATGAACTCGGGGGTGATTTGGTCTTTCACGGCGCCAGGATATCAATTTCGGCGCCCGCTTCGGCCGCGCTACTTGTCCAGGTGGTGGGGGCGCGACTCGGCCCAGGAGGCGGCGCTGATGCGGATGAACTCGGCTTTTTTCCAGAACTCGGGGAGCGTCGCGGCCCCCGAGTAGCTCATGCCGGAGCGCACGCCGCCGATGAGCTGGTGGATCACGTCGGCCACCGGGCCCTTGTAGGGCGACATGGACTCCACGCCCTCCGGCACCACCTCGGCGACCTCGATCTCGCCCAGGTCCTCGTCGTCGCGGCGTTCCATGGATTTGCGCGCCAACGTGGCGCCCAGAGAGGCCATCCCGCGGTAGATCTTCCAGCGCGCGCCGTCGCGCACCACGGTCCAGCCCGGGCTCTCCTCGGCTCCCGCCAGCAGGGACCCCATCATCGCCGAAGAGGCCCCGGCCGCGAAGGCTTTCGCCAAATCTCCGGATTCGCGCAGTCCGCCGTCGGCGCAGACCGGGACGTCCCGCTCGCGCGTCACTTTCGCGCAGTCCAGGATGGCGGTGAGCTGGGGCACGCCGGCGCCGGACACCACGCGCGTGGAGCAGATGGAGCCGGGTCCCACGCCGACCTTGATGCCGTCGGCGCCGGCGTCGGCCAGGTCCCGCGCGCCTTCGTAAGTGGCCACGTTGCCCGCCACGATCTCGGCCTTGGAAAATTTCTTGCGCAGGCTGGCGACGGCGCGCAGCACGTGGTCGGCGTGGCCGTGCGCCACGTCGACGACCAGGCAGTCCGCGCCGCTCTCCAGAACGGCGGCCGCGCGCTCCAGGTAGTCTCCCACCACGCCGACGGCCGCACCCACCAGGAGCCGCCCCTTGGCGTCCAGCGAGGCGTCGGGATGGAGCCGGCGGTTCTTAAGATCCTTGGCGGTGATCAGGCCGCGCAGCCGGCCGTCCGCGTCCACGAGCGGCAGTTTCTCCACTTTGTGGTCGCGCAAAATCTCGCGCGCCTTGGCTTGGCTCACGTCGGGCGGCGCGGTCACCAGCTTCGTGGTCATGATCCGGCGCAGGGACTCGTCGGGCTTGTCGCGGAACTGGATGTCGCGCTCCGTGACCAGGCCCAGCAGGCGGCCCCGCGCGTCGACGATGAGCAGGCCTCCCACGCCGCGGTCGCGCATGAGGCTTCGAGCGCGGCCGACGGTCTCCTCCGGGCCGGCCGTGTAGGGCTCATCAATGACGATGCTTTCCGCGCGCTTGACCTTGGCGACCTGCGCGGCTTCTTCTTCGACGCTCAAAAAGCGGTGGATCACGCCCAGGCCGCCCGCGCGCGCCAGCGCCACGGCCATGCGCGATTCGGTGACCGTGTCCATGTTCGCGGAGACGATGGGCACCTTGAGCTTGAGGCGGCGCGAGAAGCGCCCGGTGGTGTCCACGCCGCGGCGCGAGGCGATGGTCGAGCGCTTGGGCACCAGCAGCACGTCGTGAAAGGTGAAGCCCTCGCGCATCTCCATGCGCGGGGATTATAGTAAAATGCGCGCGATGACCTTTCCCGTCACGCGCCCGCGACGCCTGCGCGCCACGCCCGCCCTGCGCGCGCTGGTGCGCGAGACGGAGCTTTCGCCGCGCGACTTCGTCCTGCCGCTCTTCATCCGCCCCGGCAAAGGAGAAAAGCGCCCCATCTCCTCCATGCCGGGCCACTTCCAGTATTCCGTGGACGAGGCCGTGAAGGCCGCGGGCGAAGCGGCGGCGCTGGGCGTGCCCGCGCTGATCCTGTTCGGCATCCCGGATAAAAAGGACGCGAAGGCCTCCGGCGCGTACGCGGCGGGCGGCATCGTGCAGAAGGCGGCGCGCGCCATCAAGGACAAGCACCCCGAGCTTCTGCTCATCGCCGACCTGTGCTTCTGCGAGTACACCGACCACGGCCACTGCGGCATCGTCAAGGACGGCAAGGTCCTCAACGATCCCACGCTGGCGCTGGCCGCCAAAACCGCCGTGAGCCAGGCGAAGGCCGGCTTCGACGTGATCGCCCCGTCGGGCATGATGGACGGTCAGGTGGGCGTCATGCGCCGCGCCCTGGACGCCGCCGGTTTTTCGGACACCCCCATTTTGGCCTACGCCGCCAAGTACGCCTCCGGCTTCTACGGCCCGTTTCGCGAGGCGGCGGAAAGCCCGCCCTCATTCGGCGACCGCTCCGGCTACCAGATGGACCCCGCCAACTTCCGCGAAGCCCTGCGCGAGGTCGCCCTGGACGTGGAGGAAGGTGCGGACATGGTCATGGTCAAGCCCGCTTTGCCCTACCTGGACGTGCTGAAGGCCGTCAAGGACCGCTTCGGCCTGCCCACCTCCGCCTACCAGGTCTCCGGCGAATTCGCCATGATCAAAGCCGCCGCCAAAAACGGCTGGATCGACGAAAAGCGCGTGGCCCTTGAATCCCTCACCTCCATCAAACGCGCCGGCGCGGACTTCATCCTGACCTACTACGCGCTCGAAGCCTCCCGCTGGTTGGCGTCTTAGGATCCGACGCGGCCGTGGAATTCTCCGGGTTCCGGAGCTATACTGCTTCCATGACGCCGAAAATGCGCTTGGTCGATCCGCACGCCCCCAGCGACGACGCGGAATATTGGCGAAGCAAGACCCCGGAAGAGCGCGTCGCGGCCGTGGAATTCCTGCGCCGTCAATGCGCGCTAACCGCCGGAGACGGCCCGATGCCGCGACTGGTCAAGGTCCTGCGGCTGGTCGACAGAAAAAAAGCGTGAACGAACCTTCGGACTTCCGCGCACGCATGACCGTAGTGTAGCCCCTGATCCCGATTTTTCAAGAGTCGTCCGGCCCGACTCGGCCTGCCGGGTGACCCCTTGCGTGCGGCGGAGACAGGACTTATTCTAAGCCGATGCTTGGACCAATGGGGATGGGCGGCCTGGGGGGGCGCAACCCCTGGGGCTTGGAACTCTTCGACTATGTTCTCTACGCCGCCTTCGCGGCGTTGCTGTACGCGTTGCTGGGCTGGCACTGGTGGACGGCGGTCGTCCTGGTCGGCGCGCTTCTGCTGTGGCCGTATGCCGTACGATTGGCGCGGGAGGCGTGGCGGGGGGCGCGCGTGGGCGCGCGGACGCTCGGCGTGCGCAAGGCGGGCGTTCTCTACTGCGCGGAGTGCGGGGGAGATCTGGCGCCGGGTACCGCGGGGCAGGTCTTCGCGGTTAGCGAGTGCGCGGTCTGCGGCGGGAAGTGGAGCGGCGCGGCGGACTTGGTTGCGGGCGCGGCGCGGAAGGCAAAAAGCACCCCCCAATGGGACGTGCGCCCGGACCTGGAGGTGAAGGCGGCACGGCCGTGCCCGAAGTGCGCCAAGCCGTTGCCCGCAGGCTCCTTTCGCGACAGGCGCGGAATCACCTTTTACTGCGCCGCTTGCGAAGGCTACTGGTTCAACCGCATCGACTGGGTGAGTTTTGAACTGGGCTAGCCGCCGCTGGGGCCGTGCTCGCCGATTCGGTCGGCGGTGAACACGGCGACGAAGGGTCGAGCGACAAACGCGGAGCTGGAAGGCGGATACTCGGTGACTTTGCTTGGCCGCGCGAAGCGGGAAGTTGGGAAGGCGGCAAAGAAGGCGGGGAGTGCTGCGCTGCGCTCATGGGCGGCGTGCGTTCGCAGGGTGTTTGAGGTGGACCCAGTGCGGTGCGTGAAGTGCGGCGGGGAAATGAAGCTGGTGGCGGTGATCCTGGACGACGGGGAACTGGACCGGATACTGGCGCATCAGGGCTGGTCGGTGGAGTTCCCGAAGACGAAGCCGTCGCGGTCGCCGCCGGGCGGGCGCCTCAGCGCGGACGCGGAAGGTCAGATCGATCCGCGGTCCGAGAAGTGGGACGGGAAGGACGAGGACCTGCCGGACGAGCGGCCCGCGTGAGCGGGGCGGCCGGGCCGCGCCCGGCGGCGGCGATTTTAGGCGCGGCTAGGAAAATTCGTCGCCAAGCGCGGTCCTGAGCGCGTCGCGGCGGGCCTTGACGGCGGCCGGAGAGGGGTGACACTCTTGCGATGAGGGGCGGCGCGGCCGGAAAGGGCGCTTCAATTACCTGCTTCGTCAGATCCAACTGGATCGTGCACTTATGGCGCGGAGAGATGAGTCTTCCCGTCACGTTCTGGCTGATCTGGTTTCTCCCTAGCGTGCTGGGGGCTCTTGTCCAACGACGTTGGGTGTCGGGCGTTCTCTCGCCGTCGGAAATCATTCTCATGATCGTCGCTGCCATCGCTACCCTCAGCTTCCATATTTTCTGCATGATCGCGATATGGCGCAGTGCGGGCAAGTATGCTGGTCCCGCCATCTGGAAATATCTTGCTCGCGGCACGATCTTGTATTTAGTGATTGCGACCTGTTTCTTGGGCCGCCTCGACCTGCACAAACAATTCGCCCAGTTTCATAACGCGGCCTTAGAGAGATTAAGGATGCGCGCGATGCCGGGCCCGTTGCCCAAGCGCATGACGCGTGCCGTCATCGTATGGACAACCACGAACATGCCGCACGCTCCATACGCCGAACGCCCACGGACCTATACGAATGCCTCGGATCGTTACTGCCGACAAGATTTCGAGCGTGACCCGTTACGGAATACTCAGCAACTCGTGATTATGAACGAACCCGATTGGTGGGATATCGATTTAGTGGCCAAGGTCGCGCGACATTCAGTGGACCCCGAACTACCTTTTGTATGCTTTCAACCCGTTTTCAACGCGGACGAGGAGAAGTTGAATCCCGTAATCGGTGAGCTAGACCCCCATTCCGCACTTGGCGCAGGGGCTTATCCGCGAATTTCTTAATCCCTCTTTTGTCGACGAGAAATCCTGTTGAGCTCGGCTTTGACCACCCTGAG
>JABEUV010000001.1 GCA_013044195.1 Elusimicrobiota bacterium | reverse complement strand
CAGGGAGGTCACCAGGCAGGCGTCGGCCGCGCGGTAGTAGCGGCGGATCTCCTCGTGGGAGTGATTGCGCGTGCGCAGGGAGATGGGCGGCGCGCCGCCGGCAAAGCGCGCGTTGACGCGCGCGGCCTCGGCGCGCACGTGCTCGGCGAAGTCGCGGTAGTCCTGGAGCCCGCTGCGGCTGGGCGCGCCGATCTGCACCAAGGTCAGGCGGCCGGCCCAATCCGTATTTTTTTCAAGAAAGCGCTCGACGGCGCGGAAGCGCTCTAGGATACCTTTCGTGTAGTCGAGCCGGTCCACGCCGACGACGACGGCCTCGGCGCCGATCTCCTTCAGAACGCTCCGCCGGTCGGCGCGGGCGCGCGCGGCGGGATCGGCGGACGGACTTTCCGAGAAGTCGACGCTGATGGGAAAGGGACGCACCGCCGTCGCGTGTCCGTCGCGGGTGACCGCGAAGCGCGCGCGGTCGACGCGCGACTCCAGGAAGCGGTCGATGGTGTCGAGGAAGTTGTTGCAGTGATCCTGCGTGTGAAAGCCGATCACGTCGGCCCCCAGCAGGCCGTCGAGCAGTTCCTTCTGCCACGGGCAAATGCCGAAGGCTTCCGGGTTGGGCCAAGGGATGTGCCAGAAGAGCGCGACGCGCGCGTCGGGCCGCCGCCGCTTGAGCAGGCGCGGCAGCAAAGTGAAGTGGTAGTCCTGCACCAGCACGCAGGGCTCTTCCTGCCCGTCGATCTCGTTGAGGACCGCCTCGGCGAAGGCCGCGTTGACCTTGCGGTAGGCGGCCCAGTCCTCGGCGCGGAACACCGGCCGCGTGTGCGCGATGTGGCACAGCGGCCAGAGACCTTCGTTGGCAAAACCCTCGTAGTAGCCGCGCGCGTCCGCCTCGTCAAGCCGCACCCGGCGCAGCGTGTATTGCGGGTGCTCGGGCGGCACGCGCAGGCGGCCGGACTCGTCGGCGGAGGTGAAGTCGGCGTCGCCGTCGCCGTGCGCGATCCACGTGCCGCCGCAGGCGCGCAGCAGTGGCTCCAGGCCCGTGACCAGGCCGCTGGCCGGGGTCTCGACCTCGACGCGGCCGCCGCGGCGGACATGGCGGTACGGTTCGCGGTTGGCGACGATGACCAGCGGGCGGCCGGAGAGCTTGGCGCGCACGTGCTCGCGCAAGCGCTCCGGCGTCCACAGAGAGTCGCCGACCTGGCGCAGGCGCGCCTCCTGTTCGGCGACTGCGCGCGCGTCGACCAGGCTGCGTACCAGCCTTGCGGCCTCATGGGCGAGGGGTGCGAGCAGGCCGCGGCCGGGCAGTTCCGACGCGGGCGGAGGCTCGCCGCGCCGCGCGCGGCGCATCCAATCCTCCACCCGCCGGACCCGGCGGATCAGAAGAAGGCGGCCGGCCAAGAACGCGGCCAGCGCTCCGGCGGCGGCCAGCGCGTCCGTTTCCAGGTTCGTCATCTCAGCGCTCCATCTTGAACCAGATGAAGCCGTGCGGCGCCAGCGACAGCGGGTAGGGGCCCTCGCCGACGACGCGGAAGCGCGCGTGGCCCAGCATTTCGACCGGCGTCCAGCCGCGCAGTCCGGACAGGTCCAGCTCCGCGGGCTGGACGAAGCGTGAGAGATTGTTGACCACGAGGATCGTCTCGCCGGCGTGCTCGCGCAGGTAGGCGAGTATGCGCGGGTTCGGCGTCTCCAGGATCGTCATGGAGCCGGAGCCGAACGTGGGATGCCTGCGGCGCAGGTCGATCATGCGCTTCATCCACTGCAGCATGGAGCCGGGCTGGCGCTCCTGGGCCTCGACGTTGACCGCCTGGTAACTGCACGCCGGGTCCTGGATGGGCTGGGCGTAAAGCCGCGAGGGCTCGGCTTGCGAGAAGCCGGCGGCGCGGTCCCCGGTCCACTGCATCGGCGTGCGCACCCCGTCGCGGTCGCCCAGGTCGATGTTGTCGCCCATTGCGATCTCGTCGCCGTAATACAGGACGGGACTTCCCGGCAGGGACAAAATGAGGGAGGCGAGCAGTTCTAATCGCCTCCGGGCGAAGCCCATGAGCGGCGCCAGGCGGCGCCGGATGCCGAGGTTGAGCTTCATGCGCGGCGCGTGCGCGTATTCGCGCAGCATGTAGTCGCGCTCGTCGTCCGTGACCATTTCGAGCGTGAGCTCGTCGTGGTTGCGCAGGAACAGCGCCCACTGGCAGGAGTCGGGGATCGGCGGCGTCTCGCGCAGGACGTCGACGATCGGCGCGCGGTCCTCCTTGCGGATGGCCAGGAAGATGCGCGGCATCAGCGGGAAGTGAAAGACCATGTGGCACTCGTCGCCGTCGCCGAAGTATTGGCGCGCGTCGATAGGAAGCTGGTTGGCCTCGGCCAGCAAGACGCGGCCCGAGTAGTGCCGGTCGACTTCGGCGCGCAGCTCTTTGAGAAACGCGTGCGTCTCCGGCAGGTTCTCGCAGCGCGTGCCCTCCCGCTCGAAAAGGTAAGGCACCGCGTCCAGGCGCAATCCGTCCAGGCCCTTGTCCAGCCAGAAGCGGGCGACCTTCATCATCTCCGCGCGCACCTCCGGGTTCTCGTAATTCAGATCGGGCTGGTGCGAGTAGAAGCGGTGCCAGTAGTAGGCCTTCGCTTCCGGGTCCCAGGCCCAGTTCGAGCGCTCCGTGTCGGAGAAGATCACGCGCGCCTGGCGGTATTTCTCGTCATGATCGGACCAGACGTACCAATCGCGCTTCGGGCTGCCCGCGCGGCGCGCGGACTGGAACCACGGGTGCTGGTCGGAGGTGTGGTTGAGCACCAGGTCGGCGATCACGCGGATGCCGCGCTCGTGGGCGGCGGCGATGAAGGCCTCGAAATCCGCGAGCGTGCCGTAATCCGGGTGGATGGCGCAGAAGTCGGAGATATCATACCCGTCGTCGCGCAGCGGCGACGGGTACATCGGCAGAAGCCAGACGCAGTCGACCTCCAGCTGCCTCAAATAGTCCAACTTCGAGGTCAGGCCGGGCAGGTCTCCGATCCCGTCGGCGTTCGAGTCGCAGAACGCCTTGATCGGAACCTCGTAAAAAACCGCGTCCTTATACCAGGCTTCGGCCAGGAATCCTCCTCGGCGGAGACGGCGCCTAACGAAGTGTAGCCCTTGCGCGCGCCGCGCGCGATCAAGGCCTGTTCAAATGTTCGAGGCGAGGGCAGACGCCGTCGCCCAGCTCCAAGGTGAGATATTTCGTTGCAACACTATCTCCCAACGGGGTCGGGCGGCGGCATCCGTGCGTGGCGCCGTCCGAGGAGTCGGGCGGAGACGCGAGGGGGGACTGCGATGAGCCTGAAGAATCGCTCGCCGAAAGGACAGGACGGCTCCGCTTGGGAGCCCGTGCACGACCTCTTGGAAGGCATGGAGCAGGTCGTCGCCGACGGATGGTATCCGGCGCGCCGTCTTCTGCTCTCGCGTTTGGCCGGGGCCGCGCGGCCGCAGTTGGCCGCGTGGCTTCCCGAGGCCGACGTGGAGGAAGACGCCCGCGAGATCACGGTGCGTTTCGCGTTGCCGGGCGTCGTCAAAGACGACATCCGCGTTCAAGTGTCCGAGGAGTCCGTATCGATCAGCGGCGGACGCCGCGAGGAGGACGCGGCGCGCGACGGCGTCAGGCGCGAGATGCCGCGCGGCCCATTTCTGCGCCGCGTGCGCCTGCCCGCCGAGGTGAAGCCTGACTCCGCCAAGGCCGTCTACCGCGACGGAGTCCTGTGCGTGACCTTGGCCCGGGTCCGGGTCCAGGCCGGCCGCAGCGTGAAGATCGAATAGTCGCGGGGGGCGCATGGGCGGGCTTCAGGCGCTGGGGCGGACCTATCGTCATTTGAACCGCTACCGCGAGGTCGTCGCCGTCCTCGCCAAGCACGGTTTTGGAGATTTGTTGCACATGCTGCGCCTCGACGTATACATCGAGGCGGGATTGAAGGGCGTGATGCGGCACCCGCCCGTAGACACGGCCGAACGTCCGGAGCGCGTGCGCCTGGCCCTGCAGGACCTGGGACCGACCTTCGTGAAGGCGGGGCAGTATCTTTCCATGCGCGCGGACGTCCTTCCCGCGGAGTACCTGCGCGAACTGGCCAAGCTGCAGGACCGCGTGCCGCCCTTTCCGGCCGAGGAGGCGCGCCGCATCGTCGAAGAGGACCTGGGCCGGCCGGTCGAGGCGCTGTTCAAACGGTTCGACGTCCTCCCGCTGGCGGCCGCGTCCATCGCCCAGATCCATTCGGCCGCCCTGCTCGACGGCAGCGAAGTCGTCGTCAAAGTCGAGCGGCCGCGCATCCGCGCCGTCGTCTCCGCCGACCTCGAGATCATGGCCCACATCGCGGGCCTTGCCGAACACTACTTCCCGGAGTGGGCGTGGCGCCGGCCCACGCGCGTGGTCGCGGAGATCGCGCGCTCCCTCGATCATGAGATGGATTTCTCGCTCGAGGCCGCGCACGTGGAGCGCTTCGCGCGGCAGTTCGCCGACAATCCCACCGTCCGCGTCCCCAAGGTCCACCGCGCGCTGAGCTCGGCGCGCGTGCTGACCCTTGAGCGCCTCCACGGGGTCAAGGCCGACGACCTGGCGGGGATGGCGCGCGAGGGCCTGGATCCGCGCGTCGTCGCGGAGCGCCTGGCAAGCCATTATCTGGCCATGATCTTCACCCACGGCTTCTTTCATGCCGACCCCCATCCCGGCAACCTGCTGGTCGAAGCCGACCACGTCGTCGCGTATCTCGATTTCGGCATGACCGGGCGGCTTGACCGCGCGCTGCGCGAGAGCCTGGCCGAGATCGTCCTGGCCGTCGCGCAGGTGGATCAGGCTCTTCTTGGAAAAGCACTTCTCGCTCTTTGCGAGCACGAGGAGGAACCGGATGCGCGCGCGTTCGAGGAAGACGTGGCGGAACTCCTGGACCAGTACGCCTACCGGCCGCTCGGCGAATGGCGCCTCGGCCGCATGCTTGAGCAGTTCTTTCAGACCACGGCCCGCTACCGCGTGCTGGTCCCGCCGGATCTTTTTATGATGGTCAAGGCTCTCACCGAACTGGAGAGCCTGACGCGCCTCCTCGATCCGCGCTTCGACGCCGTCTCGGCCGCCGCCCCTTTCATTCGGCGCGTGCAGGAGGAGCGCCTGGGGCCCCGCCGCATGGCGGAGCGCTTCGCCGAGGCCGGGCGCGAGACCCTCGACCTGCTGACCTCGGCCCCGTCCGAATTGCGCCAGCTCATCCGCCAGGCGCGGCGCGGGCGGCTGCTCATCGAATTCGAGCACAAGGGCCTGGAGCCCGCGCTGTCGGAACTGGATCAGATCAGCAACCGTCTGGCGTATGCCATCCTCCTGGGCTCGCTCGTGATCGGCTCCGCCCTGGTGGTGCGCTCCGGCATACCGCCGTATTGGCGCGGCGTCTCTCTGCCGGGCATCGGAGGCTTTCTTCTTGCGGCCGTGATGGGATTCTGGCTTTTGATTGCCATCCTCCGCCACGGCCGTCTGTAAGAACTCGGCGAGGCCGTCAATTCAGGCGGCGATGCGCGTATTCGCCGGCGGCCACGCTGGCGACGGCCAGCGCCAGACCCGCGGGCACGTCGACGAGAAAATGCCAGCCCAGCAGTACCGTCGAGGCGATCACCGCGACGTTGAGCGCGAGCGCGGGGAAAAAAGCGCGCCGGTCGGCGCGCGCGGCGTCGGCCACCAGCACGGACCAGGCCACGTGGAAGGACGGAAACGCGATGAGCCCGCCCTCCACCGTGGCGCCGGGACGTCCCGCGTGCACCAGCGCGAACTTGCGCGCGGTCCAGAACTGAAACGGGCCGTAATCGGGCCCGCCGTAGACGCCGGCGGGTCCGGAGCTGGGAAAGAAGTAGTAGAACAGCGTGCCGATCAGGAGGGAATAAATGAAGGCGTGAAGCAGGACGCGGCGGCGGCGGCGGTCCGGGGCCAGCGAGGCGGCCAGCGGCGCCAACCCCAGTTGCAAATCCGTCGAGAAGTAGCAGCGGTCCAGAAAGGCGCGCAGAGTCGGATGCGCGACGGTCCAGTGCAGGACGGCGGGGCCGTTCCAGCCCAGCGCCGCATCGCCGCGCGCCAGCGCCGCGTCGATGGGCGCAAAGGGCGTGTACTGCGCTCCGGTGGTCAGCGCCGACATCGCGGTCATCGCCAGCGCGTAGAAGGACAGGTCGACGCACAGTTCCGCCTCGCGCCGATGGCCGCGCGCGGACAGGCCGATCCACGCGCCCATCGCCGCGGCGAACGGCAGAGGGGAGAACAAACGCGGCAGGTAGCTGATGCCGACGTAGCGCGGGCCCAGCGCGTTGGCGGCGATCATGGCCGCGGCGACCGCGACGCAGGCGGCCAGCCACCACGTCAGCCAGCGGTCTTCGCGCGAGAGCTTCATGACCGGCTCAGGACAGGTAGCCGAATTCCTTCAGCGAGCGCGGGTCTTTGCGCCAGTCCTTGCGCACCTTGATCCAGACCTCCAGCTCAACTTCGCGTCCGAGGAAGTTCTCGAGCGCCGCCTTGGCGCGCTCGGTCAGGCGCCGCAGGTCCTTGCCGCCGGCGCCGATCAAAATGCCCTTCTGACCGTCGCGCTCCACGTAGAGCGTGGCGTAGACCTGGTCGGGCTTGCCGGGATGTTCGCGGAACGTGTCCACGACCACGGCCGTCGCGTGCGGGATCTCGTCGTAGTAGAGGTCGAAAACCTGCTCGCGCACGATCTCGGAGGCGAAGAAGCGCTCCCAGCGGTCGGAGAGCTGGCCCTTTTCGTAGAACGGGGGATTTTCGGGCAGGCGGGCCAGCACCTCGACCTTGAGCTCCTCGACGCCTTGTCCCTTGAGCGCGGAGAGGCGGAAAACTTTCGCGGGCTTGAGGCGCTCCGAATAGGCGGCCTCCAGCGCGGCGATCTTCGCCTCGGGCACCTGGCGGTCGCATTTATTGAGGACCAGGAGCACCGGCGTGCCCTCGCGCAAGGACGGCGCCTCGGCCTTGGCGGGGTCGGCCTCCGCGACATCCACCAGGTAGATGATCAGATCGGCGTCCTCGCGCAGCGCGCGCGAGGCCTCCACGCGCAGGGCCTTCTGCAACGGATCCTTCGCCTCGGACAGCAGTCCCGGCGTGTCCAAAAAGCAGACCTGGAACCCCTCGCCCTCCATGATGCCCAGGATGCGGTGCCGCGTGGTCTGCGGCTTGGGGCTGACGATGGACAGCTTGAACTTCAGCAGGGCGTTGAGCAAGGTGGACTTGCCGGCGTTGGGCAAGCCCGCGAGCGCGACGAAACCGGCCTTGTGCGTCGTTTCCACGCGGGCATCGTAGCAAAGATGGACCCGCCGGCCGCGGGGGTCCGCCGCGAGACCTTCCGCTTTCAGTAGTCGAAACTGATCGCCAGCGAGTTCATGCTGATGCGCCGGCTGTAGAACTGCCCGAACTCCGAGTGTCCCTCGAAATGATCCACATGCACGCGCACCGCGCGGCGCAGGCCGACGTCGCTGAGGCGCACGCCCGCCTCCGTGTTCGAGTTGATGTTCCAGCCGAGGGCTTCCTTCGATTGAAAATCCTGCGCGAGGTAGAGCTTCACGTCCCGCGGGGCCGCGTGCAAGTTCGCGGAGGTCAATTCGAAGCCCGCCTGCACGCCGCGCCGTCCCATCGCCGGAATGCGGTGCAGAAGATACGACGCTCCTCCGTAGACGCGCGCGCCGGGCGTGAGGTCGTAGGACGTGACGGCGCGTACTCCCTCCAGGCTGTAGCGCGAGCCGGTGCCGCCGCTGGTGCGGATGTAGTCGTCTCCCAGGTGGGAGCTCTCATGATACAGCGTTGCGCGCGCCGACCAGCGGCCGCGGCGGATCTCGACGGGCAGGTTGGCGAAAAAATCGACGGTCTCGAATTGGTTGACGGAGCCGGAGAGTCGGAAGGCGGAGTAGGCCATGCCCTCCAGGTCCGCCTGGACCAACGTGTCTCCGTCGCGGCCCAGGCTCCAGCGCCGCAGGCCCCATGAGTCGCTTAGAGCGACGTCGGCCAGGTTCATGCCGAACAGCCGGTAGTAGCTGGCCGACGTCTCCACCTGCCGCGGGTCGGCGAGCAGACGGTGAAACAACTCGTAGGTCGGCGGGAAATCGACGCTGGCCGTGCTTGCCGGTTCGGCCGCTCGCGCCCAGACCGCGAAGAATAAAACCGGCAGCAGAAGGCATCTCATGACCGTTGGCTTGTTCTGAGATGCTTGAAGAGTACGCAAGGATTCACTCGATCCCGCGGCAGAATGGCGCGCGAGCGGGCGAAGATCGTGCCCGATGTGCGTTGCGACGGCCCTTCGAAGCGGCCATTGCGCCTCTCGCGGGGATATGCCAGCATGAGCCCATGCCCTTGATCATCCTCGGCGTCATCGTCGCCGTACTCGTGACCTGCGTGCGCGTCGTCGCTCAATACGACCGCCTCGTGGTGTTCTTTCTCGGCAAGATGTGGAAGGTCGCCGGTCCCGGGCCGGTGGTGGTGATCCCGGTGCTGATGAGCGCCCAGCGCGTGAGCCTACGCGTCGTCACGCACGACGTGCCGTCTCAGGACGTGATCACCAAGGACAACATCTCGATCAAGGTCAACGCGGTGGTCTACTTCCGCGTCGTCGATCCGGAGAAATCCGTGCTCGCCGTGGAAAACTTCTTCTTCGCCACCAGCCAGTTCGCCCAGACGACGCTGCGCTCCGTGCTGGGAAAGCTCGACATGGAGGACCTGCTGACCAATCGCGACAAGATCAACGTCGAGCTGCAGAACATCCTCGTCAAGCACACCGAGCCCTGGGGCGTGAAGATCGAGGCCGTCGAGGTCAAGAACGTGGACCTGCCGCCGGAGATGATGCGCGCGATGGCCAAGCAGGCCGAGGCCGAGCGCGAGCGCCGCGCGAAGGTCATCCACGCCGAGGGCGAGCTGCAGGCCTCGGTCAAGCTGAGCGAGGCCGCCAGGATCCTCTCCGAGAACCCCGCGTCCCTCCAGCTGCGCTACCTGCAGACCTTGGCCGACATCACCGAGGGGAAGAACTCCACCACGATCTTCCCCGTGCCCATCGACATGATCTCCATGTTCCTGAACAAGGACAAGAAGAGCTAGCGCGTCACGTACCCGCCGCCGGCGCTCAGCGCGGCTTCCAGGTAGCGGATCGTCGCCAGGGTTTCCTCGTCCCGGCTGAGACGGCGCAGGCCCAGTTTCTTGGCCGTGCCGACGAACACGGTCAGCGGCGGCGCCAGGAACGTGGAGTAGGGCACGCCGCGCATGCCCTTGTGGAAGTTCATCGAGATCGAGCCGACGTCCGCGATGCGCCCGTCGGCGCGCGCGGCCCGCAGTTCCGGGGCGTCCAGCGCGAAGACGCTCAACGCGCTGCCCATGCGCGTGGGCCAGAACAGGATCTCGCCGTTGCTCGCGTCCAGCGCGTCGTAGGGGTGGTGGACGTCGGTCTGGAAGAAATAGACCTTGTCGTTCCAGTCGCCGCTGGTGGTGTAGCGCAATGCGATGTCGCCTTTCGAGGCGCGGATGCCGGCGCCCACGTAGGATTGGCGGATCCCGCCGTGGAGATTGTAGTGCAGGCCGATGTTCTGCGTTCCACGCGCGGCCTTGATCCGCGCGAAGGCCTCCGCGGCTTGGCGGCGCACGTAATTCTTGAGCTCCGCCTTGGACCTACGGCGCGCGCGCAGACCCTCGATCTCGGCGCGCGCGGCGGGCCCCACGCGGGTCCAGAAGTCGATTTTTGAGAACTCTCGGTCCAGCCGCTGCGGTTCGTCGACGGGCGGCGGCGCGACGGAAGTCTTGGAGCCGAACGGGTCGCGCAGGCGAGCGAGCAGAGCGCGGACGCGGCCGGGTCCCGCGGGGACCGCCGCCGGTTCCTCGGCCTGGGCGGGCCGTACGGGCTCCGCCGCGGGCGCGGCGAGAGCGGGAAGGGCGAAGGCCGGGGCGGCGGCGGAGAACGACAAGGCGGGGGAGGCGAGGATGGCGGTGCCGAGGCCGGGCACGGCGACGGGCGCGGTGAGAGGGGCGGCGAGAGCGGCCGACGCGGCCGGGACTTCCAGCCGGGACGGCGCGATTAAGACGTCGGCGGCGGTCGCGGGTGCGGCGGCCAACAATAGCGCGGCCCAGAACCGGAGCATGACGTCAGTATAGGCGCCGGGAGCGTGCGCGTCAGGGGCCTTAGGTCCCCCAATCAAGGAAGGCCTTTCGCGCGCCTTGCGCCGGACCCGGAAATATCGGACAATCACAGCGCGGTGACAGGCCTTTACGTCCATATTCCTTTCTGCGCGGTGAAGTGCTTTTATTGCGACTTCGCGGCGTTCTCCGGGCAGAAGCGTCAGATCGAGCGCTACCTGGCCGCTCTTGAGGCCGAGGCCGCCCTTCTGCCCCCGCGCCTGCCGCAGACGCTGTACGTCGGCGGCGGAACCCCGTCGGAACTGGACGCCCCGCAGTGCGCGCAACTTTTCGAGCGCCTGCGCCGGGCGTATCCGAGCGCGGTATTTTTGGAGTCCACGTTCGAGGGCAACCCGGACAGCCTGGACGCCGAAAAGCTTCAGGTGCTGGCGCGCGCGGGTGTTACGCGCCTGTCGATCGGCCTGCAGACCGCCGACGACGAATTGCTGAAATCCGTAGGACGCCGCCACACCGCGGCGGATTTCGCGCGCGTGTTCCGTCTGGCGCGGGCGGCGGGCATCCCGGCGATCTCCGTGGACCTCATGTACGGTCTGCCGGGGCAGACCCTCGACAGCCTGCGCGCGACGCTGGACTTCGTGTTGGCTCTGTCGCCGGAGCATGTCTCGTTGTACGGCCTGCAGGTCGAGGACCGGACCTTGTTTGCCAAGCGCGGCGTCGAGACCGACGAGAACCTGGGCCGGGGGATGTACGAGCTTGCGCTCGCGGAGCTTTCGCGCGCGGGACTGGAGCACTACGAGATTTCGAATTGGGCGCGGCCCGGCCACCGCTCGCGGCACAACGTCAATTACTGGCGGCGCGGCGACTATCTAGGGCTCGGCGCGTCGGCGGCGTCGTTCTTGGGCGGCGTGCGCTCGTCCAACGACGAGAAGCTGGCGTCGTATCTGGCCGCGATCGAAGCCGGGCGCCGCGCCACGGCGGAGTCCGAGGCGCCGACGGGCCTGGAGGAATTGGGCGAGGAGGCGTTCCTGGGCCTGCGCCTCATCGAGGGCTTTATTCCGAGCGACGGGCTGCGCCGCGCGTTCGAAGGGCCGTGGGCCGTGCTCAAGGCGCGGGGCCTGACGCGCGAGGATGGGCCGCGCTGGCGCCTGACGGCCGAAGGCGTGTTCACGGCCAACGACGTTTTCAAAGAGTTTGTGCCGCCGTTCCACATCCAGGAGGCGCGAGTTATGTTTATGAAAGAAAATCATGCGGCGCGGAGAGCCGCATGAAGACTTTTGTTCTCGACACGAACGTCATTTTGCACGATCCGTACGCGATGTTCGCGTTCAAGGGCTCGCGCGTGGTGTTGCCGCTGACCGTCATCGAGGAGCTCGACACTTTCAAGCGCGCCAACGACGAGCGCGGCCGCTCGGCGCGCCTGATCGCGCGCCAGCTCGACGGGCTGCGCAAAGGCGGCAAGCTTTCCAACTGGGTGGCGCTGGAGCACGGCGGCAAGCTCAAAGTGGAGATCATGGTCTCCGACGGTCTGCCCAAGGCCTTCTCGGCACAGAGCAAGGACAACGAAATACTGAGCTGCGCTCTCTACCTCAAGAAGCAGGGCGAGAACGTGGTCTTCATCTCCAAGGACATCAACCTGCGCATTAAAGCCGAGGCCCTAGGCCTCGAAACGCAGGACTATGAGAAGGAGAAGGTCGACGTCGACGAGCTTTACAAGGGCTGGCGCGAGATCGCGGTCGCAGGCGACGCCATCGACCGCTTCTACAAGGACAAGCGCCTGGACCCGCCCGCGCCGGACCTGGTGCCCAACGAGTTCGTGATATTGAAGTCCTCGGACGGCGGCTCCAAGAGCGCGCTCACGCGCTACGACGTCAAGTCCCGCGCGCTCGTGCCGCTGGCCAAGGCCGACTCCGCGCCGTGGGGCATCAAGCCGCTCAACATGGAACAGCGCTTCGCCTTGGAACTCCTGCTCAACCAGGACATCCAGCTCGTCACTCTTGTGGGCCTCGCGGGCTCGGGCAAGACCTTGATCGCGCTCGCCGCGGCTCTCCAACAGACGCTGGAGCAGAAGATCTATCGCCGCATCCTCGTGGGGCGCCCGGTCATTGCCGTCGGCCACGACATCGGCTTTCTGCCCGGCACGAAGGAGGAGAAGCTCACTAACTGGATGGGCGCGATCTACGACAACTTGTCCTACCTGCTGGAAAAGCCCAAGGGCGCGCTGGAGACCGCGGACATGGACATCCAAATGCTGATCGAGGAAGGCGTGCTGGAAATCGAGGCCGTGACCTTCCTGCGCGGCCGCACCTTGCCGGGACTTCTGATCGTCATCGACGACGCGCAGAACCTCACGCCGCACGAGATCAAGACCATCATCTCCCGCGCCGGCCAAGGCGCGAAGATCGTGCTGACCGGCGATCCGCACCAGGTCGACAACTACTACCTGGACGCCGCGTCCAACGGCCTGACCAACCTGGTCGAGCGCTTCAAGGGCCAGAACCTGTTCGGCCATGTGACCTTCACCAAGAGCGAGCGCTCGGAGCTGGCCGCGCTGGCCTCGGACCTGCTATGAGCCGCGCCGCCCACGAACAGCCGCGCGTCGTGATCGTCGACGATGAAGCCATCGTCTGCGAGTCCTTGCGCCTGCTGCTGGAGCAGGCGGGCTTTCACGCGGTGGCCGTCGACGACGGACGGCGCGCGCTGGAACGGATCCGGGCCGAGAAGCCGGACTTGATCGTCCTCGACTTGTACATGCCCGGCGTCGACGGCCGGGAGATCGCGCGCGCGGTCAAGGCCGATCCGGACGTGAAGGACGCGCGCATCCTGCTGTTGACCGGTTCGTCCGAGGCCGTCGACGTGGTCACGGGGTTGGACGCGGGCGCTGCCGATTACGCGGTCAAGCCGATCAACGGCGACGACCTCATCGCCAAGATCCGCGGCATGCTGAATCTGGCCGCTGACGAGCCGAAGCCCGTCAAGCCGCCGCGCAAGAAAAGGTAAACCGATGCTCGACAAGGCCTACGACCCCAAGCCCGTGGAGGAGCGCAACCTCGCCGCGTGGGAGGCCGCGGGGCTGTCCCGCTCCACGCCGCGCGCGGACCGTCGCGCGTTCACCATCGCCATCCCTCCGCCCAACGTCACGGGCGCTCTGCACATCGGCCACGCGCTCAACAATACCTTGCAGGACGCGTTCATCCGGCACCGCCGACTGAGCGGCGACGAGGCCTGCTGGGTGCCGGGCACCGACCATGGCGGCATCGCCACGCAGAACGTGATGGAAAAGCAGTTGAAGGCCGAGGGCACGGACCGGCGCGCGCTGGGACGCGACGCCTTCCTTGAGCGCATGCAGGTCTGGACGCGCGACTGCAAGAAGACCATCCTAGGTCAACTGCGCCGCCTGGGCTGCTCTCTGGATTGGTCGCGCGAGGCCTTCACCATGGACGAGCCGCGCGCGCAGGCGGTGTACGCCGCCTTCAAGCTCCTGTGGGAGCGCGGGCTGGTCTATCGCGGCGAGCGCCTGGTCAACTGGTGCGTGCGCTGCGGCACGGCACTCTCCGACATCGAGGTGGAGCGCGAGGAGCGCCGGGGCGGACTGTTCCACATTCATTATCCGCTGGAAGGCGGCGGCGAGGGCATCGTGGTGGCGACCACGCGGCCGATCACCATGTTCGGCGACTGCGCGGTCGCGGTGAACCCGAAGGACCCGCGCTGGAAGCACCTGGTGGGCAAGAAAGTCTTGATCCCGTTCATCGACCGCGCGATCCCGGTCATCGAGGACTCCTACGTGGAGTTCGAGTTCGGCACCGGCGCGCTGAAGGTCACGCCCGCGCACGATCAGAACGACTGGGACATCGGCGAGCGTCATCATCTTCCCGCGATCAAGGCCATCGGTCCGGACGGCAAGCTCACCGAGGCGGCCGGGCCTTACGCCGGGCTGTCGCGCGAGAAAGCTCAGGACCAGGTGACGGCCGACCTGGAGGCGCGGGGCTTTCTGCGCAAAAAAGAAGACCACAAGAGCGCGGTGCAGACCTGCTACCGCTGCGGCTCGGTCATCGAGCCGCTGTCGTCTTTGCAGTGGTTCGTCAAGCAGACCGAGCTGGCCAAGCCCGCGCTGAAGGCCTTCGACGCGGGCGAGTTCAAGATTCATCCCGAGGAGCGCGGCAAGCCCTACCGCGACTGGCTGGTCAACATCAAGGACTGGTGCGTGTCGCGCCAGATTTGGTGGGGCCACCGCATCCCCGTCTGGTATAAAGACGGCGAAAATCCGACGGTGGCGCAGACGTCTCCGGGCGCGGGCTGGACGCAGGACCCGGACGTGCTCGACACGTGGTTTTCGTCGGCGCTGTGGCCGCTGGCGGTGTTCGGCTGGCCGGAGAAGACGGCGGACCTCGCCTACTATTACCCGACGTCGACCTTGGTGACGGGCTACGAGATTCTGTTCCTGTGGGTTGCGCGCATGCAGATGATGGGGCTGGCCTTCGAGGGCCGGGTTCCTTTCGCGGACGCGGTGATCCACGGCATCGTGCGCGACAAGAGCGGCAAGAAGATGTCCAAGTCGCTGGGCAACGTCGTCGACCCGCTGGCGATGATGGACAAATACGGCACCGACGCGCTGCGCTTTTCGCTGTTGGCTCAGGCGCATCCGGGCAAGGACATTCCGTTCGACGAGCAGACGGTGGTCGGCGCGCGCAACTTCGTCAATAAGCTGTGGAACTCCACGCGCTTCGTGACAATGAGCCTGCCCGAGAACGCGCCGCCGGGCGGCTATCGCTTGGAAAAACTCTCTCGCGGCCGCCTGGAACTGTCCGACCGCTGGATCCTGTCGCGCTATCAAGGCGCGCTGGCCAAAGCGCGGACGCATCTGGACGCCTACGAGCCGGCGGCCGCGGCCGACGCGCTGTACGGCTTCCTTTGGGACGAATTCTGCGCGTGGTATATCGAACTGGCCAAGACCCGCCTGCAAGGCGTCGACGGCGACGACAAGGAGACGGCCCGCGCCATTCTAGTTCAGGTGCTGGTCGGCACGCTGAAGGCCCTGCATCCGATCATGCCGTTCGTCACCGAGGAGATATACGCGGCGCTCAAGCCCTACGCCGGGGAGACCTCCGCGTTCGTGCTGAGCGGCGGCTATCACGCCGTCGGCGCGGATTGGTCGGACGGCGCGGCCGAAAAAGAGATGGTGCGGGTCATGAGTGCCGTGACGGCGATCCGCTCCCTGCGCGCGCAGTTGGGCGTGCCGCTGGCGCTGAAGATCGCGGCCGTCGCCGAGGGCCCGTTCGCGCCGAAGCTGATCGGCGAACACCGCGCTTACGTCTGCGCGCTGGCGGGCTTAAGCGACGTGTCGGCGTTCTCCTCGCGCCCGCCGCAAAGCGCTGCCGCCGTCGCCGACGGGGTCACGTTCCACGTGCCGCTGGCGGGCGTGATCGACTTCGTCAAGGAGCGTGAGCGTCTTTCAAAGGAACTGGCGAAGGCGGAGGGCGACATCCAGAAGTGCGCGGCGAAGCTTAAAAATCTTTCCGCCGCCGCGAGCGTGCCGCCGGAGAAAATCGCCGAGGCGAAGGCCCAGTTTGATTCGGTCTCAAGCCGCCGCGATCAGATCGGGCAGACTCTGAAATGGCTGGACTAGCGGCCGCGCTGGCCCTTCTGCTGGCGCGGGGCGCGTCGGCGCAGTCGCCCGCCCCCTACATGGGCGACGACTCGACGGCGACCTCCTCGGCGCCCGCGGCCGCCGCCGCCCCGACGGCATCCACGGACACGGCCGCGGCGGCACCCTCTTCATCGACGGTCGTCGGTCACGGCGCGCAGGTCGCCGGCGGCGTGCCGACGCCGACGCGGCCCATCCGCGCGGTGATCCACACAAGCGCCGCGCGCTGGACGCCGGTCTCCCTGCGCGCGGCCGGCGATCCCGCCGCGGCGCGCACGTTCGTTCTCCTGCGCATTCATGGCGCGGGCCGCCGCCGACGCGGGACCGCGTCGCGCGCGCGCGCGTCCGTTCGCCTGCACCGGACGAAGGACGACCGCCGGCTGATCGTCAGTATTTTCCCGCGCGCGTTGGAAAAAAAGCGCAAACACT
>JABEUV010000015.1 GCA_013044195.1 Elusimicrobiota bacterium | reverse complement strand
GACGTCGTCGTCTGCGACGCGTTTGTCGGCAACGTGCTGATCAAGACCATGGAAGGCACCGCCGGCGCGATCGTGGGCCTCTTAAAGTCGGAGATCATGTCCACCTGGCGCTATCGGCTGGCCGGCATGGTCCTCAAGGGCGCGCTGGCGCGCGTCAAGCGCCGCATGAGCTACGACGAGTACGGCGGCGCGCCGCTGGTGGGCGTCAACGGCGTGGTCGTCATCGGCCACGGTTCGTCCAACGCGCGCGCGATCGCCCACGCGCTGAAAGCCGCGAAAACTTTGGCCGGTTCGGGAATGGTCGACGCGTTGCGTGTGGCAGCGCAGAAGGCCGTTCTCGAAGATTCCGTCCCGAATTAACGTCGTCAACGACAAAATCAAGGAGAAAGCCATGAGCACCGACGCCGCGGTTCAGCCGCTTGCCGTCACGGGAACAAGGCTCAAGGATCGTGTCGCGATCATCACCGGCTCCGCGCAGGGCATCGGCTACGCGACGGCGGAATTATTCGTCGCCGAAGGCGCGAAGGTCGCGATCGTCGACGTCAACGCCGAGCTCGCGCAGAAGTCCGCGGCAGTGTTGGACGGCGGCAAAGGCGCGGCCATCGGCTTGGCCTGCGACGTGACCAAGCACGAGCAGACCGAAGCCGTCGTGAAGGCCGTGGTGGACAAGTGGGGAAAAATTGATATATTGGTCAACAACGCGGGGATCACGAAGGACAACCTGATGATGAGGATGTCCGACGCGGACTGGGACCTCGTGCTGAACGTCAACCTGAAGGGCGCTTTCAACTTCACGAAGGCGGTCGTCAGGCCGATGATGAAGGCGCATTACGGGCGCATCGTGAGCATCGCATCCATCGTGGGGGAGGAAGGAAACGCAGGCCAGGCGAATTACGCCGCGTCGAAGGGCGGCTTGATTTCAATGACGAAGTCGGTGGCGCGGGAGTTCGCCTCGCGCAGCATCACCGCAAACGCGGTGGCGCCGGGCTTCATCAAGACGCGGATGACAGACGCGATTCCGGAAGACGCGAAGAAGAAGCTGCTGGAAAAGATTTTGCTGGGCCGAATGGGCGACCCGTTGGACGTCGCCCGCGCCGTATTGTTCTTGTCTTCGGACGAGTCGTCGTATATCACCGGCCACGTTCTGAATGTGAACGGCGGCGGATACATGTAAGGAGAATGACCACCATGGCTGATGCCAACATCGCGGACCGCGTCAAGCAGATCATTGTCGAGCAGCTCGGCGTGGACGCCGCCGAGGTCACGCCGAACGCCCACTTCGTCAACGACCTGGGCGCGGATTCGCTCGACACCGTCGAACTCGTGATGGCTCTCGAAGAGGAGTTCGACACCGAGATCCCCGACGAGCAGGCCGAGAAGATACAGACCGTCGGTCAGGCGATCGACTACATCACGAGCCACGCCAAGAAGTAACGGCTTCGTGGACGCGCCCAAGGAACTGGAGTCGACGATCGGCTACCGGTTCAAGGACCAGGGCCTGCTTTCGCTGGCGTTGTCGCACAAGTCGTTCGCCAGCGAGAGCGGGTCCGGGGCCGATAACGAGCGGCTTGAGTTCCTCGGTGACAGCGTGCTGGCGTCCGTCGTCGCCCATGCGCTGTACGAAGCCTACCCGGGCGAGCCGGAAGGCACGCTCTCGAAGAAGAAGTCCCTTCTTGTTTCGCGCCCCAGTCTGGCGGCGTGGGCCGAGGAATTGGGGCTGGGCGCGCGGCTCTACCTCGGCGTCGGCGAGGAGTCGACCGGCGGACGCACGAGGCACAGCCTTCTTTCCAACGCGTTGGAGGCGCTGATTGGGGCCGTTTTTCTCGACGGCGGCTACGGCGCGGCCGAGCGTTTTGTCGGCGCGTGGTGCCGCGGACGCTTGGGAAGCCTTTTGGAGACCGACCACAAAAGCCGGCTTCAAGAGCTTTTGCAGAAGAAGCACAAGTCTCCGCCGACCTACGAACTGACCTCGGCGGCCGGCCCGGACCACGATAAGACCTTCGCCGTGCTGGTACGCATCGGCCCGCGCGAGCTCGGACGCGGAACGGGCAAAAACAAAAAGGAAGCGGAGCAGGCTGCGGCGCGCGACGCGCTGAGCCGTCTGACGTGAGGGGGCCGTGACATGGACTATGAGCTGACCGAAACGCAGGAAGAGATCAAGAATCTCGCCTATCAGGTCGCGCTGCGCGACCTCAAGCCCGTCCGCGAGAAGCACGACGCCGACGGCACGTTTCCGTGGGATGCGGTCAAGAAAATGGCGGCGGCCGACTTGCCCGGCGTCTATCTGCCCGAGGCCTACGGCGGACTGGGCGGAGGGCTCCTGGATCAGGTGCTCGTCGTCGAGCAGCTGTCCCGTGTCTGCGGCGGCATCGCGCTGAGCTTCGCGGCGACCGGCCTGGGCGCGCTGCCCATCATGCTCCTGGGCACGGCCGAACAGCGCCAAAAATACATCCCCGATCTGGCCGCCGGCCGCAAGCTCGCGGCGTTCTCCATCACCGAGCCGGCCGCCGGTTCCGACGCGACGGCCACGAAGACCACGGCCAAGCTGGACGGCGAGCACTATGTGCTCGACGGCACGAAGATCTTCGTCTCCAACGGCGAGGTCGCGGAGACCTACGTCGTGTTCGCCTCCACCAACCCGGCGCGCGGCGCGCGCGGCGTCTCGGCGTTCATCGTCGAGAAAGGCACTCCCGGCTTCGGGTTCGGCAAGAAAGAGCACAAGATGGGCATCCGGGCAAATCCGACCTACGAGCTCGTCTTTCAGAACTGCCGCGTCCCGAAAAAGAACCTTCTCTACAAAGAAGGTTACGGCCTGTTCACCGCGCAGACGACGTTCGACTGCTCTCGTCCCGGGGTGGCGGCGCAGGCGTTGGGCATCGCGCAGGGCGCCATGGACGAGACGATCGCCTACATCCGCCAGCGCAAGCAGTTCGGCCAGCCGATCTCCAGCTTCCAGGCCATCCAGCACATGATGGCCGACAACGCCACGCAGATCGAGGCCTCGCGCGCACTTCTCTACGCGACCGCGAAGTCGATCGACAAGGCGATGAAGCCCGTCTACGACAAGGCCATCGCCGATAACGCGATCGTCTACGACGTGATGCAGGCGATGAACGTGCGCCGCTATACGAAGGAATCGGCGATGTCAAAATGCTACTGCTCGGACGTGGCGATGAAGGTCACGACGGACTGCGTGCAGATGTGCGGCGGCATCGGCTACATGGCCGACTTCCCCGTGGAGAAGTACATGCGCGACGCCAAGATCACGCAGATCTACGAAGGCACCAACCAGATCCAGCGCAACGAGATCGCCGCGATGATGATCAAGGAAGCCGCGTCGTCGGCGAAAGCCGATGCCGTTTCGGCCTAAGGGGCAGAGATGACGAACGAACACCGCGAGTTCTTGGGTTGTGGGCGGCGCCTGCACCTGGAGGCTCCCGGCTCCGGCGTTCAGCGCGCGCTATTGGGACGAACTCCAAATTACGCGCCGGACCGTCCGTTCGACGCGCTGCACGTCAAGCTGGACCTCGACGTCGATCTACGCCGCAAGACGCTGTCCGGCGTGTGCGAGACGACCGTGCGCGCGCGCCGCGCCGGCGTGCGGCGGCTGGATTTCGACGCGGTCGAGTTGAAGGTTTCGCGCGTCGAGGTCGACGGCGCCACGGCCCGCTTCCGGCAGAAGGACGGCGTTCTCTCCGTGACCTTGCCGCGCGCTCTGTCCGAAAGCGGCGAGGCCCGGGTGACGTTCCGTTACCGCGTCGTCAATCCCGCCGCGGGACTCCATTTCGTGAAGTCGCCCGAGCAGCTGTGGAGCCAGAGCCAGCCGCAGGACGCGCGGCGCTGGTTTCCCTGCCACGACGCTCCGCACGCGAAGGTCACCTCCGAGGTGCGCGCGCGCGTGCCCGCGGGTTTTCGCGCCGTGTCGAACGGAGTTCTGGTGGAGAACGCCGTCGGACGCACCCATAATGTCTGGCACTGGAAGATGGACCGGCCGCACTCGATCTATTTGATCACTTTGGTCGTCGGAAAATTCTCCGAGATCGTCGAGGACTGGGACGGTATCCCCGTCGTCTATTACTGCGAGAAGGGACGCGAGGCAGACGCGCGACGCGGCTTCGGCAAAACAGCGAAGGCGCTTCAGTTCTTCTCCGAGAAAACCGGCGTGCGCTATCCTTACCCGCGCTACGCGCAGGTCGCCGTGGCCGAATACCCGGGCGGCATGGAGCACACCACCTGCACCACGCAGACCGACGCCTGCCTCATCGACAAGCGCGCAGCACTCGATCACGACCTGGACCTGCTCGTCGCCCACGAACTCGCCCACCAGTGGTTCGGCGACCTGGTCACCTGCGCCGAATGGCCGCACGCGTGGCTTAACGAGGGCTTTGCGACCTATTTCGAGGTTCTTTTTCAGGAGCACGACAAGGGCCGCGACGAGGCCGACTATGAGCTTCTCGTCAACGCGCGGCTTTATCTGGACGAGGACGCGCGCCGCTACCGCCGCTCCATCGTCTGCCGCACCTACGTCGACCCGTGGACGATCTTCGATCGCCATCTCTACGAGAAGGGCGCCTGGGTCCTGCACATGCTTAAGCGCGAGCTCGGCGACGAGCTGTGGTGGAAGGCGGTCGGTCACTACCTGCGCAAGCACCGCGACCGCAGCGTGCAGACCCAGGACCTTGTCGTCGCCATTGAGGAAGCGACCGGCCGCAACATGCAGGCGTTCTTCGACCAGTGGGTCTACCGCGCCGGCCATCCAGCACTTCGCGCCCGGTGGTCTTATGACGCGTCCTCGAAGAAAGCGTCTCTGTGGCTGATGCAGACGCAGACCGTCAACGACGCTCACCCCGCCTTCCGCTTTCCGCTCAAACTGCGCGCTGTCGGCCGCGGCTGGACCAAGGAGCTGACGGCCGAGGCGACCGACAAGGAGCACCGCTTCACGTGGACCTTGCCGGGAGAGCCGCTCGATGTGGAGGTCGATCCCGATTTCGTCCTGCTCAAGAGCCTGACTTTGGCCAAGCCCGCGTCCATGTGGGAGCGCCAACTGGCCCGCGGTTCCACGGCTGTACTGCGTGCGTTGGCCGCGGGGCCCGTGGCGCGCTGGGGGGGAGAGGCCGCGGTCGCAGCACTCTCTCAGGCGGCCGCGCGCGAGAAGTTCTGGGGCGCGGGCGTGGAGATGGTCCGCGCGCTGGGTTCCTTGCCCGGCGTGGCCGCCGACCGCGCGCTCGACGGTCTTCTGCGCTCCGTGCGCCACCCCAAGGTGCTGCGCGCCGTCGTCGCCGAGATTGCAAGACGCGCGCGGCCCGGTGCGGATGCGCGCCTGGCGCCGCTGGCCGCCCGTCACCCCGCGCTCGGCGTTCAGGCCGAGGCTCTGCGCGGACTGGCCGCTCTCGGCGGGACCCGGGGCGCCGCCGCGGCCGCGCGCGGACTTAAGACTCCGAGCTACCGCGACGCGCTGGCCTCGTCGGCGGTGTCGGGGCTGGCCGCCTCGCGCGACCCCAAGGCCTTGCCTCGGCTCAAAGCCGCGGCGCTGGCGCCGTCGCCGTACGGCGCGCGCGCCGCCGCCTGGCGCGCGCTGGCCGATTACGCGGTGCGCGACGCCGCGCTGGTGCCGTGGATGTGCGCGCGCGTGGAGGACGCCGACGAACGCCTGACCTTGTCGGCCGTGGCGGCACTCGGCGCGACCGAGGACGAGCGCACCTTGCCCACGCTTGAACGTCTGGCCAAGAAATCGGGCAATCCTCGGGTACGCGTCTACGCCGAAGAAGCCGCCGCGCGCGTGAAGGCCGACGGCAAGAAGGCCGCGCTCAAATAGCGGCGCGCGCCGCAAGCGCCCGCGCGCGCGCCCACGCCGCCGCCGCGCTGGCCGCGCCGTACCACGCCAGGAACGCGACGAACCCCGCGTCCAGCGGCGCGCGGTTCCAGGCCGCGAAGACCGCCAGCCCCGCTCCCAGCGCCGCGCCGCACAGCGCGTAGGTCAGCGCGCCGGCCGCGCCCAAGCGGCCCAGCGCCAGCAGCAGCGGCGCGCCGATCAGCGCGGCCCACAGCGCGGAGCTCAGCGCCACCACGCCCGCCGCGAGCGCGAAGTCCGCCGCAGAGGGCACGCTCGCGCCGTAGGCGGCCTTCCCCGTCAAGACCAGAATTGCAAGCATGACGTGTCCCGCCCAGCATAGCAGCGCGCCCTGCACGCCGCCGAAAACGGCGAATCGAGCGCGCGGCGCCCTGCCGCGCCAGAGTCCCGAGGCCGCCGCGGTCTTCGTCATGGTCTTTAAAATCTCCAACCGGCGCTGATGCGGTATTCGTCGCCCAGGTAGGACATCGGCTCGAATGCGGCGTCGAATAAAAAGCGGTTGACGCGCAGGCCGATGCCGGCGGTGAGCCCCGCGACCGCGCCCAGGTCCACGGCGGGCTGGCTGGTGTAGCCCAAGCGCACGTCGCCCCAGGTCTGCGCGCCGAGCGCGCGGGAAAATTCGACGCCGAGCTTCGCGTAGGGGTTGCCGGCGTAGGGCAATGAGACATCCAACGCCGGCAGGAGCCTCCAGCCCTCCCCGAGAATCGCGTAGGCGGCGGAGACGCCGACTTCGGTCGGCAGCGGTTCGGGCGTGTCGATGTAGTTGAGCTTTCCACCGAGGTTGCGCACGGCCGCGCCGAGGATCAGATCGTTGACCGCCGTCGGACGAAAAGTCGCGCCGGCGTCGACGGCGAAGGTCGAGGCGGCGCGGGTGCCGAGGTTCTCGTCGATGTATTTGACCGCGATCCCGGCGTCGAGTATTCCCGCGACCAGGGGCCCGGAGCCCGCGTCGTCGCCGAGCGGACGTTCCGCCCCCGGCAGGATCCACTCGCGGTCGAGATTCGGCGAATCGGAGGAAGCGCCCGCGCCGCCGAGCACGAAGCGGTGGGCGTAGGAGAGGGCGTAGGCCTCGGAGTGTGGGGCGAAGGAGCCCACCGTCTGATTGCTCGCGGTCACCAGGTCGAGACCGGGCTGGGTCAGGCTCGTGAACGCGACGCCGATGTCGCCGTCGAGCAGCGACGAGGGTGCTGCGGCGGCCGCGTAGTTGTGCGTGATGCCGGCCGGAAGCTGGGTGATGCTGTAGTCCGCCTCCGGAGCTTTCATCGCGGCCAGGCCGGCGGGGTTCCAGTAGATCGCTTCGGGACCCTCGGCGATGGCGGTGTAGGCGCCGCCCATCCCGAGCGAGCGCGCGCCGGCGCCGATGGTCAGGAACTGCGCGGCGGCCGTGCCCACGTTCGACTGCAGCGCGCGCGCGCCCGGCGCGAGCAGCAGCGCCGCTGCGACGAGCCCGCGCCTCATCGAATCAAGACCACGCGGCGCAGGCGTTTGGTGCCGCCGGAGGAAATAGAACACAGGTAGGTGCCCGATGCCGCGGCGCGGCCGAAGCGGTTATGACCGTCCCAGGTCGCCACGCCGGAGCCCGACGCCGAACCTTCCCAGACCAATTCGCCGGCCAAGGTGAAAAGCTTGACCTCCGCGCCGGCGGGCAGATTCGAGAAGGTCAAGACGTTCGCGTAATAAGGGCTTCCCGGCGCGCCCAGCTCCCACGGCTGGGGGAATATCTGCACCGGCGAGAGGTTTCCTGTCGCCGCCGCGGTCATGAAGAACGGCGCGAACAGCGAGAAGTGGGTGGTGTAGGCGGTCAGCAAGTGAGCGTTCGCGTCGTCCTGGGACGCCACCAAGGTCCACTGGCCGGCCACGGGATCGTAGCGCATGAGTTGCAGCGCGCTCTCGGCATAGCCGGAAGGCAGTTGGCCCGCGTTGTAGGCGAGGGAAAAAAGCACCGGCGCGCTGGGCTGAGGGCCGCCGGAATAGAGGCAAGTCGCCGCGCCGGACACGCAGAACGCGGCCTGAGGTCCGACGGGCGTGATCGCGGACTCGTTGCTGCTCGCGCCCGACAACGTTGTCAGCGGGGTGCCGAAGAAGCCCTCGATGGCGGACGCCGTCGTGCCCGCGGGAAACGCCCCGGCCGGGATGGTCACGGTCAGGGAGATAAGCGGCGGCGACAACGGCAAGAACAGCACGATGGGCCCGCCCGAGGTCGTGCCGGTCGACAGCGTCGGCGCGCCCGTCGTCGTCGCGCCCGCCACGTCGAAATAGTCCGCCGCGCCCTGCCAGTTCAGCGCGCCGACGCGCGCGTAATATGTGGTGTCGTAGAACAACCCGGAGACCAACGCCGAGGACGCGGACGCCGGAGCGAACACGCTGACGCTCAGCGTCGAAAACGTCGGCGACGTCGACAGGTCCACGCGATAGCCCTCGTTTCCGGACGCCGAGGTCCAGGCCACGCTCAAGGTACTGACGAACACTTGTTGAAAAGACGCCGCCGAAACCGGAATGGCCAACGTCGAGGCGGCGCCGAGGGAGACGGGCGCGCCGTTAGGATCCGAGGACGCGCTTTGCGCGGCGACCTGGGCGAAGTAGGTGGTGTTCGGCGACAAGCCCGAGACGACCGCCGCGCTGCCGACGACGACCGCGCTCGCGACGGGCGCAAACGGCGACGAGCTCAAGGAGACGGACGCGGAGTAGGACGAGCCCGGCGCGAAACCCGCCGTCGACCACTGGACCGCCAGCGTCGTAGAGGAAAGTCCGACCGGAGCGCTCGTCGCGGCGGGCGCGGCCGCCAAGGTGGCCGTCGCGGCCGGGACGCTGTAGGCTGTCAGCGCGCCCGAGGAGTTCAGCGCGGCGACTTGGACGTAGTAGGCGTCGTTCGACAGCAGCCCGCCGAAGGCCGCCGTCGCGGCGGACGTCGTCCGGGAGGCCGTCAGCGTCGCGAAGACCGGGCTGGTGGAGAGCTGAAAAATGTAGCGCGTGCCCGCGGGATTGCCGGCTGGGTTGACGACGGCGACCAAGGAGCCGGTGCTCAGCGACATGAAAGGCGTTGCGGCCATGGCGGGCGGCGAGGCCAGAGTCAGCGTCGAGCCGAGAAAGACGTAGACCGTGGGCGAAGCGTCGCGCCCGAACGCGCGCGCGCGCGCGTAGTAGGTCGTGTTCGCGCTCAGGCCCGAGAACGGCGCGGAGGTCGCCGCGACTTGCGCGGACGCGAACGACGCGAACGTCG
>JABEUV010000164.1 GCA_013044195.1 Elusimicrobiota bacterium | reverse complement strand
GACGCGTGGGCGCAGGCGCTGGTCCTTCTGCTGATCGTCGCGGGCGCGGGCCTGGGTTTGGCCGTACAGTCCGCCGCAGGACGCGTGAGACTTGCGGCGCGCGGCGTCTCCATCTGGGCCGGGGCGCTGATCCTGCTTTCGCTGGCGTCGGCTTTGAGAAGTCCGGTGCCGGCCTACGCTCTTCCCGCCTGGGCCGCCGCGGCGGCCGGTCTGTGGCTGATTGCGGCGGCGACCTTGCTCGACGCCGATGATCGCGTTCGTGTCGAGCAGGCGGTGCGCGTGGCGGCCTGGGTGTTGACGCTTCTCGCTTTCTATCAACGCCTGCACGGCGACGCGCGGCCCGCGGCGGCGTTTCCGAATCAGAACGTGTTCGCCGGCGCGATCCTGCTCCTGCTTCCGTTCGCCGTCCGACGTCGGGACCCGCTGCTCGTCGTCGGACTTTTGTGCGCGCTGTGGTGGACGCGCTCGGTCGGCGCGTGGCTGGGCTTGGCCGTCGCGCTGATGCTTAGCCGCCGCGCGGTCGGCTCGATTGCGGCCTGGGCCGGGGCGCTTGCGGGCAGCATCGGCCTGGTCGCGGCCTACGCGAAGCTGGAGTCTGCGGAGACCCTGCACCGCTGGGCCTGGTGGGCGGCGGCGTGGCGCATGGGATATTCCGCCCCCCTGCTGGGGCTCGGTCCAGGTTCCTTCGCCTACGCCCTGCCGGCCTATGTGCCGGCCGGCTCGGGACTTTCGACGCTGTATGCCCACCAGCATTTTTTGGAGATTTTCGCCGAGCGCGGCGGGCCTTATCTGATCCTTTGGGTCGGGGGCCTGGCGGCTCTTCTATGGCGTGCGCGTCCCGGACTGCGCGTCGGTTTGGTTGCGGCGCTGGTGCATGGGCTTGTCGACTACCCGCTCAGCATCCCCGGTGTTTTCTGGCTGTTCTGTCTTTCGGCGGGCTGGACGTTGCCCGAGTCCGACGAGTCCGCGGCCGTGCGCGGAGGGTGGCGGATTTCGGTCGCGGCGACGGCGCTAGCGGCGGCGGCGGCGCTGGGCTTTTGGATCGAGCGCGGCTGGCGCGCCGAACGGCTGCGCGCGCGAGCCGTCGACGATTTCGCGCTGGGGGCGCCTGCGCGGCAAGTCGCCGTGGAGCTCGCGGAGTCCGAACGCCTTAGGCCGCACCCGGAGACCGCGCGCTTCAGCGCGGAGTTGGCGCTGTCGCGCGCCGCGGTCGGCGACGAACCGGGACGTCGGCTTGTCGAAGCGGTCGCGGAGCTTGAGAGTGCCGCGGCGCTGGATCCGTATCGGGCCTCGAACTGGATTCTGCTTGAGGAGGTTTACCGCCGCCTCGGACGCCCCGCGGACGCCGCGGACGCGCGGAGGCGCGGAGCCCGCACGTGTCCCTCGCTGCGCGCGGGGCTTTCGTGAGGATCGAATCTCGCGCGGACTCCAGTGCGGCGGCGGCGGCGTTTCTGGCCGCCGCGACGCTCGTGTTCTTCCTTCCGCTATGGCTGCGAGGGCTTTCACCCTACTGGGGCGATCTGACCTATCTGCATCAAGGCTGGCGCGCCGCCCCGGCCCAGTTGATCCAGGCCGGGCGAGCGCCGCTGTGGGAGCCCTCGCTGTACTTGGGAATGCCGATGGCCGCGTCGATGCAGGGGGGCTTGCTCTATCCCCCCGGCATCCTGTTCGACGCGTTCGGCTTCGCGACCGCGACGGCGCTGTTCGAGGCCCTGCACGTCTTCCTGGCCGGTTGGCTGGCCGCGCTGTGGCTGCGCTCGCTGCGCTTGAGCTGGGGCGCCAGCGTTGGGGGCGGACTGTCCTTCGCTCTTGGCGGCCTGATGATCTCTCGTCTGCCTTGGCTCAATCATCTGGCGACGCTGGCCTGGGCGCCGGCGCTACTTCTCTTTTTTCGGCGGCCGTCCGCGCTGGCCGCGGCGTTAGCGCTGGCTTTTCTCGCGGGCTACCCGACTTTTCTTCCCGGTCTTGCGCTTGTCGCATGGGCACTGGCCGCGCTCCTGCGCGCGCGCGGCGCGCCGCCCGTGACGCGTTGGGCGGCGGTCTGGGCGGCGGCGATGACGCTTGCCGTCGCTCTTTCGGCGGCGCAGTTGATCCCCGCGCTTGAGCTGGCCGCGCACTCGCGCCGCGCGGGCGGCGTCGAGAGGGCGGAGGCCCTGACGTGGAGCTTTGTCTCCGGAGATTTGCGTCAGTGGATCTCGCCTTTGGTCGTCGAGCTTTTCGGAAAATTCCGGCCCGCGGTCGATTGGTGGAAGTGCGTTTACCTGGGACTGATCGCGTCGGCCGCGGCGGTTCGCGGCCTTCTGATTCTGCCGCGCGGGCGCGCGGCGGGGCTGGTTCTGATCTTAGCCGCAGTCGTCCTGCTCATTCTCGGAAGCTCGAATCCCTTTTCGCGCGCGCTGTGGCTCGGCCTTGCGCCGTTGCGTTTCGTCCGCTATCCGGGCAACCTGGCCTATCTGGCCTCCTTGCCCCTGCTCGCGCTCGTCGGCGCGGGCCTGTCGCGCGCGCGCCGCGCTCCGGCGCTGGCCGCGGCGCTTGCCGTCGAGCTTCTGGCGTGCGGCTGGTATGTCACGCCTGCCGCGCCGCGGGATTTCTTCGTCGAGGCCGGTCCGCTGGTTCGCCTGCTCCAGGCGCACCTCGGCGCGACGCGCTATTTGATCTCACCGCTGGCGCTGGAGACCGATTCAGGCCGCGACGTGGTCGACTGGAAGACGCGCCTTTATGGCGTGACGAACGCGCCGTACCGTCTGCGCGCCGCGGCCAATTTCGGCGAGCCGCTGGTCCCGAAGGACAGCTACGCATTCATGGAGGCCTTATACAGCCTGCCCGGCGCGGCGGCGGCCGCGGCGTGGCTGCCGTGGGCGGGAGCTTCCTGCTTGCTGACGCGCGATGCGCCGTCGTCGACGCCGCTGCTGATCCCGGAAGGGCGCGCGCTTTGGTTCGTTTCGCGCGCGGCGCAAGCGGTTTCGACGGCCTACTGGTTTGATCCCGTCACCGGTGCGGCGCTGCCGGCGATTCTTCCCGCCCGGCCGCCCGTTCCCGGCCGTCCGTTGAAAGTCGAAAGGCCGCGCGAGGACCGGCTGTCCGTCTCCGGCGAGGGTGGGGGTTGGGTATTTCTCAGCGAGCCGCGCTATCCGGGCTGGCGCGCCGAACTCGACGGGCCTTACGGCTCGGCCGGAGCCGAGCCCGTGCCGGCGCTGGGCCCCTTCCAGAAGTTTCGCGTGCCCGCTGGACGCTGGACGTTGCGCCTCGTCTACGACCCCCGGTCGTGGCGTGCGGGCGTGCTCCTGAGCCTCGCCGCGTTGCTCGGCCTCGGCGGCTATTGGTATCATCGCCTCTCCCGCCTCAATCATGTCGCGTAGCGATCTGCTGGTCCTGAGCTTTTGGTGCGCGGCGGTCCTGGCCCTGCTGTCACCGGTCTGGGCCCGCCCCGACGCCGTCTTCTTCAATCACGGCGACCTATTCACCTATCACGTGCCGCTGCGCTCGCTGACCGCGGCGGCCCTTCAAAGCGGACGCTTGCCGTTCTGGAACCCGTATATCCTTCTCGGCTTGCCCCATGCGGCCAACCCGCAGGCCGCGCTGTTCTATCCTCCGGCCTTGCTCGGTGTATTTTTTCCCATCGCGCGCGCGCTGACGTGGGATCAGGTCTTTCATCTGCTGTGGGCCGGAATCGGAATGTTCCTGCTCGCGCGCGCGCAGCGCCTGGACCGAGCCGGCGCGGCGATCCTCGCTTCGTCGTTTGCGCTGTCGCCGCTGTTGATCTACCGCGTCACCGCGGGCATTCCGACCTTGCTGGCGGCGCTGGCGTGGATTCCGTGGCTGTGGCTGTTCTGGCTGTCGGGCATGACGGCCCTGCTGATGGGCGCGATCGCGCTTCAACTGCTGTCCGGTCACGCGCAATTTCTTCTGATCAACGCGGTCGGCATGGGCCTCTGGGCCTTAGCGCGCGCGGATCGCGGCAAGCTCCTAAAAGAGCTTTCGCTCGCCGGCGCGGGCGGGGCGGCGTTGACCGCGCTGCAGTGGATACTGACCGCTCAGTTCCTGCGCCTTTCGGTGCGCTCGAATTGGCAGGGAGCCTCGGACCTCTATACGATGAGGCCCGCGAACCTGTCTTCCTGGATATTTCCGGGAGCGCTCGGCACCCCGCTCGACGGACGTTGGAGCGGGGCCGTTTCGGAGTTCTACGAGACCTGCGTCGGCAACGTCGGTCTCGTGGCGCTCGCGCTCGCGGCCGTCGGCCTCGTGCGCGGACGGCGGCGTGGACCGGCTTTCGCGGCGGGGTTGTTCGGTTTGGGACTTGCGTTCGGACCGCGCTTCGCGCCCGCGCGATTGCTGTCGAGCTTGCCGCCGTTGTCCTATCTGCGTACGCCGGCGCGCTGGCTGCTCTTGCCGGTCTGGTCGGTGCTTCTGCTGGCCGGCGCGGGCCTCGACAGCCTGCGCGGTGCGCGTCTTTCGCGCGGCGCGCGTGCGTTCGCGGCCCCGGCCGCGTTCCTGCTGCTTGCCGCCTGGGGCGTTCGTTTCCTGCGCCCGCAGGATCCGACGACCTTCCTCGCGCCGCACGCGGAGACCGCCGAGCGCTTCGGCGGACGCCCGATGCGCGTGCTGACCGATCCCGTGCTGGCCAATCCGAATAAAGCCGCGTTGTACCGGATGCGCAACGTCAACGGCTACGAGGCTTTTTATTTGAGCGGCGTGCCCGCCTGGGCCGCGGCGGCTCAGGGCGGCGCCGCCGCCGACGCCAGCCGCGTCTACGTCTCGCGCTGGCCCTCGCCGGTCCTGGCGCGGGCGGGCGTCGTCGCGCGGCTGGGGCCGGCGGGCGTGGATTGGGCGAAGGCCTGGCCGATGGCGGCGTTCGTGAACGCCGCGGGCGTGCGGCTGGAAGAGCCGCTGAAGGTCTTCGCCGAGAGGCCGGGACTGTGGCGCGCGGTCGGGTTCGTGCCCCCCGGCGCCGCCGCGCTGGAATTATCCGAGCCCGCCTATCCGGGCTGGCGCGCGTGGCGCGACGGAAGCCCGGCCGGGCTGTCGTCTTGGGACGGCCTGTTTCAGAAGGTTCGTGTTCCCGCGTCGGAGATCGGACGAAAAATCGCCTTCACGTTCGAGTTCGAGCCGACCGGCTGGGCTTTGCTGGCGTGCGCGGCGGCGGCGGCGTGGGCGGCGTGGCTGGCGCTGCTGTTTGCCCGCGCGGAGGCGGAATGAAGCGCGCGTTGTCCGTGGCCGCGGCGGTCGCCGGAACGAGCCTGTGTCTGTGGCTGGCCCTGCGCAAGGTCGAGTTTTCGCGCCTGTCGGCGGCGCTGGCGCAGGCGCGCTGGGGCTGGCTGGCGCCGATGGCGGCGATCGTCGTGCTGGATTTGTTCGTGCGCGGCGCGCGCTGGAAGGTCCTGCTGTCACGCGCGCGTCCCGGCGCGCCGCTCGCGGAGCTCACGCGTCTGGAAGCCATCGGCATCGCGGTCAACAACGTGCTGTTCATGCGGCTGGGGGAACTGGCGCGCGCGGCGCTGGCCGCGCGCCGTCTGGGCATGAGCACGGCCGCGGCGCTGGCCAGCGTCGCCGTCGAACGCGCCTTCGACGTTGCCGCTCTGCTCGCGATTTTTCTGGCCGCGGCGCATCTGGCGCCGGGCTTCGTGCCGCGGCCGGTGCTGGGCGGCGCCGCGGCCCTGCTTGCGGGGGCGGTCGCGGCCCTCGTCTTGCTGGCGCTGGCCGAGGGTTGGGTCGCCGAGGGCGGCTGGATCGAACGCCTGCTGCGGCCCTGGCCGAAACTGCATGCGTTGGTCGAACAATTGGTGTTGGGCGCGGCGGTGCTGCGTTCTCCGGCGGCGGCGGCGGAAGTCGCCGCGTGGAGCCTGCTGCTTTGGACCGTCGACGCGGGCGTCTATTGGGCCGGCGCGCGGGCGCTCGGCTTCGGCGCCGAGATGAACTATCCGCGCGCCGTGCTGGCGCTGTCATGGGCCGGCGCCAGCTCCGCGATTCCGGCGGCCCCCGGCGCCATCGGCGCGTTCGAGGCGGTCGTCGCCGACATCGCCGGCCGCTTCGGCGCCGGCGCCGAGCAGGCCTTCGCCTACGCGCTCGTCTGCCACATGACCATGTTCCTCATCGTCACCGTCGTCGGCCTGGTCCTGCTGTCGCGACTGGGGCTGTCGCTTTCCGAACTGCGCGGGGAGGCGGGCAAGCCGTGAGGCTGTTCCTGCTGGGCCTGCTCGCCTGCCCGGACTGCGGCGGCGACATCGCCTTCGCGCGCCTGGAGATTTTGTCGCGCCCCGAGGAGAACGTGGAAAGCGGCGTGCTGGTCTGCCGCGGCTGTCGGCGGGAGTTCCTCATTGAAGGCGGCATCCCGCGTTTGCGTCCGCGCGCCCCGGCCGGCGCGCGCGCGGAAAAAACACGGCGCGCCTTCGGCTGGGAGTGGCTGCGCTACCCCGGTTCGCGTCCGGGAGACGAGGCGGTCTTTCTGGAAGAGACCATGATCCCGCGCGCGGCGTTTTCCGGTAAGCTTGTGCTCGACGCGGGCTGCGGCATGGGACGCTACAGCGCGGTCGCGCGTTCTCTCGGGGCGGAAGTGGTCGCCGTCGACATGTCGGAGAGCCTCCTGCGGGTGGCGCAGGCCGCGCGCGCCGACGCGAAACTTCATCCGGTTGAGGGCGACCTTTTGCGGCCACCGTTCAAGAAAGGCATCTTCGATCTGGCCTATAGCCAGGGCGTTCTGCACCACACCACCGACACGCGCGCCGCGTTCATGGCCGTCGCCGCGCTCGTCAAGCCGGATGGATTTCTGTCCGTCTGGCTGTACGGCAAAGCCGGGCGCTTTTCTGAATTCGCGACCAATCCATTGCGTCCCGGACGCGCGCGTCTAGCCGCGCATCGTCGTCTGGCCTGGTGGATCGTGCTCGTGCGCCAAGCGTTCAGCGATTTCGTGCGTTTCTTCACGACGCGACTGCCGGTGCCGCTGGTTTACGCGCTGTGCTATCCGCTCACCGTGCTGGGCGCGGTCCCCGGACTCAAGTACCTGACGTTCTCCGTTGATCCGGATTTTCAAGCGCGCTTGATCGAGAACTTCGACTGGGTCTCGCCCCCCTATCAATGGCACCACACCAAGGAGGAGCTTGCGGCGTGGTTTCGCCAAGCGGGTTACGTCCCGTTGAGCCTTCTCGCCCACGGGCTGGTGCCCAAGCCGGGCATGCTCGGGCGGCGCGGCCGGTGAGGCCGCTGTCGGTCGTGATGGTCGGCGCGGGCTTCTGGCCGGCGCTGGGCGGCGCGGAGCGTCAGGCGCTGGAATTGTCCGCGGCACTCGCCGCGCGCGGCCACCGCGTGACCGCGCTGGCCCGGCGCTTGCCGGGACAAGCCGCGCGCGAGCGCGTGCGCGGCGTCGAGGTGCGCCGCCTGCCCGGCCCGGCCTTCGGCGCGGCGGACGCGCCGGTCTTTCTGGCGGCGGCCTTCGCCTGGCTGCTCCTGCATTGGACGGATTGGGACGCGGTGCACGCGCACTTGGCGGGCTCGCCGGCGCTGGCCGCGGCGGCGGCGGGGCGCCTGCTGGGCCGTCCCGTTCTAGTCAAGCTGGGCGGCGGGCGCGGCATCGGCGAGTTGGCCGTCTCTTCGCGCACCGCCCTGGGTCGCGCGAAGCTGGCGGCGCTGTCGGCCTTGAATCCGTATTTTTTGGCGGTCGTGCCTGATTTGGCCGACGAGGCGCGCGAGCATCTGCGCGGCGCGCGCATGGAGGTGCTTCCCAACGGCGTCGACGTGGAGCGCTTCGCGCCGGTGAACGCGGCGCGCCGACGCGAACTGCGCGTGCGTCTGGGCTGGGAGGCGGACGCGACGGTTTTCCTGTATACGGGGCGCTTCTCTCCGGAAAAGCGCCTGCCCTGGTTTCTACGCCTGTGGCGCGCGGCCGCGGGCGACAACGCTCAGGCGGTGCTGGTCGGCGACGGTCCCGAGCGCGAGGCGGTCGCGGCGGAGGCGGCTCTGTGCCGCGGGCGCGCGCTCGTTCTGCCCGCGCGCGAGGACGTCGCCGATCTGTACGCCGCCGCCGACGTCTTCGTCCTGCCCTCGACATCCGAGGGACTTTCGAACGCGCTCCTCGAAGCGATGGCTTCGGGGCGGCCGGCGCTGGCCTCGCGCGTGGGCGGAACGGCGCAGACCGTCGTCGACGGGCGCACGGGCCTGATGTTTGAGCGCGACGACGAGGCGGGGCTTTCCGCCGCGGTGCGCCGCTTCTGCGCCGAGCCGGCGCTGGCCGCGCGTCTGGGTGAGGCGGCGCGCTCTCAGGCGCTCGAAAAGTTCTCTCTGGACGGCGTCGTCTTGCGCCTGGAAGATCTCTACCGCGGCGGGAGCTGAGACAGCGCCGCCAACGTCTCCGTCAGCACAAGCGCCAGTGGTATCGCGCCCGCGGCACCCCGGTCCGCGCGGCGCGAGTATAGATCGCGGTTCAAAAAAGGACTGATGATTTTAGTCAGACGGCCGTAGCCCTCGATCTCCTGCGGCGGCGTGCATAAGAAGAGAGCGATCACGCGCTTGTGCAAGGCCAGGGCCAGGTGCATGGTCAAGGTGTCGCCGCAGACCACGACGTCGCACGCGTCGACGGCCGCGGCGTGCGCGGCCAGGTCCGGCTTCCAGCCGAAGCGCGTCGTCGCCACACCCCGCGCGCGCAGGGTGCGTTCGAGAGCGCCGTAGCGCGCCCAGACTTTCAGCGGCCAGCGTTCCCCGGCCCGCGTCTCCAGGCCGACGCGCCGCGCGCCGCGCGCGGCGCGCCGCGGCGGCCGCCGAATCCAATAGTCCTCGCCCTGGAAGCTTCGTCCGGCCATGCGGAACAAGTGTTCTTGGTAGCTGAGAACGTTGGCGCGCTTCAGCGCGTCGGCGCGCCGCCGTCCCAGGCGCGACAGCAGGCCCATGTCGAACCAGACCCGTGAGGAGGCGGTATAGCCGACGTGCCCGTCCTTGCTAAGAAGCGCTCCAACGCGGCGCCGCGCGCGGACGGAGGCGGCGATCTCGGCGGCTTCGCGCTCGTCGTCCAGGCACAGCGCCAGGCCGAAGCGGCGGCCGCGCAGTCTGATCGCTTCGGACGGCGTGATCACGGAAAGACCGGGCCGTCGCGGCAGGAGCGAAGCACTTTCGGGGCGCGTCACCCAGACGACGGGCCCGGTCAGGACGCGCAGAAGCGGCGTTGTGCGCAAGACGTCTCCGGGCGCGCCGAGCTTGACGATCAACGTCGCGCCGTCCATTCTCGCCGTCATGCGGCGTATCCTACCACAGGGTGCATGACCACGGTCTCGACAAATCTTACGACGTTCCGTGATTATTGACCGCCGCTCAGCGTCGCGCGGCGGCGGTGCGGCGGCCCGGCGCCGCG
>JABEUV010000163.1 GCA_013044195.1 Elusimicrobiota bacterium | reverse complement strand
ATGAACCCGGAATCACGTATCCCGGGACGCGGCTACGCATGCGCTACGAGGCTACGAATGTTGCATCAATTTCGGCCACGGGTCAGGAGTCCTGAATTTCGGCTATCTCGAGGGAGAAGAGATTCACCAACTCGTCCAGCTGAATCAAGGGAAAAACATCGCCATCGATTTGACCGGAAACGTCTACTGGGTGAAGACAGGGAATGTTTTGCTGGGCAACTACAAGAATTCTTACAACGAAATAGAGCTGGGCCAGGGATTTACATCGAAGGAGGAGTACGAAAAAGCGGATTTAAAAAAGATCGTCGACGGCTTGATCCAAAATCACGAAGGAACAGCGCTGCCGGACGAACCTGACGAGCCCTGCGGGTAACAGCATGAAACGATTGATGACGAAGCTTTTGATCGGGCTCACGCTTGGCGCTCTCGCGCAAAACGCCGCCCCAGAACCGACGGCATCGGATCTCGTCCACGTCCATATTCGTTGGACGTATGACGGCGTTCCGGAAGCGATGAAAATCTACGAGCTAAAGCCGGGGAAATGGTCCGTCTGGAAAATAGGGACCGTCGTCGACTTGAAAGATGCCCCCGTCGCGACGGAGATCCCCGGCTCGATTCTCTTAATGAAGAAGGGTCAGAAAAAGCGTTTCGCCTTGGTCTACAAGAACACCACGGATAAGACAATCTATTTCTTCGCTGCGCACCATATCGTCAAACCCGCGGAAGATACGCTCGGCTTCAACTTTCTCTGCCTTTGTACAAACCATGTTTACAAAGTGTCCCCGGGACAGACGTGGTATCGAATCGTTGAGCTTCGACTTGCACGAGATCTGGACGGGAATGCTCTTGACGTCCTCCATCAACTGATAAAAGTCGACGCCGCGCGCGGCGAGCGCTTTAAAGGGGGAATGCACGCGCAGATGGACCCATCGGAGAGCGAAGATCATCCTTAAACCACCTATTTCTAGCGCATGGGCGCGGGCCTGGCGCATCGGCTTGTTTCTGGCACTCCTTGGCGCACTTCCTTCAAGCGCCTTGGACGTCCGGCCTTACCCTATTGTTTCAAAGAGACGCCTGGCCCTGACGCAGGCCTATTGCAAAACACACTATGGCCTGGATTCGCATACCCTAAAATCCCCGCAGGTGATTATCATTCATGACACCGCGATTGCCACGCTGGCGGGGAGCTTAGCCGCGTTCAAGCCGGACCTGTTGCCGCGAGAGCGGGCGTATCTCCGCGCCTTCGGAGACGTCAACGTCGGGGTCCATTTCCTCGTCGACCGCGACGGCACGATCTACTCGCTTCTGCCCCTGGACGTCATCGGCCGGCACGCGATCGGCCTCAACCACGTTTCCATCGGCATCGAAAACGTGGGCAAGAACGAGGCGGCATTGACCCACAAACAGCTGGAGTCCGACGTCGCCCTCGTCGACGACTTGGTCCGAAGATTCCCATCCCTGCATTACCTCATTGGGCACCATGAATATGTCGATCGAAGCCTGCCGCATTACAGGTTGTACAAAGAACTGGTCTCCGGCTACCGCCCCACGAAAAAGACGGATCCCGGTCCGGATTTCATGAAGAGGCTTCGCGCGGCACTGGAGAAGAAAGGCCTTGTCCTGGAGAATTAGCCTGAGGAACGACGGGAGCGCACTCGATCCACGAGGAGGGAGATTCAAGCGCCGTTCCAGAGGCCATGTTTGTTCTCAACTACGCCATTGCTCTCGATACTCGTTCCGGCGCTTCGGCGTGGGCGCTAGAATGGAAATGGTGACGCTGGCGTCGACCATTTTAGTCAGGATTGATACGTCGGCGAATTTTCGCCGGGGGCGCCAAGGTCCCGCGCCCAGCAATCCCATGAGAAACCCGGCACCTCGCCGCAGCATGTGAAAATAGACCGCGCGCGCCGCGACTCCCCGCCGCCCAATGTGCGAAAATAGGGCATGGCCGCGCCCATCAGACGGTTCTGCGCCCACGCGCATTTTTATCAGCCGCCGCGGGAAAATCCCTGGCTGGGCGAGGTGGAGCGCGAGGATTCGGCGGCACCGTTCCATGATTGGAACGAGCGCATCGCCGAGGAGTGCTACGGACCCGCGGCGCTGGGCGAAAATCTGTTGGAACGGCTGTCGTTCAACGTGGGGCCCACCTTGCTGGATTGGATGGAACGGCGGCGGCCGTCGCTGTACCGCCGGTTCATCGAAGCGGACCGCGCCTCGGCGCGGGGAGATGGGCTTGGCAACGCGATCGCCCAACCGCTCTACCACGTGATCCTGCCGCTGGCGCCGCGCCGGGATCAGGAGACGCTGGTGCGCTGGGGCTTGGCGGATTTCCGCGCACGCTTCGGGCGGGAGGCGCGCGGAATGTGGCTGCCGGAGACCGCGGTCGACGACGTGACGCTCGACGTGCTGGCCGCCGAGGGCGTGGAGTTCACGATCTTGGACCCCGCGCAGGCCGCCGCGACGCGCAACGTCGGAGGAGACTGGACGCCCGCGGATCCGGAGATGCTGGATCCGAAGCTTCCGTATCTTTGGACCTCGCCGCGAAATCCGGCGCGGCGCTTGGCGATTTTCTTCTACCACCGCCGCCTGTCGCGCGAGATCGTCTCCGGAGACGCGCTGGCCGATCCGGACGCGCTGGCGGCCGAGGTCCTGCGCCGGCTGTTGGGCGGCGACGCGGCCGAACTCGTCAGCGTGGCCTCCGACGGAGAATTCTACGGTCACCACCACAAGCGCGGCGCGCGCGCCCTGTCGCGCGCGCTGGACCGCCTGGCGGCCGAAGGCGTGCCAACCACCAACTACGCCCGCTTCCTCTCCTTGTTTCCGCCGCCGCGAGAGGTGCGCGTCAGCCCGCGCACCGCGTGGAGCTGTGAACACGGACTGGGACGCTGGGAGCGCGATTGCGGCTGCCGCTACCGCGCGGACTGGACGCAGACTTGGCGCGCGCCCCTGCGCGCGGCCATGGACGCGCTGGCACGGCGCCTGGACGGCTTCTACGAGGACGAGGCCGGCCGCTTCTTCAGCGATCCGTGGGGCCTGCGCGACGCCGCGGAAAGTCTGCGCCGCGTGTACGGCGAAGGCGCGCGCCGCGCGTGGCTGGAGGCGCGCGCCAAGCGCCCGCTGTCGCGCGAGGAAGCCTCCCGCGCGCTGCGCCTGCTGGCGCTCCAGCGCGAGCGCCTGGCCATGTTCACCAGCTGCGGCTGGTTCTTCGACGACGTCTCCGGCGTGGAAGCCGCGCAAATTCTCCAGCGTGCCGCGCGCGCCTGCGATCTGGCGCGCGGCCTGGGCGAAGAGGTGGAGGAAGCCTTCATCGAGCGCCTGGCCGCCGCGACCTCGAACGTCCCGGCCCTGCGCGACGCAGCGACGGTCTACCGCCGCCTGATCGCGCCCACGCGCGCGGGCCTGGACCGCGTCGCCGCGCACGCGGCGGTGCTGGACCACGTGGAGCTGGCCCGCTCCCGCGTGGCCCCCGCCTTCCGCGTGGAGCGGGGTGTTGCGCGGCGCGTCGACAAGGCCGGCGCCGCCGGACGACGCCCAAGCCTGTCCGTCCGCACGGTCCGCGTGGAGCGCGAGGAAACCTTGGAGTCCGTCGACTTTACCGTGATCGTCCACCGCGACGACGCGCTGGACTTCGCCTGCTGGCCGGTGCCGCGCTCGGGCCCGCTCGTCGACGCCGCCGAGCTGGAGGAAGAATTCCTGCGCCGCGACGCCGCCGCCTTTCGCGCAGAGCTCGACGCGCGCTTCGGGCCCGCGCGCTTCGGCTTGGACGCGGTCTTCGGCGACGACCGCCGGGAACTGGTGCGCGCGCTGACGCCCGCGGGCGCGCTGGGCCCGGAACGCGCCCAGTTCCTCTCGCGCTGGTGCGCGGTCGTGCGCGCGGCCCTGGACGGCGGCCGCGACGACGACGCCGTGCTGGAACTGCTGGCGCGGGCGCGGGAGCACGCGTTTCGCCCCGAGGAACTGCCCTGGAGCGGAGCGCTGGAAGACGCTCTTTTAGAACGCCTCGAAGAAGCGGGGGAAGGCGGCGCCGCCGCCGCGTCGCGAGCCCTGCGCTGGCTCGACGCGCTGCGGCCCCTGGGCCTGGTGCGCGGCGCCTGGCGCCTGCGCGACGCGCAGAACCGCTGGGAGCAGGCGCTGGAAAGCGCGGGCTCGTCGGCCGCGCGCGACGCCTGCCGCGTCTTCGGCGAGCGCCTGAACGCCGCCGCGCCACTGGAGATCCGATGACCACCCGCGAAATACGACTCAACGACGCGCCGGAGGCCGTGCGTCTGCTCGGCGAGCAGGACGCGCGCCTGCGGGAACTGGAGCGCGACTTCGGCGTGGAGATCGTCGTGCGCCAGGACGCGGAGTCCGGCGGCCTGCGCCTGACGGTGAGGGGTGCCTCTGCGCGCGTGGAGAAGGCCTCTAAGCGCCTGCGCGAGGAGCTGGACGCCCTGCGCCGCCGCGCGGCACCCGCCGACGCGCGCGGCTTCGAGCCGCTGAACCTGGACGCGCCAAGCCTGCCCGAGGACGGTTTGTTCCGCACCCACCACGGCCGCGTGGTGCGCCCGCGCACGCCCAATCAGAAGCGCTACGTCGACGCGATCGCCTCAAGCGACCTGACCGTCGGCGTGGGACCCGCGGGCACCGGCAAGACTTTCCTCGCGGTGGCCTGCGCCTTGCGCGCGCTTGAGTCGCGCCAGGTCGCCAAGGTGGTCTTGAGCCGCCCCGTGGTGGAGGCCGGCGAACGCCTGGGCTTCCTGCCCGGCGACCTTATTGAAAAGGTCAATCCCTACCTACGCCCGCTCTACGACGCGTTCTACGCCATGCTGGGCCCGGAGCGCTTCCGCGCCTGGCGCGACAACGACGTGGTGGAGATCGTGCCGCTGGCCTACATGCGCGGCCGCACGTTCGAGGATGCCTTCATCATCCTGGACGAGGCGCAGAACACCACGCCCGAGCAGATCAAGATGTTCCTCACGCGCATGGGCGCCGGCTCCCGCGTGGTGGTCACCGGCGACGCCACGCAGAACGACCTGCCCGCCGGCGCGAAGTCGGGGCTCATGCGCGCCGTCGAGGTGCTCAAGGGCGTGGAGGGCGTCTCGGTCCAGCGCCTAACCGAGGAAGACGTGTCCCGCCATCCGCTGGTCCGGCGCATCATCCGCGCCTACGACGAATGGGACGAGAAAAACTGAACGTGCGCGTGGCCGGACTGGACGGCTTGCCCGCCGCGGCGCGGCGGCCGCGCCTGTTCGAGGCCGTGGTGCGCCGCGCGTTTTCGCGCGAGGCTCCGCGCCTGCGCGGCGAGGTGTCCATCGTCTTCTTGAGCCGCGCCCGGATGCGCGCGATGAACCGGGAATTCCTGGGGCACGATTACGACACGGATGTGATTTCCTTTTCGCACGACCCCGTGGACGGCGTTCCCGCCGCCGAGACGCCGCTCGGCGACGTGTATATCTCCGCGTGGCTGGCCGCGCGCCAGGCGCGGGAGCTCAAGCGCACGGTCCTGCGCGAAGCGCTGACCTTGGCCGCGCACGGCGCGTTGCACCTGCTCGGCCACGACGATGCCGATCCGCGCGCGCGCGCGCGGAT
>JABEUV010000162.1 GCA_013044195.1 Elusimicrobiota bacterium | reverse complement strand
GAGGAAACCTTGGCTCGTCAGGGAACAACTCTCGGCCCACTCCGCCAGGACCATCCATGAGAAAGGCTTCAAGACCGCCGATGAGATGAACGCGTACTTGAAGACGGTGAACGGAAAGATCGCGCCCCCGCCTCCCGCGAACTCCTGGGAGAAGGCGCAGGATTTAATGTACGAGGCGTGGCAGGAGCAGAACCCGCGCAAGCGCCTGGAGATGGCCCGCGAGGCCCTTTCGATCTGCGCGGACTGCGGCGACGCCTATTCCTTGCTGGCCGAGGAGACGGCGCGGATGCCCTCTGAGGCCGCGGAACTTTACCGGAAGGCCGTGGCCGCCGGAGAACGCGCCTTGGGTCCGGACTTCTTCCGAGAGAACGCCGGACATTTCTGGGGCTTGGTTGAGACGCGGCCCTACATGCGGGCCCGCGCCGATCTCGCCAGTTCCCTCTGGACGAACGGCGACTTCGAACCCGCCATCCGGCATTACCAGGAACTTTTACGACTCAATCCGCGGGACGGCCTTGGTATTCGCATCGTGCTCTTGGCCTGTCTCGGCGAACTCGGCCGCTTCACCGAGATTGAGGATATCCTCGCTCGCGCAGAGTTTTCCGAGGACGACAACATGGAGTGGCTCCTGATGAAGGCCCTGACGACCTTCGTCCGCGAGGGAGCCTCGGCTCATGCCAATGCGCTGTTAAAGACGGCGCTGGAATGCAACGAGTATTTGCCGGACTATCTCCTGGGCAGGAAGGTCGCGCCCCACGGAGGAACTGACACCGTGGAAGTTGGAGGTGAGGACCAAGCCGCGGCCTACGCCCAAAACTTCATGCCCGCTTGGAGGCGGGTTCCCAACGCCCTGGCCTGGCTGGCGGACGCAACCGGAGCATCGAAACAAGCTTCCGTCGGCCGCAATGCCCCCTGCCCGTGCGGGAGCGGCAAGAAGTTCAAGAAGTGCTGCCTCAACCGCGAGCCCGAGGGACGCGCCTGAGTGACGGCAGCTTCCAAATTCGATAAGGGTGAAACCCCGATGACCAATGCAAGGAAGAGGTCGGTGAGCGACTTGGATGCAGATTGGATGGAGCGGGGAGCGACCCTCAGCCACCAGAAGGCCCAAAAGGAATTCGACCTGACGTGGGCAGAGATCGTCGACGGAATCAACGCCGGTAAACTTCACTGCCGGAAGAACTCATATTTCGGGAACCCATTTCTACGGCTTCTCCGATGCGAGGTTGAGGCGCTGGTCAAAAAGAAGCGCGGCGTCAATTACCTCAAGGAGCAGAAGGCCAAGAAGGAACTGGCGCGGATCAACACTGAGCTGAGAGGGTTGAAGATGAGGATTGCCATGTTGGAAAATAAAAAGTCAAAGTTGATGGGTCAATCATGAAGAACGTGGCCAAGAACTTCGTTGCGATTGATTTCGAGACCGCAGACCAGGGTCGCGACAGCGCCTGCGCCATTGGTTTGGTCAAGGCGGTCAACGACAAGATCGCCCGCAAGGCTTGGGCCATCCGGCCCACGAAGCTCCCCGATGTCTGCCGGCATTTGGGCCTCAAGCTTAGCCACCATGACGCTCTTTCCGACGCCGAGGCCTGCGCGAACATCGTCCTTGCCGCAGCCAAAGATGGCACCACGCGGGAGAGGGAAAAAGTCCTTGACGGATTCGGGAGGCCGCGCTAAAATACAGCCAATCCGAGAAATCGGAGGTGGATGGCCCGCATGGGCCTGCGTGTGGAGCCCGCGCAAGCGGGCTCTTCATTTTTTACAGCAGGGTCCGACCTTTTCTGTTCTGCTTGCCCTCGACGGCCAGGCACAGCCGCTCCCCGAAGCTCCCAGGGGCCGCTCCCACGAGGGCCTGCTTGATGGGATAGGCCAGCAGCATGGTCAAGCAAAGATGGTAGGGATGAAGGGCGGCCTTGCCGAAGCGCTCGCTGTGCGCCTTCTTGTCGAGCACGACCGTGAAAATCCGATAGTCCTGCGCGCTCAAGAACCGGATCAAGTCCGACGTGAACGCCTCGTTCTTTTTCAGATCGGCCAGGACGCCGAAAGCGCCGTTGCGGTTGATCAGTTCCTTGCGATGGAAGACGACCGGCTCATCACCTGGCCGGATTGCCGAGGTCGTGGAAAGTATGATCGCCGGACTCGTCGATATAGAGGCGGAATCTTTTCATGGGAGCTGTGGCGGCGGTTGATTATACTGCATGAAGGTTCGCCGCCGCGCTTCGTTGCGTGACGGCAGGATTCAGACTGACCCACGGAAGTAAATCGCACTCATCCGATTTGGACTGGCACCAAATCCGGCACCAACGAAAATTTCTGCCTGAGGGAAAGGCAGAAAACTGCAATAATATCCGTCGATAAGCCCCGATAGCTCAATGGATAGAGCTACTCCGTCCTAAGGAGAAGATGGGGGTTCGATTCCCTCTCGGGGCACCATTTATGAGCGGCCTGGACGACCTGCTGCACCGCCTTCTGCGCGAGTTCGAGCGGCGGCGGACGCGCTACGCGCTGATGGGCGGCTTCGCGTTGGGCGCGCTGGGCGCGCCGCGGGCGACGCGCGACTTGGATTTCCTCGTGCACCGCGACGACATGGCGGCGCTGCACGAGTTCCTGACGTCGGCGGGCTACGCGCGCGTGCATTTCTCCGAGAACGTCTCGCAGTACAGCGGCGACTTTCCGTGGGGAGGGCTGGATTTTCTTCACGCCTTCCGTCCGGCGGCGTTGCGCATGCTGGAACGCGCCGTCGTCATGCCTTCCGGTCCGCCGGGGTTGGACGTGCGCGTCGTTCGTCCGGAGGATCTGATCGGCTTGAAACTTCAAGCGCTGGTCAACGACCCCGCGCGCCGGCACAAAGAACTGGCGGACATCGAGGCGCTTCTGGCGGCGCGGCCGGACATGAACTGGGAACAAATAAAGGAATACTTCGACCTGTTCCAACAGGACGAGCTCTTCAAGAGCCTGCGCGACCGCCCCCATGCTTGACGAAGACGAGAAGCGCGACCTTCTGGAAGGAGCGCGTTCGGCGTCCGCGCGCCGAGACTTTCAAATCATGCGCCGCAACTCCGCGCCGAAGGATCCCCGGAGCATGAGCATCCCGGCGCTCGTCGATTTCTTGGACGCGGCCCTGCGCCTGTCCGGACCCGTCCGCCGCGACGCGGCGAAAAAAGATTATCCCCGGCCGCTGATTTGATACGATACGCGCCTTATGCCCCTTCAAGATAAAAAACACTGGTCCGCGAAATCCGATCTCAAACACGACGAGCTCAAGGACGCCGTGGAGTTGGCCGTCGATTGGGTTTTGACCAATAAGGGGCAGGCCGCGGGCGGCGTCGCCGCGATCGTCGTCGTCGCGGCACTCGCCGCGCTGATGTTCTACTCGCGCCGCGCGCGCGCGG
>JABEUV010000161.1 GCA_013044195.1 Elusimicrobiota bacterium | reverse complement strand
CGCGTACTTCTGTCCAACGACGGCCGCCAGGTTCACGAAAGGAATAGTACATTTTAGCGGTCAATAATTAACTCAGTTATTTCGTTACACTTCCTAAGCGGCTTCGGCCGCGGCGGCCGCGCGGTTCCACTCGCGCCAGAGCAAGGACGCGACGGCGGCGAGGCCGGCGACCAGGCCCAGCCACAGTCCGGTCGCTCCCCAGCCGTAGCGGAACGCCAGCGTCGCGCCGATGGGCAGTCCGATCAGCCAATGGCCGATCAGGTTGACGAGCATCGGGCGGCGAGTTTCGCCGAGGCCGCGCAGCGCGCCGCTGAGCGCCGCCTGAGCGCCGTCGAAGACCTGAAACGCGGCGCTGCAGTAGAGCAGAGGCGTGCCGATGAGGATCACGGCGGGGCCCGCGCCGTACAGGCCGAGAAAGAAAGCCGGCGCGGAGGCGAGAACGACACCCATGACGGCCATGAAGCCCATGCTCATCAAGGTCGCGGCGCGGCCCGCGGCCTCAGCCGCGCGCGGCTCGCCGCGGCCAAGCGCCTGGCCCACGCGCGCGGCGGCGGCGTGCGAAAGGCCCATCGGCACCATGAAGGTCAGGCTCGCCAGGTTCAGCGTCAATTGATGTGCGGCCAGCGTCCGGGCCCCCAGGCGTCCGACCAGCGCCGTCACGACGGAGAAGATCGCGACTTCCACGAGCATCTGAAGTCCGGCGGGAAAGCCCTGCGCGAACACGTCGACGAAGAGGCGGCGCCGCCAGCCGTGGAACCGGAAGTCGATGCGGCGCAGACGGTCGCGCGCCGCGGCGGCGGCCACGGTCAGCATGACCAGGTTGGCGGCGAGCGTGGCGCATGCGGAGCCTCGGATGCCCAGCGCGGGAGCGCCGAAGCGTCCGAACACCAGCGTCGCGTCGAGCAAAGCGTTGACGGCGTTTCCCGCGACGATCGCGGCCACCAGTGGCGTGGTCACGCTCATCGACTGGAGGTATTGGCGGCAGGCGACGAAGCATAGGCCCGGAAACATGCCCCAGCGCAATATGTTCAGGTAGGCGATCGCCCCGTCGATCACTGTTGGATCAACGCCGAGCGCGCGGAAGGCCGGGCCCGCGACGGAGCAGGCGAAGAATAACGGAACGGCGACGGCCGGCGCCAGCGCGAGCGTGTGCACGAGCAGTTGGCCGCACAGATCTGGTTTGCCCGCGCCGAACGCCTTGGCGGAGTGCGAGTCGATGCCCATGACCACGCCCATGCCGACGACGAACAGCGTGAAATACGTCATGCTGCCCAGGCCCACCGACGCGATGGCGCCCGAGCCCAGGCGTCCGACGAAAAGCATGTCCACCGTACCGTAGAGCACCATCCCGATCTGCGTGAGCGCGATCGGGACGGCGAGATGAAGCACGGACCGGGCCTCGGTCCAAGGGCTGGCGCGTTGGTGCACGGGCGGCGAGGATATCAATTTCCGCCGCGGCCCGGCGGTCAATAAGCTAACCTTACGCGCGTGAACGCGCTTGCCGCGCTTTTTTTCGCCTCCGGCTTCGCCGGGCTCGCGCTTGAAACCGTCTGGCTGAGGCTGATGATGGCGCGCTTCGGCTGCGCCGCGCCGCTGGTGTCCGCATTTCTGGCCGCGTTCATGGCCGGCTTGGGCCTGGGCGGCTGGTGGGCGGGGCGGCTGACGCGCCGGCTGGGCGATTGGGACGCCGGGCGTTTGCTGAGGCTGTACGCGGGCGCCGAACTGGCCGTGGCGCTGTCGGCGCGCCTGGTGCCGGCCGCGGCGTCGGCGGCGCGCGCGGCGCTGGACGCCGCGCTGGGCGCGCGCGTCTGGGGGGGTGCTGGCGACTATGCCGTGTCGGGGGCGGCGGTCGCGGCCGCGCTACTGCCCGCCTGCGCGCTGATGGGCGCGTCGTTTCCGCTGGCGCTGGCCGCCGCGCGCCGACGCGAGGGCGGCAGTCCGCGCGAGTCTTTCAGCGCGTTGTATGCCGCCAACGTCTGCGGCGCGGCGGTCGGCACCACTCTGACCGCGCTTGCGCTGATCGAGGCGTTCGGCCTGCGCGGCACGCTGAACGCCGCGGCCGCTCTGGAGGCGGCGGTCGCGGCGGGCGCCTTCGCTCTGAGCTTGCGCCTGCGCACGGCGCCGCGTCGCCCGCGACCCGCGCCGCGGACTTCCCCCGAACCGGCCGATCGGGCGGGCCTTGCCGGCTTGTTCGTCGCGGGGTTCTGCGGCATGGCGATGGAGGTGGTCTGGATTCGCCTCTACACGCCCTATGCCGGGACGACGATCTACGCATTCGCCTCCATTTTGGCCGCGTATCTGACGGCCTCGTTTGCGGGCGCGGTGTTCTATCGCGCCGCGGCGCGCCGGGGCGCGGCGGCGGCGGCCGTGGAGATCGCCTGGATCGCGGCGGCCCCGCTGAGCCTTCTGCCCCTGTCGACGGCCGATCCCGCCACGCCGATCCCGGGCTTTCTGCGCGCGCTGGGGCTGGTCCCGTTCAGCGTGGTCTTGGGCGCGCTGACCCCGGCGCTGGTCGACCGTCTCTCCGGAGGAGAAGGAGAGACGGCCGGCCCAGCCTACGCGGCCAATCTGGCGGGCTGCGTGTTGGGACCGCTGGCGGCGGGCTTCCTGCTCCTGCCGCGCTTCGGCGAGCGCGCGGCGCTGGCGCTGCTTGCGGTTCCGTTGTTCGTTGCGGGCGGGCTGGCGGCGCGCGCGCGGCGCCGTCCCCTGGTGGGACGCTTCGGCGCCGTCGCGGTTTGGACGGCGGCCGCGGCGTTGGGCGCGCTGCTGCCGGCCGTGACGTCGACGTTTGAAGAGACGGTCGCGGCGTCGCGTCCCGAGGCTCTGATCCGTCGTGACTATCAGGCGAGCGTGGTGGCCGCGGGCGTGGGGCGGGGACGCTTTCTGCTGGTCGATGGCCAGCAGATGACGTTACTGACGCCGATCACCAAGGCGATGGCGCACCTGCCCGCGGCACTTCTGGAGCGCGCGCCGCGGCGCGCGCTGGTGATCTGCTTCGGGATGGGCACGACGTTCCGCTCTTTGGTCTCTTGGGGAGCGCAGACGACGGCCGTCGAGCTAT
>JABEUV010000160.1 GCA_013044195.1 Elusimicrobiota bacterium | reverse complement strand
CGCGTGCGGCAGGAGCTCGCGCAAAACGTTCAGGCCGTCGCGCACGCCGCCGGGACTGCCGGGCAGGGCGACGATCACGCAGGCGCCGCGCTGGCCGGCGACGGAGCGCGACAGCGCCGCGGTGGCGGGGCCGCCCGCCGCGCGCAGGGCCTCGCCCACGCCGGGGATCAGGCGGTCGCAGACGGACGCCACGGCCTCGGGCGTGACGTCGCGCGGCGAAAGCCCGGTGCCGCCGGTCAGGACGACCACCGCGGCGTTTGAAGACGCGCGGCGGATAACGGCTTCCATGCGGGCGCGGTCGTCGGCAACCACGATGGTGCGTACGGTAAAGCCGAGTTCCGTCAAACCTTGACGCAGGAGAGGGCCGGACACGTCGGCGGCTTTTTTTGCCGACACGCGGTCGGAGACGGTGACGGCCACGGCTTTTCCCAGCCTCGGACGGCGCGCCGGCTTGGCGGCGGGCGCGGATTTTTCCTCCGGATGGACCCAATGACCGCGCTTGCCGCCCTCCTTGAACGCCAGGCGGATATCCTCAAGAGTGAGCGCGGGGTCGACGGGCTTGACCAGATCGTAGACGCACAACAGCGCGCCCGTCACGCCCGCCAGAGCTTCCATTTCCACGCCGGTTTTCGCCGTGGTCGCCACGGTGCAGCGCGCGCGCAGGCGCGGAGAGGACTCATCAAAGGTGAAGTCGACCTGGACCACGTCGAGCGCCAGCGGGTGGCACAGCGGCAGGAGCGCGCTGGCGTTTTTGGCGGCCTGAATGCCCGCGATTTGCGCCGCGGCCAGCGCGTCGCCCTTGGGCAGTCGTCCCGCGCGCAGAAGCGCGAAGGCGCGGCGGCTCATGCGCAGGGCGCCCACGGCGGCGGCGCGGCGCGCGGTGGCGGGTTTGGCGCCGACGTCGGCCATGCGGAGTGCCATCAGCCCCCGATCGCGGCGAAATGCCGCGTGTCGCCCAGCCGCCCCTCGGGCAGGTAATGCGAGACTTCCTTAAGACCCAGCAAGGACGTCACGCGCTCGCGCAGACCCGCCGCCCGGCCGTCGTCGGACAGCAGGTCGCGCAGGGAGTGCTCGCCCTCGGAAAAAAGGCACAGGCGCAGGCGGCCGCGGCTGGTCACGCGCAGGCGGTTGCAGGACGCGCAGAAATCCTTGGCGTAGGGCGCGATCACGCCGATGGAGCCGGCCCAGCCTTCCTTGATGAAGCGTCGCGCGGGGCCGTCGCCCTCGCCGCGCGGAGCCTCGCGCCAGCCGTCTTCGCGCAGTCTCTCGGCCAACGCCGCCGTCTTCTCGTGGCGCGCGGTAAAGAAGTCCGCGTTGTCGGCCGTGGGCATCAGCTCGATGAAGCGCACGTCGAGCGCGCGCGCGCGGGCGAACTCGGTAAACGCGCCCAGTTCCCCGTCATTGACGCCCTTCATCAGCACCGTGTTGAGCTTCACGCTCAGGCCGAGCGTCAGCGCCCGCTCGACGCCGTCTAAAACGCGAGCCAGGTCGTCGCGCCCGGTCACGTCGCGAAAGCGCGCCGGGTCCAGGCTGTCGACGCTGACGTTGACGGCGGACAGGCCCGCGGCGGCCAGCGCGGGGGCCAGAGCGGCCAGCCGCGCGCCGTTGGTGGACAAGGCGACGCGGCGCACGCCGGGCGCGCGCGCGCACGCGGCCACGATGTCGACTAGGTCGCCGCGCACGGTCGGCTCTCCGCCGGTGAGCCGGATTTTCCAGAAGCCCAGGGCCGCGAAACCCGCGACCAGGCGGCGGATCTCGTCGAGCGTCAGCGGCGGCTCCGCTTCTTCTTTATGAAAGCCGCCGGGCAGGCAGTAGCGGCAGCGGTAGTCGCAGGCGTCGGTGACGGACAGGCGCAGATAGCGGAAGCTTCGGCCGAAGCCGTCGACGAGGGTCACCGGAGGATTATATCAGGCGCGGAGCGCTCAGAAGAGCTTCGCGATCAGCGCTTTCATGCCGAAAAATCCGGCGCCGCCGCCCACCGCCGCGCCGACGGCCGCGCCCACGGGTCCGCCCACCAGGAAGCCCACCAGTCCGCCCAGCACCGCGCCCAACGCCGCGCCCGCCCAGGACGCCTTGCCCAGCGCGGGATTGCGCGCCGTGCCCGAATTCTCGACCGAGTTCATGAATGCGTCCTCCGCGCCGGGCGCGGGCGGTGTCGCGGCGGACTTGACGGGGCCCGGCGCGGACGCGCTCAGACCCGACGGCGGTCCGGAAACATCCGGCGCGGGGGCAGACGGTCCGGGACCGGTCTGCGGTGCGCCCCCGCCGCGCGCGCCGTCCATGGCCGCGCCGCCCGCCGCGCCGGCACCGGCCACTTCTTGGGCCTGAGCGAGCGCGCCGTCGGCGCCGGGCCCGGCCGCGGGGGGCGCGCCGTGCTGGGGCACGGGCGTGGGGGGAAGCGGCGGCGGGACGGGTCGAGGCGCGGCGGTCTTGGGCGCGGGAGCCTTCGGCGCGGACGCTTTCGGCGCGGGCGGAACCTCGGGGGCGGCGGAGGCGGCGCGGGCGGCGAGGTCGCCGGAGAGTTCGGCGGCCGCGTGCGCGCCGTCGCGGCGGCCCTGGGCGGCCAGCGGCGTGGCGGCGTAGGCGGCCAGGTCCTTGCGGTATTGGTCCATCACTCCGGCCACGATGCGCTTATCGATGGAAAAAAAGCCTTGATCGATTTTGCCGCCGTCGGCGGCCAGATCGGCGTTGAGTTTCTTTAAATAATAAATCAGCTTGTCGCGGTTCTCCGAAGACATCGAGAGCATGCGCTGGGCCGTGTAGGCGCGCATCTCCGGCGTCATCATCTCGCTCCAGTTTCGGTAGGTTCGATTGAGATCGATGTCGGGGCGGCGGCTTTCCGCGCCGGCGAAGGCGGCCAGCACGCCGCGCCATTTGACCAGCATCAGGGCCGACAGGGCCGGATCGTTTTCGGCGGCGCGCGCGTCGGCGTCGAACGCGGCGGAGTCGGCCGGCCGCGCCAGCACGGCGGCCAGCACGGCGCGCTCGTCGTAATGATCCTGGTCGGCGACCAGCAGCTTGTCGAAGCGCGCGACCAGCGCCGGGTCGGCCGCGCGCGCGGAGGAGGCGGCGCAGGCGAGCAGGACCACGGAGAGCCAGGTCAGTTTCGGCATCTGGGCGCAGTATAGCGGGAGGGCGCGCGCCCCGGCAGGGACGGAGGGCCTAGGACGGCGGCGGCGGTCGGCCTAGGGTGCCGGAGTTCAATGGTTTCGCGGCGCGCCGGGAGGAATTGATATCATCGCGCCGATGAAGCGTGTGGCGGTCGCGGGTCTGGCGGTGATCTTCGCGCTGGGCGCGTGCGCCGCGCCGCGCCGCCGCCGCGTTCCCGCGCCGCCGCCGTCGCCGCTGGCCAAGGCGATCATCCTGACGGCGCGTTCCTATCTTCCGGAGGAGGACGCGCACCATGCGCCGCCGGTCGACTGTTCGGACTTCGTGGACCGCGTGTTCCGCGCCCACGGGGTGCCGCTTCCGCGCACCTCCCGGGCGATGGCGCGCGTGGGCCGTCCCGTGGCCTCCGCCGACGACCTGCGCATGGGCGACCTTTTGTTTTTTTCCGGCTCGCGCGGCGGGCGGCGCGTCGGCCACGTGGCCATCTACGTGGGCAACGGCATCTTCATCCACCAGGCCAATCCCGGCGAGGGCGTGCGCATGGAGAGCCTCTACAGCGATTATTACCGCCGGCGCTACCTGAAGGCGCGGCGCGTCATCAACTAGGCTCTTTCTCGTTGGCGCATGCCCCGCCGACGTTACAGAACGTTACAAGACGTTACCGCGCGTGATTGACAAAAACGAGCGCCGGGGTTATAACTGACAGGCTTTTGGTTAACTCGTGCCGACGAGAGGACCATACATGCGCGACCGTCCGACGGCGCCGCGTACATCCGCAAGCCGACAAGTTCTCGCCTCGATTCTCTCCGCCGCGCTGGTCGTCCAGAGCGCTATTCCGGCGTTCGCGGGTCAGTTCACGGTGTTCCGCAAGACCTACAACGGCGCTCAGCGCGAAGACGCGTCCGCCATCACCAGCGACTTCGGCGTCTTAAGCGCCAGCACCACGTGGGCGCTGGCGGTGACCAACGGCGACCCCAGCAACCCGGCGGTGCCGAAGGCGGAAGGGGCGCAGGTCGTGCTCAACGGCAAGCGGGTTTTAGGCGAGCGGGACTTCCACCCGGACGTGGCGCGCGATAAGCGGGACTTGAAGGAGGACGCGCGCAAGATCGCGCGGGATCAAAAAGTGGTCGCGGACGCGCAGGCCGACGCGGCGGCGGCGGCAAGCAAGTACGGCGCCGACAGCGACCGCGCGCGCGACGCCCAGTCCCGGCTTGAGCGCGCGCGGGCGGCGTTGCGCCGGTCCCAGTCGGATCAGATCAAAGACGAGGCGGACCTGGCGCGGGACACGGCCGAGCAAAGCGGCAGCTTCAGCGTGCCGCTCACGAACGTCCGGCTTGCCGACGTGCTGAAGGCGCGCGTGGAGGGACGGCGCGGCAGCCAAATGACGCTGGGCGTGGTGGGCCAGGACAACCAGCCGCCGATGTTGACGTGGCTGACGCCCGCGGCAAGCCAAGTTCTCCAGACCGGAAGCGTCTCAGCCCAGCTCAAGCTGACCGACGACGTGTCGGGCGTGGACCCCGCGACGCTGACGATCACGCTTGACACCGCCTCGGTGCTGGGAAATTTCACGGCGCTGTCCGCGCCCACGCTGAGCGCGACGCTCAATGCGACGCTGAACGTGGGTTTGGGCGCGCACATGCTGACGGCCAACGCCAAGGACAAAGCCGGGAACGCGGCCACGGCGGCAAGCGTCGCGTTCGTCTACGACGTGCCGCCCACGTCGAACGCGGG
>JABEUV010000159.1 GCA_013044195.1 Elusimicrobiota bacterium | reverse complement strand
CGTCGCCGCGGCGACGGCCCCGGAATTGGAGACCAGCTTCCACAGCGGCATACTGGCCGACCAATACGGCTTCCTGGGCTACGCCCAACCGCTCAAATACGGCGTGCCCTTCCTGGGCCTGTCCTACTACAACGCCGGCACGGTGGGACTTAACTTCTCCAGCGGCCAGCAGAGCACCGTCGTCGCCGAGCAGGACGAGATCGCGATGCTGGGCTGGGCCATGCCTCTGGGCGACGGCGTCACGGCCGGCGTGATGGCCAAGGCGTTCCGCTTGAACCTGGCCCAGCAGGCCGGCGCGACGGGTTTCGCCGGCGACGCCGGCGTGCAATGGGCCACGCCGATCGAAGGCCTGCGCCTGGGCGCGGCCGTGCAGAACGCCGGCACGGGGGTCAAGTTCGAGAGCGCGACCGACCCTCTGCCCATGACCGAGCGCGCCGGCGCGGCCTACGAGGCCGCCTGGCGGCCCGGCAACGGGGCCAGCTACTACACGGCCTTGCGCCTCACCGGCGCCGTCGACGAGGTCAAGACCGTCGGCGAAGCCGCCTATCCCGCCGTCGGCACCGAGTTGGCCGTCGACATCGGCAAGTCGGGACGGATCGCGGTGCGCGCGGGTTGGAGCTTCGACACGCAGGCCGCCACCAGCCTGTCCTACGGCCTGGGCCTGAGCGAAGGCCGCTTCACGCTGTCCTACGCGCAGGCCGGCGCGGGGGAGTTGGGAACCGTCGAGTACGGCTCGTTCGGAATTCGTTTTTAAGCGGCGGCCGTCGCCGCCGCGAAAATCCTAGAATCGCCTCATGCCTTCCCGCCTGCCGGGCGTACGCCGACTCGTGCGCCTTTCCACCACGTCTTCCACGCAGTCCGTCGCGCGCGGGCTGGCCGACGAGGGCGCTCCCGACGGCACCTTGGTCTGGGCCTTGCGCCAGAGCATGGGCCGCGGCCGCATGGGCCGGCGCTGGCGCTCCGCGCCGGGCGGCCTGTACGTGTCCTGGCTGATCCGGCCGCGCTTCGCGCCGGAGAAGCTCGCCGATTTCTCCTTGGCTTGCGGCGCGGCGGCCGCCGCCGCCCTGCGCGAATTCGGAGTGGAGACCGCAGTCAAGCCGCCCAACGACGTGCTGGCGCGCGGCGCCGACGGCCGCTGGCGCAAGCTGTGCGGCATCTTATGCGAGGCGTCCGGCGACTCGAAGGATCTGCACTGGCTCGTCGTCGGCATCGGCGTCAACGTCGACAACGACCCGCCGCTCAAGCGCGCGACGAGCCTCAAGGCCCTGACGGGCCGAAAGACCGGCCTGGAGCCGGTCCTGCGCGCTCTGCTGCGGCGTCTGGCCCGCGCGCGGCGCGCGTAGCTCCAGGGTCCGGGCAATCGATAAAGGCCTTGATTAAATCATAGTGAGTCGTTATGATTAACATTGATACAGGGGGACTGGTTTTATGCAGACACGCGTACTCACGGCTCACGTGCCCGCCGGTCTTGCCGAACAGGTGGATCTTGCCGCCGCGCGCCTGGAGCGGTCGCGCGGCTGGATCGTGCAGAAAGCGCTGAGTGACTGGCTGTCTCACGAAGAAATTCGTCGGCAACTGACGCTGGAAGGCCTGGCGGACGTGGACGCCGGCCGCGTCGCCGACCACGCGACGGTCCGCGCATGGGCCGAAGGCCTGGGAAGCGCGAAAGCGAAAACCTCGGGCGCTCATCGGCGGCTTCGGGCTCCGACCGGCCGCTGACGAATCCGGGGAAGCCCAGGAATGAAGCTTCAGTGGACTTCCAAAGCGCACGACGACCTCTCACGCCTGTACGGCTTCCTGTCGAAATCGAACGCGAATGCCGCCGCAAAAGCGGTGCGCGCGTTGGTCGCCGCGCCGGAACGGCTTGTCATTATGCCGCGAATTGGAGAGGCCCTCGAGGAGTTCAAGCCGCGTGAAGTTCGCCGCTTACTGATCGGGCCCTACGAGATGCGCTACGAAATTCGGGATAGAGCTATTTTCGTGCTCCGCATTTGGCACACACGAGAGGATCGATGAACAAAGGATCGGCCGCCGAGAATTTATTATAATCTTCGTCACAAGCATGGAGAAGATATGTCCGATACCTATTTGACGCGCGCCGGCTATGAGAAGCTGAAGAAGGATTTGGCGGCGCTCATGAAGCAGAAGACCCAGCTGTCGCTGGACATCGGCGAGGCGCGCGAGAAGGGCGACCTCAAGGAGAACGCCGAGTACCACTCCGCCAAGGAGAAAATGGGCGAGGTGATGGGGCGCATCGGCCAGATCCAGGACAAGCTCCAGACGGCCAAGCTCATCGACGACCTGGACGTGCCCAAGGACACCGTGGCCATCGGCACCATCGTCACGCTGGAAGACTCCGACGGGGATACCTCGGAGTACTCGCTGGTCGGGGAAGACGAGTCCGACCCGGCCGAGGGGCGCATCTCGGTGCAGTCGCCGCTGGCCCAGGGCCTGCTGGGCATGAAGGTCCGGCAGACCGTCGAAGTGCCTTTGCCCGCCGGACCGCGCACCTTCAAGATCCTCAAGGTCACCCGCGCCTGAGCCGCGCTCCCGCCGAGCTGGCCTCAGCACTCAAGGCCCGCGCCCGCGCCGAAGGCGCTGATTTGGCGGGCATCGCCGCCGCGACCGCCCCGCCCGACGCCGCCGCCTACGACGCGTTCATCGCCGCCGGCTATCACGGGGAGATGGACTATCTGGCGCGCAACGCGCCTTCGCGCCGGGACATCCGCGCCTGGATGCCGGACGCGCGCGCGGTGCTGATGTGCGGATTCTCCTACGGCGGCGCGCCCGAGACGCCGCGCTCGAAATCAGGCCACGGACGCCTGGCGCGCTACGCGGTACGCCCGGACTACCACGCCCTGCTGCGCGCGCGCATGAACGCGGTGCGCGACTGGCTGGCCGCGGAGGTCCCCGGCGCGCGCGGCGTGGCCTTCTGCGACATGAGCCCCATCCTGGAACGTTCCTACGCGCGCGCGGCGGGCCTGGGCTGGCAGGGCAAGAACACTCTGATGATCGGGCCGCGCCTGGGTTCTTACTTCCTGCTGGCCGGATTAGCGATAAATCTGGACCTGCCCGCGGACTCCCCCGCGCCCGACCACTGCGGCTCGTGCCGGCGGTGCCTGGACGCCTGCCCCACCGACGCGTTCCCGCGCGAGAGGGTGTTGAACGCCTCGAAATGCATCGCTTACCTAAATATAGAACTCAAAGGCCCGATCCCCGAGGGACTGCGCGCCGGCGTCGGCGACTGGGTGTACGGCTGCGACGTCTGCCAGGAGGTCTGCCCCTGGAACCGCTTCGAGGCCCCGGCTCGCGCGCTGCCGCCGGCGAAGATTCCGACCGAACTGCCGCTGGAGGAACTGGCCGGGCCCGGCTCGGCCGGCGTGCGCTCGCGGCTCAAGGGCCTGCCCGTCGCGCGCGCGGTACGCCGGCGCCTGACGCGCAACGCCTTGCTGGCGATGGGCAACTCCCGCGATCCCCGCCACCGGGAAACGCTGGAGCGCCATGCGGCCGATCCCGACCCCGTGCTGGCCGAGGTTGCGCGCTGGAGCCTGGCCCGTTTGTCCGCCTAAGTGCTACGTGGTAGAATACCTTCCCGATGACGAGGCGCGCGCCGGCGGCCGCATTGCTTTTTCTCTTGGCCGCCGCGGCCGCACGCGCGCAGGACCCGGACGCGACCGGCGCGGTGATCCCGCCCACCCAGCTGCCGCCCGGCGTGCAGGAATCGACCGGCACCGACGCGCCTCCCTATTTGCGCTGGATGCTGGAGCCGCGCAAGAACGGCATCTTCGTGCGCCTGCCCATCGTCGACACCGACCCCAACCGCGGCACGACCTTCGGCGTGATGCCGATCCTGGTGCTCCAGGACCCAAGCACGAACCGCATCACCCAGATCCACGCGCCGTCGCTGACCTACAACGCGAACTTCGGCGTCGAGCCGACCTACCGCTGGTACTACTACCCGACCCCGGACGCCACGTTGTCCATGCGGGCTTCGTTGTCCAAGTATGAGCGCGAGGCCTTCAGCGAGTACTCCGACCAGCATGCTTTCGGCACGCAGTACGATCTCTACCTCCTTTTTCAATACAACGTGGACGCGGGCCAGCAGTTCTACGGTTTGGGCCCGGACTCCTCGCGCTGGGCGCAGACGAACTACAAGCAGGAGTATTGGCAGTACAAGTGGGGCATCGGCAAGCCTCTGGCCGAGGGCTCGAACTGGCGCGCGCACATCGGCGAGCACTATGAGAGCAGCCGCGCTCTGGACGGCCCGCTGCCGGGCCTGCCCGGCTTCGACGCGACGTTTCCCGCGCAGTTTTCCGACCGCTATCAGCAGACGCACGAGACGCGCGTGACGCTGGACTACGACACGCGCGACTCCGCGATGACGACGACTCACGGCGCGTTCGCGCAGGCTTACGCGGAGGCCTCCGTGCGCGGCTTCATGAGCGAGTACGATTACGAGCGCTACGGCACCGATCTGCGCTGGTTCCACCCCTGGAAGGCCGACGACGACTCCCGGGTGCTGGCCGTGCAGTACCAGTTCGAGCAGGTGATGGGCCCCACGCCTCCGTTCTGGATTCTGCCCACGCTCGGCGGCAAATACAGCCTGCGCGCCTACGGCGACGGGCGCTTCGTCGATCGCGGCATGACCGCGCTCAACGTCGAGCAGCGCTTCAACGTCCTGCAGGAGAACATGGCCGGCGTGACCGCCCAATTCCAGATCGCCCCTTTCGCGGGCCTGGGCGGCGTGTTCGACGCGCCGACCTCCGCCCAGCTGGCCTACGTGCGCCCCGTGGTGGGCAGCGCCTTCCGCGTGGTCGTCAAGCCGCAGGTCGTCGGTTCCGTGGACGTCGGCTACGGCCAGGAAGGCGCGGTCGTGTTCATGGACATCAACTACTCGTTCTGAGGCCGCGCCCGCGGCGTCAGGCGAGCGGCGCGGCCGCGCGGTCCAGGCTCTTCTGCAGCTTCAGGGCTTCCAACGTCGCCACGCACGAGACCAAGTTCTGGATCGTGTAAATCGCATACATCCCGAACGCGGAGGCGGCCGCGACGGGCACGCCCAGCGTCGCGTCGAACAGGAACCAGGCGGCGGCCGACAGGCCCATGATCAGCGCGGACATGGCGGCAAACGCCAGGCCGTCGCCCAGCGCGGCGCGGCTCAAGGACCAGCGGCCCAAAACCACGCGCTCGGGCAGGAAGCTCCACCGCGCCCTCAGAAGGCGCGAAAAAACGACCCGGGACAGCCACCAGCTGGCGCCCGCCAAAGCGGTGCCCGCGGCCAAGGTCCGCCAGGCGGGCGCGGCCGCCAAAGACAGCATGGTGGCCAGCGACCAGACCCAAATGGTCTTCGTGCCGACCAAGGCCCACATCATGCCCGTTGAAGAGTCGCCGGCGGATTGATCCGCGCGCATCTTGCGGATCTGAGCGTACATCATATAAGTGAAGCCGAAGCCGGCCAGCACCTGCAGGGGCACCAACAGACGGCCCAACACGGGAAGCGCCGCCGCCGCGGACATCAACAAGGGCCCGGCAAAATACATCGCGGCGGCCAGCGCCAACGCGACCGCGCCCGTTTCCGCGACGGCAACGGCGCGCGAGGGCGGCGCGTGCTTGACCCGCGCGAAGCGCCACTCCAGGCCGAACATCGCCGCAAACCCCGCCGCCTGCGCCAGGTTGCGATACATCATCAGGTCCTTGCCGTCGAACGCGAAGCACAGCGTCGTGGCGAAGGCCGACAGCAGGCCGACGAGCGTCATCGAACCGGACACGTCCGCCGAGCGGCGCGCCAGCATGCGATGGATCTGCGGAATCGTGAACAGAAACGACAGAGGATTGGCCAGCCAATACGCCGCCTGCCCCAACGCGTGCACCGCGAAGAGCGCGGCGTGCGGCGCCAGCGCCCCCATGACGGCGGCCCCGGCCAGCGGCACGGCGACGGCCAGAACCTTCCGGCGCGTGCTGAGGCGGGAGACGGCGGCGGGTGCGGCGGGCTCAAGGGCCGGACCGCGCGGGGCTTGCGGCTGCGCGGCGGCGGCCGCGCGGCCGTCGAAGAGCGCGTCCAGCGCCGGGGCCGTCACCGGCGCGCGGCCGGTCGAGAATATTCCCGCGGCCGGACGCGCCGCCGCGTTGATTCGCGACGCGGACACGCCGCTCGGCGCGACGGGCGAGACGGCGTCGAGCGTCGCAACCGACGCGGAAACCGGAGCGGGCGAGACCGCGAGAGCCGTCACCGCCGGAGCCGCGGCGAATGCGGCGGGCGCGGCCACAACGGCTGTCGCCGCCCGCGCCGCGACCGTCGGCGACGGCGAAAGAAGCGCGGACGTGGGGAGGAGGGTCGCGGTCAGCGGCGCCGCGCCCAGAGACGTCGCCCCCAGCGCGGGCGCGGACAACGGCGCGCGGACGGCCTCGACCGGAACATCGCGCACCTGCGCCGCGGAAGAAGCGGCCAGCAGGGCGCACCACGCGGCCAGAGCAAGCCGGTCGGCTTTCATGTGGGTATAGCATACGATCCGAATGGCGGAATCCCCTGGGCCGGACGGTCCTCAGACCCGGGATATTAGGCCCAGCGTGGGCCGGGACCGCGGGACGCGCGAACCGCGGCGCGCGTTTTGAGCCCCGCGGCGATGTGTGTTAAACTACAGTCCCGCGCGGGACCACGCCATGACCACTTCTTCACCGACTCTCGCCGAGCGCTTCCTTAAGCGCGGCGGCGACGACGCCAAGGGCGCGACCGCGTCCGCCGCGGGAGAGCAGGAGTTGATCGACCTGGCCGGGCTCACGCCCGAGGCCGTCCTGGCCAAGCTGGGCGGCAGCGACAAAGGACTGGACGAAGACGCCGTGCGCGAACGCCGCGAGCGTTGCGGCCCGAATCTGGTGGAGTCCCGCCGCAAGCTGGGCGTGCTGGGCGAAATATGGGAACGCGCCAAAAACCCTCTCGTCGTCCAGCTTCTGGTCATCGCGGGCGCGTCTTTGTTCATGGACGACGTGCCCTCGGCCGTGGTCGTGGGCGTGATGGTGGTGCTGAGCGTGGCGCTGGCCTACGTGCAGGAGGCGCGCTCCAACAAAGCCGTCGAGAAGCTGATGTCCATGGTCAAGACCACCTGCCAGGTCCTGCGCGCGGGCCGCGAGCAGTCCGTGCCGCTGTCGGCTTTGGTGCCGGGAGACGTGGTGGTGCTGGCCGCCGGCTCCATCATCCCCGCCGACCTGCGCCTGGTCTCGGCCAAGGATTTCTTCGTCAGCCAGTCCGCGCTGACCGGCGAGTCCATGCCCATCGAAAAAGCCGCGGGCCCGGTCGACGCCGCCGGCAAGGGCGCGCTCGACCTGGCCAACGCCTGCTTCCAGGGCAGCAACGTCCTTTCCGGCACCGCGCGCGGCGTGGTGGTCAACACCGGTGAAAAGACGTATTTCGGCGGAATCTCGAAGACCTTGGCGGGCCGGCGCGTGATGACCAGCTTCGACCGCGGCGTGGAGCAGTTCACATGGCTGATGATCCGGTTCATGGTGGTCATGGTCACGATCGTGTTCCTGATCATCGGGCTGACCAAGCACAATTGGGTCGAGGCGCTGATGTTCGGACTGTCCGTCGCCGTCGGCCTGACGCCCGAGATGCTGCCGATGATCGTGACCGTGAACTTGTCCAAGGGTGCGCTGGCGATGTCGAAGAAGAAAGTCATCGTCAAGCGCCTCAACTCGATCCAGAACTTCGGCGCCATGGACGTGCTCTGCACCGACAAGACCGGCACGCTGACGCAGGACAAGATCGTTCTGGAACGCCACGTCGACGTGACCAACCGGCAAAGCGACGACGTGCTGCGCTACGCGTACATGAACTCGTACTACCAGACCGGCCTGCGCAACTTGCTCGACAAGGCCATCCTCTCGCACGGCGACCTGGACGTGGAGCGCGCCTGCCGCAAGGTCGACGAGATCCCGTTCGACTTCTCCCGACGGCGCATGTCCGTGGTCATCGACTACGAAGGCGACCACGTGCTGATCTGCAAAGGTGCGGTCGAAGAGGTCTTCTCGGTCTGCTCGCGCTACCAGGTCGACGACGAGATCCATCCGCTGATCGACCTGCTCAAAAAGGACCTGCTCGAGGAATACGAGGGCTTGAGCGCCGACGGTTTCCGCGTGCTGGCGGTCGCCTACCGGGAGTTCGCGCGCACGAAAGAAGTCTTCGCGACCGCCGACGAAAGCGATCTGGTCCTGCTCGGCTACGTCGCGTTTTTCGACCCGCCCAAGGAGTCCGCCAACGCGGCGCTGGAGGCCCTGCGCAAGGCCGGCGTGGGCACCAAGATCCTGACCGGCGACAACGCGCTGGTCACCCGCAAGGTCTGCCGCGACGTGGGCCTGCCGGTCGACGCCTTGGTGACCGGCGACCAACTGCGCGGCCTGTCCGACGCGGAGATGACGGCGCTGGCCGAGAAAACGACCGTCTTCGCGCGCCTGTCTCCGGCGCAGAAGGACCAGATCATCAAGGCGCTCCAGCGCGGCGGACACGTCGTCGGCTTCATGGGCGACGGCATCAACGACGCGCCCGCCATGAAGACCGCCGACGTGGGCATCTCCGTGGACACCGCCGTGGACGTGGCCAAGGAATCGGCCGACATCATCCTGCTTAAGAAAAGCCTGCTGGTGCTCGAGGACGGCATCATCGAGGGCCGCAAGGTCTTCGGCAACATCATCAAGTACATCAAGATGGGAGCCAGCTCAAACTTCGGCAACATGTTCTCGGTGATCGGCGCCAGCCTTTGGCTTCCGTTCCTGCCCATGGCCCCGATCCAGGTCCTCGTCAACAACCTGCTCTACGACTTTTCTCAGCTCGGCATCCCGACCGACCGCGTGGACGAGGAGTACCTCCTCAAGCCGCGCAAGTGGAACATCGAGTCGATCAAGAAGTTCATGCTTTGGATCGGGCCCACCAGCTCGGTCTTCGACTACACGACGTTCTTCTTGATGATGTATCTCTACAAGTGCCGGCTGTTCTCCGACCCCGCCACGACCCCGCTGATGAAGGTCCACTATGAGCACCTCTTTCACTCCGCGTGGTTCGTCGAGTCCCTGCTGACGCAGACCTTGATCGTGCACGTGATCCGCACCAACAAGATTCCGTTCCTCCAGAGCGCGGCCAGCCTGCCGCTGACCTTGACCACGCTCGCGGTGATGGGTGCCGCGATCTATCTGCCGTTCTCGCCGGTGGCCGGCTACCTGGGCTTCGTGCCCCTGCCCGCCTCATTCTGGCCGTGGATGCTGGGCACCGTCGTCGCCTACGTCGCGCTGACGCACGTGGTCAAAACAATGTTCATCCGTTGGCATGGGATCGACTGACATGAAAAGCCTGCTCAACGCCTTGCAAGAAGGCCGCCTCATCGAACTGCCTGAGACCGACAAGGAGAAGTCCTTGGCCTTTCTCGCCCACTTGATCGAGGCCGTGCCGGACCTGGCGGGCAGTCCGGAACTGGCCGAGGAGATGATCGCGCGCGAGCGCCAAAGCAACACCGGCATCGGTTCCGGCGTGGCCTGCCCGCACGTGCGCGCCACCGGCGGCGGCGAACTGCTGTGCGCGGTCGGCTGGACGCCGACCGGCATCGACTACGGCGCCGGCGACGGCAAGAAAGTCCATCTGGTCGTGATGTACTACATCCCCGACGCGCAGAAGAACGTCTACCTGAAGGAAATCTCCTCGCTGGCCGGCGCGATTCGGCGCGAGGACGGCATACAACCCATCGCCGCCGCCGCGGACATCGCGACCGTGCGCGAGCGCCTGCTCGACTGGGTGCAGGCCGCCATCGAGGCCAGCATCCCGGAATCGAAGGCGCGCATGATCCGCTTGGAGGCGCGCCAAGCCGTGGCCGACGCGGGCGCGCCGGCCGGAGCACCCGCGACCCCCGCCGCCCTGCAGGTGCTCGACGCGCGCTTCCTCCTGGACGCCGGGCGCGCGTTGGCGCTGTGCGCGGACGCCGTTCTGGCCGGCGCGCTGGAAAAAGACGGGGAGCTCCCCGCCCTGCTGGGCCGCCGCGCGCCGTTCGAGCGCGCGGGCTGGCGCTTTGTCTGCCGGGGCGCGACCGCCTACGGCGAGCGCACGCTCTATGATTACGTCGCCGTGCGCTAGGGCATGAGCGAAAACCCCGTCGTCTTCCTGTTCGACGTCGACAACACCTTGCTCGACAACGACCGCGTCACCGCCGACCTGCGCCGTTATTTAGGCGACACCTTCGGCGCCGAAATCCAGACGCGCTATTGGTCGATCTTCGAGGCCCTGCGCGCCGAACTGGGCTACGCGGATTATCTGGGCGCGCTCCAGCGCTTCCGCGTGGAGCGCCCCCGCGACCCCCACGTGCTGGACGTCTCCGGATTCCTGCTCGACTACCCATTTGGCGAACAAGTGTTTCCGGGAGCGTTGGAGTCGGTCGCGGCCTGCGCGCGCCTGGGGACCGTCGCGATCCTCAGCGACGGCGACGCGGTGTTCCAGCCGCGCAAAATAATGCGCTCCGGACTGCGCGAAGCCGTGGGCGGCCGCGTGCTGGTCTACACGCACAAGGAGCGGATGCTGGGCGACGTCGAGGCCCGCCTGCCCGCCGCGCGCTACGTCATGGTCGACGACAAGCGCCGAATACTCGCCGCGCTCAAGACCGCCTGGGGCGCGCGCGTGACGACCATTTTTCCCGCTCAAGGCCACTATGCGAGCGATCCCGCGCAGGCGGCCGCCGCGCCGGAACCCGACGTCCGCATCGCAGCCATCGCCGAGCTCGCCGCTCTCGCCCCAAGTCTCGTCCGCGCCTGATAGGGCGCGGCGCTCCGCGCCTCGGCTCTCAGCGCGCTTGCCCGTTCAGCGGCGGTTGTGCGTTCGGCGCCGACCGCGCGTGGACGACCGGCCGTCCGCCGCGCGCCTTGCGCATGCGCTCGGCCATGAGCTTTTGCATCGCCCTGTTCATCTTTTCTTGGATCTTCGCCATTTTCTTGCGGAACTCCGGAGACGAAAGCGCGGCCTGGGAAAGCCTCTGCTCGACCTGGAAATTAGGGTCGTCGCGCAGTTCCTGCTCCTCTTTCATCAGCGGCAGCAGTTCCGCGCGCGCCCTGTCCTTGTCGATCTTCTTATCGGCGAATCTTTTCACGACCGTCCCGATCTCACTCTCGACGCCCTGAATCTTTTCTTGATAAGCGGCCAGTTCCGGATCCGCCTCCTTCACGATCCGCTCCTGCTCCCTCTGAAGCTCCGCCATCTCCGGCGGCAACCGCCCCATCGGTCCGTCCGGCATCGGCCCGCCGCCGAAGCCCGTCTGCGCCCCCGCCTTCGCCGCCGCGCACAGCAGCAGTCCTACGGTCAAAATACAACCGCTCGTCTTCACCATACGCAGCCTCCCTGCGCAAAAAGCAGCCGGCATCACAACGGCATGCACTGCGCCCAAACCGTCAAGTATGCCGTCTCGTTGTTGGGCGTGTCGCATGAAACATACCAGCCGTTGCTCCCATTGGGGGAGGTTTGGGCTATAAAATTGTAGCCCAACGCGGAGTAACAATGTCCCCCGCCCCCCGTCACGGTCGTCCCCGCGGGGCATGTCGCCGAACCATTGGGCCAGCGCCAAGCAACGTAGCTCGCGGTGACCGAGAAAGTATTCGATGCCCCGATCGGGCCCCACATCGCGCCGTTGCATACCTGGACCGCGCCGGAGTTCCACCTCTCGGTGCCCGCCAAGGCGGCGGTGCAGGCTGCGGCGTCCGTCCCCAGTTGGACGCCGCCGTTGACGGAGAGGGCGGAGGCGGGCGAACTGGTGCCGATGCCGATGTTGCCGCCCGCGTCCGTGACGCGGGCGTTGTAGGCGCCCCCGACACCGTCGTACATCTGCCAGCCGCCCCCCGCCGTGGGATTGAGGGCGAACTGCCGGACCCCGCCGTTGCGTACGTCGATTGCGGTGGGATAGCCGCCCGTCGCGACGTCGATCGTCACCTTGGAAGTGCTGGGCGCGTTCGTGCCGACGTCTAGAAAACCGGCGTCGCGGGCCATATAGGCGTTGCCGGTCGCGATCAACTGAGTGTAGACGCCGGAAGGGGCCGGGTAATACGTCGTCAGTGACACGCTCTCGGATGCCAATTGCGAGGCGGCGGCAAGAAGCATCGCGCCGGTCAGCGCCAGGCGCACGAAGCGTGCGCTGAAGTTCACGTCGAAATGGACGTTAAGATTGGACATGCCGCCCCCCCTGCGATCCGGCACAGCGGGACATCGGTGCCGCACGTCGCGCGTCGATCATGAGTATAGGTCGGGCTTCCATCCATGTCAAGGCGCGGCG
>JABEUV010000158.1 GCA_013044195.1 Elusimicrobiota bacterium | reverse complement strand
GCGACTACCAGGGTGCGGCCGACGACCTGACGAAGGTGATCTCGCTCGATCCGCGCAACGGGCTGGCGTACTCGAACCGCGGCTTGGCGCGCGCCAAGCTGGGCGACCGCGACGGCGCGGTGGCCGACCTGCGCAAGGCGTTGGAGCTCGATCCCGAGCACCGTGATAAAATTCAGTCCGCGATCGACGCTTTAACGGGTGCGCCCGCGGCGACGGTTTCCGGGCCCTCCGCGCCCGCGGCATCACCCGCGACCGCCCCGACGGCGGCGGCGACTTCGGCCGCGCCGGGCGCACGTTCCTCTCAAGCCGACAAGCCCGCCCCGCCGGAGCGCCGCACGGGCCAAGAGGAGTCCCAGTACATCCAATGAGCGCCGACCTGACCGAACTCTCCGCGGTGCGCCTGGCCGAGATCGTGCGCTCCGGCGAGGCCGGCGCGGAGGCCGTCGCCCTGGCGCACTTCGCGCGTCTGGAGCGCTTGGAGCCGACCGTGAAGGCGTTCCTCGTGGTGACCAAGGACCGCGCGCTTTCTCAGGCGCGCGCCGTCGACGAGAAGCGGCGCAAGGGCGGCGCGCTGGGCGCGCTGGCCGGCGTGCCGATCGCCATCAAGGATAACCTGCAGGTCGAGGGCGTGGAGACCACCTGCGCGTCGAATATTTTGAAGGGGCATGTCGCGGCTTACGACGCGACGGCCGTCGCGCGGCTGAAGGCCGCCGACGCGGTGCTCATCGGCAAGACCAATCTCGACGAGTTCGCCATGGGTTCCTCGACGGAGAATTCGGCCTTCCAGAAGACGACGAATCCTTGGGATCCGGCACGCGTGCCCGGCGGCTCGTCGGGCGGCTCGGCGGCGGCGGTCGCGGCGCGCATGGTCCCGCTGGCGCTGGGCTCCGACACCGGCGGCTCGATCCGCCAGCCCGCCGCGTTCTGCGGCGTGGTCGGGCTTAAGCCCACCTACGGCCGCGTCTCGCGCTACGGCCTGGTCGCGTTCGCCTCTTCGTTGGATCAGGTCGGCCCATTCTCGCGCACCGTGGCGGACGCGGCGCTGGCGCTGTCGGTGATCGGCGGCCGCGATCCCATGGACGCCACCTCCGCGCGGCGCGAGCCGCCGCCCGCGGCGCTCTCGGTCCCGAAGGATCTCAAAGGCCTGCGCGTCGGACTGCCGCGCGAGTACTTCATCGCCGGCATCGATCCGGAGGTGGAGACGGCCGTGCGCGCGGCCGTGGAGGTTCTGCGCGGCCTGGGCGCGACGATCAAGGACGTGAGCCTGCCGCACACCAAGTATGCGGTGTCGACCTATTACATACTCGCACCCTCGGAGGCGTCGGCCAATCTCGCGCGCTTTGACGGCGTGCGCTACGGCGCGTCGGACCGCACGGCTAAGACTCTGGAGGAGTCCTACGAACTGACGCGCGGCGGCGGCTTCGGCCCTGAGGTCAAGCGCCGCATCATGCTGGGCACCTACGCGCTGTCCTCGGGCTACTACGACGCCTATTACGCGAAGGCCCAGCGCGTACGCACGTTGATGGCAGTGGATTTTAAGGAAGCCTTCTCGGAGGTGGACCTCATCGCCTGCCCGACGACTCCGACGCCGCCGTTCCGCTTCGGCGAGAAGACCGAGGACCCGGTGGCGATGTACTTGTCCGATGTCTTCACGATCCCGTCGAACTTGGCCGGGAACGCCTCACTGTCGATTCCGTGCGGCCTGACCGCGGCGGGACTGCCGCTCGGGCTCCAGCTCATCTCCGATGTGTTCGGCGAGACGAAGCTCCTGTCGGCCGCGAGCGCCTTCGAGGCTGTGCGCCCATTTCCCGCGCTCAAGGATTAGCCGTGAAGGAGCGCCGGGAACTGGCGGCGGGCGGCGTGGTCGGCCGCGGCGATCGCGTCCTGCTGGTGCGGGTACGCAACCTGGAAGGCGAGTTGCGCTGGACGTTTCCGAAAGGCCATCTGGAGAAAGGCGAGACGTGGCGGGCGGCGGCCCTGCGCGAGGTCGAGGAAGAGACGGGCTGGCGCTGCCGCATCCGCGGCGCGCTGTCGAGCGTGTCTTATCGTTTTCGCCGCGGCGCGCGTCCGGTGTTCAAGCGCGTGCGCTGGTACCGCATGGAGCCCATCGAGAAGACGGGCCGGCCCGACGCCGAAGAAATATTGAAGACCCGCTGGATGACGCCGGCGGCCGCGGCGGCGCGCTTGAGCTACCCCAGCGACGCGCGCGTTCTCGCGCGCTACCGAACGACGCCGAACGGGCCTGTGCCGGGGTTGGGCTGGCGAAAAACGAAAAAAAGGGGCACACTAAGCCGTCGTAGGCGCCCCGGGGGCGACGGATGACACGCTACGAGCTTGTGGCCGGACTTGAAGTTCATTGCCAGCTGGCGACGAAGACCAAACTGTTCTGCGGCTGCGCCACCGACGGCTTCGGCGCGGCGCCGAACAGCCGGATTTGCCCGGTATGCACGGCCCAGCCGGGCTCCCTGCCGGTGCTCAACGGGCGCGCGGTGGAGTTGGCGTTTCGCGCCGCGCTGGCGCTCGGCCTTCGGCTCAACCGGATCTCGGTCTTCGCGCGCAAGAACTATTTTTATCCGGATCTGCCCAAGGCCTACCAGATTTCCCAATACGACCGGCCGTATTCGGAGCACGGCGGGCTGGACATCACCGTGGGCGGCGCCGCCAAGCGCATCGGCATCACGCGCATCCATATGGAGGAGGACGCGGGAAAGCTTTTGCATGAGATGGGAGCCCTGAAGCTCGACGGCTCGCTCGTGGATCTCAACCGCGCGGGCGTGCCGCTCATCGAGATCGTCAGCGAGCCCGACGTGCGCTCCTCCGACGAAGCCTACGCGTATCTTTCCGCGCTCAAGGAAGTCATCCAATACGTGGACTCATCGCATTGCGACATGGAAAAAGGAGAAATGCGCTGCGACGCCAACGTGTCCGTGCGCCCCGTCGGCGCGGAGAAGTTCGGTACGCGCGCCGAGATCAAGAATCTGAACTCGTTCAAGAACGTCAAGGACGCGATCGATTTCGAGTTCCGCCGCCAGGTGGCGCTCGTGGAGTCGGGCGGGCGCGTGGCGCAGGAGACGCGGCTGTGGGACGCGGCCAAGCAGGAGACGCGCTCGATGCGTTCCAAGGAAGACGCGCACGACTATCGCTACTTCCCGGACCCGGACCTGCCGCCGCTCGTCGCCGACGCCGCCTTCATCGCGCGCGTGAAGGCCGAACTGCCGGAGCTGCCGGCGGCCAAAAGGGCTCGCTTTACGGCGCAATTGGGGCTATCCTCCTACGATGCCGACGTCCTCACCGGCGACCGCGCTCTGGCCGACTTCTTCGAGAAAGCTGCGGCCGCAGCGCCCAAGGGCGCGGTCAAGACCGTGGCGAATCTGATGTCCACCGAACTGCTGGCCCGCCTCAACGCGGAGAACAAGACGGCCGCCGACGCGCCGTTTGCGCCCGAACACCTGGGACGCCTGGCGGAACTCGTCGCCGCGGGGACTTTGTCGAGCAAGGGCGCCAAAGACGTCTTCGCTCGCGTCTGGGAAACCGGGACGGATCCACGCACACTCGTCGCCGAGCTGGGCTTGGCGCAGGTCTCCGACGACGGCCAGGTTCGGGACTGGGTGCGGCAGGCGCTTGCGGCCAACGCGAAGGCGGCCGCCGACCTGAAGGGCGGCAAGGAAGCCGCGATCGGCTCCTTGGTCGGCGCGGTGATGAAGCTGTCGCAGGGCAAGGCGAACCCTGCGCTCGTGAGGACTTTTATAAAGGAGGCGGTACAGTCATGAAGCGTTTCGCGGTTCTCGTCGTTCCGGCTTTACTGCTGGCCGCTCGGGCGGACGCCTTCGACACCGCCCGCTTCGTCGAGCCGCCGATCAAGGTCGCCGGCATGGCGCAGCCGACGGCCGCGGCGTCCTCCGGGGATCGGCTCTACGTCCTCGATCGCCGCAAGAATCAGATGTTCATTCTGGGCGCGGACGGAGCCCTCGTTAAGGTCGTCGGCGGCGTCGGCGCGGCGACGGGGCAGTTTCGCAAACCGCTGGGCGTGGCCCTGGGGCCCAACGGGGATGTTTACGTCGCCGACACCGGCAACGACCGCGTGCAGATTTTCGACCGCGACGGGAAGTTCCTGGATGCGTTCGGCGAGAGCGGCTCTGAGCCTGGTCACCTTGCTGGCCCGCGCTCGGTCGCCATCGGCGCCGACGGCCGCATCTTCGTCGCCGACACGGGCAATAATCGCGTCCAGGTCTTCACGCGCCAGGGCATCCTGCTGTTCGTGCTTGGGCGTTCGGGCAAACTGCCGGGGCAGTTCAAGTCGCCGACGCGCGTGGCCGTCGATCCGTCCGACGACCTATACGTTCTCGACGAAGGCAACGACCGCGTGCAGAGGTTTGACGCGTCGGCCAAGTTCGACAAGCAGTACCCGCTGTCCGGTCGCGATATTGCCGTCGATGCCTACGGCTTTCTCTATTCGCTCGATGATCGCTACGGCAAGGTGTTGGAGCAATTCGACGGCCACCTCCTGGGCAAGGGTGTGGGCTCGGTCGGTTCCGGGCCCGGACAATTTCGACGCCCGGAGGGCCTGACCGTGGCGCCGGACGGGACCTTGATCATTCTCGACACGGGAAACGACCGTCTTTGGCGGCTGGTGTTGACCAACAAACTCAAGACCTCGCCCCTGCCGCTCGACGCGCGCACGAAGATGTCCGTGTCGGGCCCTGCGGCGGCTTGGGATTACTCGGCGACGCGGCTGGCCGCGCTTGACGGCTCGCTGTACGCATACCTGCCGCAGGGCGGGCCGTTCGTTCTGATCGGGCCCGACGGCAAGCGCAAGGCGGCCTTCGGCAAGGCCAAAGGCAAGGGCGGCGACGTGACGCGTTCCGTCGGCGGCATGGCGGCCGGCGCGAAGCTGGGCTTCATCGCGGCCGACGCGACCGGCGACCGTCTCCAGCGCTTCAGCCTGGACGGCAAATGGCAGTCGAACGTGGGCGAGGCGGAGGGCTTCTTCGACGGCCACGGCAAGGAAGGCCGCGTGAGCGGACCGGGCGGCGTCGCCATCAACGACGACGGCACGATCTATGTCGCCGACACGGGCAACCGGCGCATCGATGCGTTCGGGCCCGACGGGGTGTCTCTGTTCGTGGTGGGACCGAAAGTGGGAAACTACGAGCTTCAGGAGCCGGTGGCTGTCGCCTGGGATCCGGCGGGTTTCCTCTATTTCGTCGACAGAGGTCTGAGGCGCGTGTTCAAGTGCGAGCCGTCCGGCGCGCTGTTGACGACGTGGGGTGAGCGCGGCGACGGCCCCGGCCAGTTCGAGTCTCCGGTGTCGATCGCCTTCGACGGCCGCAACTACCTTTACACGCTCGACGAGGCCCTCAAACGAGTCAGCGTCTACACGCGCGACGGTCAGTGGTTGACGGATTTCTTCGCGGGCGGCAAGGGCGAGCGCGAGCTTCAAGATCCGGTCGCGGTCGCCATCGGCGGCGACAAGCTGTTCGTGGCCGACGCGGGCAAGAGCCGCATCGTCTCCTACGACCTGCACCCCCAGCTTGGCGCGCCGGTCGGCGTGTCCAGCTCCACCAAGGACGGCGTCGCGTCTCTTGAGTGGCAGGCGGTCGACGATCCTTGGGCGGACGGCTACCGCGTGTTCCGGGCCAGCGTTGCGGGCGGGCCGTTTGCCGCCGTCGCATCGCCCAAGGAGCCGCGCTACCAGGACTCGGACGTGTCGCCCGACGCGCGTTATTGGTATCGCGTCGCGACCTCGGCCAAGACGGGCGACGTGGGGCCGTGGAGCCGGCCGGTCGAGACGTACGTGCCGGCCGGCCTCAACCGCGCGCCGGTGGAGATTTCCTCGGTCACGCTCGGAGGCATCTTCGCGGCGAAATACAAATGGTACCTGCGTCATCCGGTCGGAGAGGTTTCCGTCACCAACAACCTCAACGTCCCGTTCCTGAACGTGAAGGTCACCTTCAAGCTCAAGGACTACATGGACTTCGGCTTCGACACCGAGATCAAGAAGCTGCAGCCGCGGCAGACCGTGCGCATCCCGCTCATCGCCACGCTCAACAACAAGGTTCTGGAAGTCACCGAGGATACCCCGATCCAGGCTGAGTTCGCGCTGAGCTACTTCCAGCGCGGCGAGAGCCGTACGGCGACGCTGACCAAGCCCCTGCGCCTCTACTCGCGCAACGCGATCACCTGGGACGATCCGCGCAAGCTCGCGAACTTCATCACATACAAGGACGAGCCGGTCAAGAACCTCAAGCCTGCGGTGACCGCGGAGTTCAAGAACCGCCTGGCGGCGGCGCTGAACCCGAACGTGGTCAAGGCCCTGCGCGTTTGGGACGTGCTGGCCGCGTCCGGCGTGCGCTTCGCGGCCAATCCGGCCAATCCTTTCGAGACCGCGCACGACGACCCGAACTTCCCGGTCGACTACACCCAGTATCCGCGCGAGACGCTGACGCGCAAAACCGGCCAATGTTCCGACCTGACGTCGCTGTACGCCGCACTCCTGCTCGACAGCGAGGTGCGCGTGGCCCTGCTCGATTACCCCGGCCACATCACCTTGATGTTCGACACGCAGGCCGAGGACGCGCTGGAGGCGGGCCTTCCGGAGGACCTGCTGGTGCCGCACGACGGCACGTTGTGGGTTCCGGTGGAGGTCACCTATGTCGGCAAGCCGTTCGTTGAGGCGGTCTCCAAGGCGGCCTACGCCTACAAGGCCGAAGCGGCGAAGGGGGCGGTGAAGATCGTGGACGTGGACAAGGCTTTCGAGGAATACGAGCCCGTCACGATGCCGCCCGCCGGCCCGGCCGCGGCGGCGCCGGACGCGGCGGAGCTGGAAAAACTCTACGACGGGCAGGTCGCGGCGCTGGCCAAACAGCGCTACGCGCTGACGCGCGACGACTGCCGGCGGCGATTGGACGCGGACCCGAAGGACGTCGCCGCGCGCTTGCAGCTCGGCATCGCCGAGTATCAATACGGCCGTCTCGACGCGGCGGCGGCGGAGTTTGGGCGGGCGCTGGAGCTCGATTCAAAGAACGCCGCGGCGCTCGACGATATGGGCAGCGTCGCTTTCGTCAAGGGCGACTACACGGCGGCGGAGAAGAACTTCCGCGCGGCGGCCGCGGCCGACCCGGCGGACGCGGATATCTGGCTCAATCTCTTGAAGACCGCCGTCAAGCTCAAGGACGCGTCCGCGGCGCGGGAGTGCGGCGCGAAGGCCGTCGCGCTTTCGCCCGGCTACAAGCCGTTTGTCGACGATATGGTGAAGGGTCTCTAGATTCGATGCAGGGGGGTGCTCGTATGAACATGAAGATGACGGCGGCCGCGTTGGCCGCGTTGTTGCTGGCCGGATCGGTCCGGGCCGACGACGCGAAGCCGGACGCGACCGCGCGGGAGTCGGTGATGACGTTCCTGAAGCACTTGAAGCAGGCGCTGACCGAGTCCGCGGTCGCCAGCGACCGCAAGAACGAACGCACCGCCGCCGTCGCCGCGGTACGCGGAGCGGCGCAGACATCCGACCAGGCCGATCCCGACGTGCCGACGCTCAAAGGCGACGCCGCGGCTCAGCGTCTGGCCCTACGCCGCGCGCAGGACGCGCAATTCGAGAAAGGACTGGACTTGGTTCTGGCCGGAAAGACCGCCGACGGAATCAAGGCGCTGGAGGCCTTCAAGGCGAAGAATCCGAAATATCGAGACATCGCCGACGTTCAGCAGGCCATCGACAAGGCCAAGTCGATTCCGGCGGCGGCTCCGGCAGAGGAGAAGCCCGCAGCGTCCGCGTCCGTTCCGACGAAGAACTGACCGGGCGCGAGGTCAGAGGCGCACGCGCCAGGGGCGGCTGGAAGGGGGGGCGGACGGGTCCAGAAGGCGGCGGACCTCGTCGAGCAGGCGCTCGGGTTCGAACGGCTTGGTGATGTAGGCGAGCGCGCCGCTTTCGAGCGCGAGTTGGGCCATGGCCAGGTCGGATTCGCCGGTCAGCATCAGCACGGGCAGGCTTGGGATGAGTTCGCGCGCGGCCTGTAGAACCGCGATGCCGCTCAGTTCGGGCATCACCACGTCGAGCAGGAGCAGGCGGGGCTTGACGCTCCGCAGGCGTTCGAGCGCCTGCGCGCCGTCGGCCGCCTCGACGATCTCGGCGAACGGTTCCAGCAGGCCGCGCAGCACGCGGCGGATGTCGGGGTCGTCGTCGGCGACGAGGATGAGCGGGGCCATCTTTGATTGGACGCCCCCGGTGACCTTCGCGTGTCCCGGTGCGGGCGCGTCGCCGCCGTCGGCGCTCACCGGCGCCCCTGCAAGCGGCGGATCAGGCTCGTCGTCGAGTAGCCTTTCTTCAGCGGCACGATGACCACGCGCCCGGCATGCGCGGCTTCGGGAAGATCCTCGGGTTTGTAGTCGCCGCCTTTGACGTGGACGTCGGGCTTGAGCCGGGACATCAGTGGCTCCGGCGTGGTTTGAGGAAATCCCACGACCGCGTCCACGCAGCCGAGCGCGGCGATCACCTCGGCACGATCGCGCCAAGCGTTGATCGGGCGTCCGGGCGCTTTTTCCAGCGTGCGCACCGACGCGTCGGAGTTCACGCCGACGACGAGCATGTCTCCCTGTGCGCGCGCTTTCTCAAGAACGCGCACGTGGCCCGCGTGCAGGATGTCGAAGACGCCGTTGGTGAAGACGACTTGCCGGCCTTCCCAGCGCCACAGTTCGCGCAAAGTCAGGAGCTTTTTGAGCGGGAGTATCTTCGCCGCGGAGGACTTCATCGTAGGCCTCGATGAGCCTCTAGCCGTGCGCCAGCGGGGCATTCGGGAAAAGCTCGTCTTCGAGGATGCCGCACCAGATCTGGATCAGCGTGATATGAGCCTCTTGAATGCGCGCCGTCGAGTCCGAGGGGACGCACAGGCAACGGTCGCACTCGGCCTTCATCTTGCCGCCGCTGCGGCCCGACAGGCCGACGACCTTGATGCCCATCTCCCGCGCCGCGGCGATCGCCTTCAGCACGTTCTTGGAGTTGCCCGACGTGGAGATCGCGACGGCGACGTCGCCCTTGCGGCCGTGCGCGCGCAGTTGGCGGGCAAAGACTTCCTCGTAACCGAAGTCGTTGGCGATGGAGGTGAGGTCGCCTTGGTTGACGGTCAGCGCCAGCGCCGACAGCGGCGGGCGGTTGCGGCGGTAGCGGCCGACCAGCTCGTCGGCGAAATTCTGCGCGTCGCACGAGGAACCGCCGTTGCCGAAGGTCAGGAGCTTGCCGCCTGCGCGGTAGCAGGCGAGCAGGTCCTGGGCGACCGCGTCGATCTCCGGCGCGAGAGCGGCGGTCGCATTCAGAACCGCGGCGCTGTCCCGCAGTTGTTCGATGATGGTCTTCTTGAAATCAAGCGCGGTCATGGGCGGCCTCCTTGTCCAACAGCTTCGTCTTCTCGATGAAGTGGGTGTCGAAGTCGCCGCCCATGAACATCGGGTGGGCGACCACCTTCGCGTGCATCCCGGCCGTCGTCTTGACGCCGCCGACTTTAAGTTCGCCGAGCGCGCGCAAGGAGCGCCGCAGGGCCTTCGGCCGGTCCTCGGCGGTGATGATCAGCTTGGCGATCATGCTGTCGTAGTAGCTGGGAATCGTGTAGCCGGCATAGGCGTGCGTGTCCACGCGCACGCCCGCGCCGCCGGGCAGTTCCAGGCTCTCGATGCGGCCGGGGCAGGGCATGAAGCCGTTGTCGGGGTCCTCGGCGTTGATGCGGTGCTCGATGGCGTGGCAGCGGATTTGGCTTGCGCGCTCCTGGTCGAAGGGCAGTTTTTCTCCGGCCGCGATGCGGATCATCAACTCCATCAGGTCCACGCCCGCCACGGCCTCGGTCACCGGGTGCTCGACCTGAAGGCGCGCGTTGACCTCGATGAAGTAGAACTTGCCGTCTTGGAACAAAAACTCGACGGTGCCGACGTTCTGGTAGCCGGCGGACTTGGCCAGGCGGATGGCGGCGGCCTGCATGTCGCGCCGGATCTCCGGCGTCAGCGCGGGCGACGGCGACTCTTCGACGAGCTTCTGGTGGCGGCGCTGAACGGTGCAGTCGCGCTCCGGAAACGCGACGACGTTGCCGTGCTGGTCGGCCGCAATCTGGATTTCGACGTGGCGCGGGCGCTCCAGGAGCTTCTCGATGAACACCGAGCCGTCGCCGAAGGAGGCCTTCGCTTCCGTCGCGGCCGCTTCCAGTTGGGACTTTAGCTCCGAGGCCTGCCGCACGATGCGCATGCCCTTGCCGCCGCCGCCGGCCGACGCTTTGATCAGCACGGGATAGCCGATGGCTTCGACCTCCTTCGTCACGTCGGTGGTGATGTCGCCTTTCGTGCCGGGCACCACGGGCACGTTCGCGGCCAGGGCCACCGCCTTGCCCGCGCTCTTGAAGCCGAGCTTGCGGCTGGCGGCGGGCGGAGGGCCGATGAAGACGAAGCCGCGCTTGGCGCAGGCCTCGGCGAAATCGGCGTTCTCGGAGAGGAAGCCGTAGCCGGGATGGATCGCGTCGGTGCCGGTGATCTTGGCGGCGCTGAGCACCGTCTCCTGGTCCAGATAGGACAGCTTCGACGGGCCGGGGCCGATGCAGACGGCCTCGTCGGCCATCGCGACGTGGCGGGACTCGCGGTCGGCGTCGGAATAGACGGCGACGGTTTTGATGCCCATCTCGCGCGCGGCGCGAATCACACGCACGGCGATTTCGGAGCGGTTGGCGATCAGTATTTTTTTGAACATGGTTCCTCGGTCACGGGACGGGCGCGCGCAGAGCGTCGCGCATTTTTTGGATGAAGGCCAGGTCAGACGGATTCGTGCACAGAGCGGCGCCGCGGGTCACGTCGTTGAGCGCCTCGCCGGGGCGGCTCAACTGGCGATACGCCTGCGCGCGCGCCAGCAGGATCTGGCACTGGTCCTCCGGCGAGATGTTCGGAAATCCAAGCATCAGGCTGAACTGCTCGACGGCTTTGTCCGGCCGCGCCAGCGCCTGCGTGTAGGTGTCGGCCAGGATCGCGTGCAGATGGTAGAGGCTTTTCGGCGTCAGGTCCGACGGGTAAATCTGCGCCAGCTCCAGCGCGCGCACGCAGCGGGTCTCCGCGTCGGTCGGCGACTTGCGGTAATAGGCGGCCTCGCACAGGTAGCCCCAGGCCATGGGGTCGCGTGGATTGACGGTCGCCGCGGCCTGGGCGAGAAGCAGGCCGCGGTCGGCGTCGCCGCGGTCGAAGGACTCCTCGACCTTGCGCATCAGCACCCAGTTGTAGGGTCGAGTCCAGCGCTCGCCTTCCTGGGTGAACAGCACGTGGTCGGTTCTGTCGGGGGAGCCCGGAGTCTGAAGATCGTAGGCGAACAATATGGCGCCCGGCTCCTGATGCTCGATGCGCAGTCCGGACCAAGACCAAGTCGTCGTGTCGCGGATCGCGCGGAATTCGTCGAGCGTGCAGCTGCGGCGCGCCTCGTCCGAGAACATTGCGTAGGCGGCGTCGTAGTTCTGCGCGCGCAGCGCGTCGAGATATTTCGTCGCGAGGCGCGGGACCTGGACCTCGGGCCGTTGGGAGAGCTGCCAGCGCCAAGCCGCGAAGACGGCCAAGGCGACGCCCATGACGATCGCGGCGCCGTTGATCAGCGGGGCCCAGCGCTCGCGCGCGCTGGGAGGAGCGGACGGCGTGGCGCGGGCGGGAGGTGCGGCGGGATTCCAGAGGTCCCCGACCGTCGCCGCGGTCGGAGTCGGGGCCGAAGGAGGCAGGGCTTGTTTGGCCGGGGGCAGTGACGCGCCGGGCAAGGCAAGCGGGACGCCGCTGGAAGCCATCGGCGCGGTTCCCGCGAGAGGCGACGCAAGCGCCTGCCCCGGCGTCGGCAAACGGAACACCGCGGTGGCGGGAATGTCCGGCGCTCCGGCTCCCGGCGGCCGAACGGGCGGCGGCGCGACGGAACCGCTCGCGGAGAGAGGGGTTCCGCATTTGTCGCAGAAATTCTTGCCCAGGGAGTTCTGCGTTCCGCACGAGCCGCAGACCAGCGCATTGCGGCCGCCGCACTTCGCGCACACGGCCAACGGCGCCGCCGAAGCGGCGCCGCATTTCGTGCACAAAATCTGCGCGGAGGCCATCGTCTTTTTTCCTAGCGGGGCTCGATCAGGAACAGCGGTCGGCCGTACTCGACGGCCTCCCCGGTATCGGCGAAGCATTTGGCGATCCGGCCCGCGCACGGCGACTTGACGGGCTTGGCCGCGCCTGAGCCGGCCACCACGACGGCGAGCACGTCGCCTTCCGCCACGGCCGCGCCTTCCTCGGCGAGGCGGGGCTTGCCGGGCTGCGACCACTGGAACAGGCCGACCGCGTCGGACGCCACGGGCACGAAGCGGCTCGGCGGCATCCCGGCGCCGGGGACCGAAGCGGGCGCGTCGCTTGTGGACAGCGAGAAGCCTCGGCCTTCTTTTTTGTAGGCGACCTCGACCAAATCGGTTCCCTTCATCCAGTCCAACACGTCGCGGAGTTCTTTATGGTCCATCATTTCCTCTTTCGCTTGAGCAGGTTGCGCGGATTCTTCGGCAGAAGGCCCGACGCCAGCGGGTCGAAAGCCATCGGCAGAAGCTTGAAGACGGTCGTCTTGACCACGCGGCGGCGGCCGGTGACCGGGTCCAGGTCGACGAGGTACAAGTCGGTGTCCTTGTCGCTGAACTCGAAGAGCACTTGGCGGCAGGCGCCGCAGGGTTTGGCGGCGGCCCCCACCACGGCGACCGCGGCCAGAGAGTCGTGCCCGCCGGACACCGAGTGATAGACCGCGGCGCGCTCGGCGCACATCGACAGTCCGTAGGAGGCGTTCTCCACGTTGCAGCCCGCGAAGACCCGTCCCGAGGCGGTCAGCACGGCGGCACCCACGGGATAGCGCGAGTAGGGGCAATACGCGCGCTTCTGGGCCTGCACGGCGGCCTCGATGAGGCGCTCGACGGCGCGGCGGCTGGGCTTAGACATATTTTTTCACCAGGAGGTCCAGCGTTTTGAGCGCCGCCTTGCTGCGGTGCTTGGGGTCCGTGAACAAAGCGCCCTTCAGCGCCTCGCTGAACGCGGGCTCTAAAGGCGCGGAGGCGATGCGGGGCACCGCGAGGCGCATCAGCCTCTGCGCGTTTTCGGCGTTGGCGTGCAGGTTGGCCACGACCATCTCGGTGTGAACCTCCTCGCCTTCCTTCCAGCAATCGTAGTCGGTGACCATGCAGGCCTGAGAGTAGACCAACTCGGCCTCGCGCGCGAGTTTGGCCTCCGTGGCGGCGGTCATGCCGATCAAGGACCAGCCGAAGGAGCGGTGCATCTCGCTTTCCGCCTTCGTGGAAAACGCGGGGCCTTCCATGCAGCAATAGACGCCGCCGAAGACGGATTTGATGCCCAGCTCCTTGGCGCACTCGTAGACGATGCGGTTCTGCTCGGGAGCGAACGGAGGATTGAACGCGATATGAGCCACCAAACCTTTCCCAAAGTAAGTCTGCACCCGGTCCTTCGTCCGGTCGACGAGTTGATCCGGGAACACGAAGGTTCTCGGCGCCAGCTCCTCTTTGAGCGAACCGACCGCGCTGAAGGCCAGTACGCGCTCGACGCCCAGCGACTTCAGCGCCCAGATGTTTGCGCGCTGGTTGATCTCGGTCGGCGTGACCACGTGGCCGCGGCCGTGACGCGGCAGGAACGCGCACGGCACGCCTTCCAGCTCGCCGACGACGATGGGTCCCGAGTGCGCGCCGAACGGGGTCTTCAGCGTCAACTCGCGCGGAGACTTGATCGCGGCCGAGGAGTACAGCCCGCTGCCGCCGATGACGGCGACCTTCGCTCGCGGCTTTCCGGTTTTGGTCATGGGACGTAGCCTCCCAGCGGCAGAAGTTCCGCGATCGTCGCGTCGAGTGTTTTTAAATCGACGGGCTTTTTCAGGAATCGAGTCTTGGGGTCCTTGGGCAGAAGCGCGGCGATTTTCTCGGCGGCGTGCGCGGACATGAAGATGATCGGGATACGGTTGGTGTGCGGGTCGCCCTGCAGGACCTGGTAGACCGACGAGCCATAGGAGCCGGGCATTTTAATGTCGGTGACGATCAGGTGCGGCCGGTGCTCGGCGGCCTTCTGCGCCAGAGCCACGCCGTCGGCCACGGCGATCACGCGATGGCCGCGCCGAGCCAGGTGCTCGGACATCAACGTGAGTATGTCCGCGTTGTCGTCGGCGAGTAGAATCTGCGCGATCATCCGACGCTCCGCATCGGTTGATTTTCATTTTTACGCGACGTCGGCAAGCAGGCCTCTCATGAGCTCGGGATAGATCGGGAATCGGCGGCACAGCGCGGTGGTCGCCTGCTTGACGCGCGCGAGCGCCGCGTCGTCGGCGCGGGCGGTCAGCGCCTCGTCGATCAGGGACGCGATCTGGTCCATCTCGGCTTCTTTCATGCCGCGCGTGGTGACCGCGGGCGTGCCGATGCGCACGCCCGAGGCGATGAACGGCTTTTGCGGGTCGTAGGGGATGGCGTTCTTGTTGACGGTGATGCCGGCCTTGTCGAGAGCGGCTTCCGCCTCCTTGCCCGTCGCACCCTTCGGGCGCAGGTCCACGGAGAACAGGTGGCAGTCCGTGCCGCCGGCCACGATGCGCAGGCCGCGGTCGGTCAGGGACTTGGCCAGTCGCCGGGCGTTGGCGATCACTTGGATCTGATACTGCTTGAACTCGGGCTTCAGCGCCTCGCCGAAACAGACGGCCTTGGCCGCGATCACGTGCATCAGCGGGCCGCCCTGCTCGCCGGGAAAGACCGCCTTGTCGAGAGCGGCGGCGTGGGTGCTCTTGCACAGCACCATGCCGCCGCGCGGGCCGCGCAAGGTCTTGTGCGTGGTCGTGGTCGTGAAGTCCGCCATGCCGACCGGAGAGGGGTAGACGCCCGCGGCGATCAGTCCCGCGTAGTGCGCGATGTCGGCGGCAAACAGCGCGCCGACCTCGTCGGCCAGCGCCTTCAGCCGCGCCCAGTCGATCACGCGCGAGTAGTTCGACGCGCCCATGAAGATCAGCTGCGGCCGGTGCGCGCGCGCGTCGGCCGCGGCCTTGTCGTAATCGATCAGCTCGTCGTCTTGACGCACGTCGATGGGCACGATCTTGTAGTACTTGCCGGAGAAATTCAGCGGGTGGCCGTGGGACAGATGGCCGCCGTGCGCCAGGTTCAGACCCATGACCGTGTCGCCGGGCTTGAGCACGGAGAGATACATCGCCATGTTCGCCTGCGAGCCGGAGTGCGGCTGGACGTTGGCATGCTCCGCGCCGAACAGCTTCTTGGCGCGCTCGATGGCCAGCGTCTCGGCCTTGTCGACGAACTCACAGCCGCCGTAGTAGCGCTTGCCCGGGTAGCCTTCCGCGTACTTGTTGGTGAGCAAAGAGCCCTGCGCTTCCAAAACGGCGGCGGACGCGTAGTTCTCCGAGGCGATCAGCTCCAGGTTGTCGGCTTGGCGGCGGGCCTCGGCGGCCATCGCGGCGTACAGCTCGGGGTCCTGCTCAGCGAGAATGTTCGACATGGTTGTTCCTCCGCAAGATGATGTCGAGCGCTTCCTCAATGCGCGAGGCGCACTCCTCGTAGACGGCTTGGGACAGTCCGTAGGGATCGGCGACGTCGGCGTCGGTCAGGCCCGCGGCTTGGCGCAGGACCGCGACCTTCGCCGCGTGCGCGGGAAAGCGCGCGACGATCCAGGCCCGGTGCGCGCGCGTCAGGGCGTAGACATGATCGGCGGCGTTGAGCAGGGCCGCGTCCAACTGGCGCGCCTCATGACGCGTCGCGGAAATTCCGCGCGCGGCCAGGGCGCGCGCGGCTTCGGGCGTCATGTCCATGCCCACCTCGGCCGCGGTGCCGGCCGACGCGGCGTGCAATTCCAAACCTGCCTCCTGAGCCAGCTTCTCCGCCAAAAAAGCCGCCATCGGCGACCGGCAGATGTTGCCGGTGCAGACGAACAGCGGACGGCGCGGAGAAAAATGGCTCACGCGGCGGCGGCCTCCAGGATCTTGTCGGCGGCCATCACGCCGACCTTCGTCACGCGCGGCGCGTCGCCGGTCGCGTCCACGAGCGTCGGCTCGCCGGCCGAGGCCGGCCCGCCATCGACCAATATGTCGATCTCCGCGCCCAGTTCCGCGGCGACGGCCGCGGGTTCGGCGAGCGTCGGACGGCCGGACTTGTTGGCGCTGGTGTAGACCCACGGCACGCCGGAGGCGGCCAGCATGGCGCGCGCGCCGGGATGGGCGGGCACGCGGATGGCGATATTCGGGTACTCGGGGAAAGTCAGCAGTCGGCCCTGCGCGGTCGGCTTCAAGAGCAGAAGCACCGGGCCCGGCCACAGCTTCGAAGCCAGGCGTTCGGCCAGCGGGGTCCACTCGACCCACTTCTTGGCTTCCTCGGTGGAGGAGACAAGCACGGCCAGCGGTTTGAGCGTCGAGCGTTCCTTGACCTGCAGTATGCGGCGCGTGGCGGCCTTGATCAGGCCGGTGGAGGCGAGCGCGTAGCCGGTCTCCGTGGGAAAGGCGATTACGCGGCAGGATTTGGCGGCGGCGCCGGCTTTCGCGGCGTCGTCGTCCGACAGGCGTCCGTCAGCGGCGGTCTTCAGGGTCTCAAGCATGAGCGGGCTCCGGTTCCGGGTGGAACAGCACGACGAATTCGCCGAGGATCTGGGCCTTGGCGGAAAGGGCGTCCTTGACGACCGAGACGGTGCCGCGCAGCCATTCCTCGTGAATCTTGCTGAGCTCGCGCGCGGCGACGCACTGCGCGTCGACGCCGAACGTCGCAGCGGCGTCGTCGAGCAGTTCCAGCACGCGGAAGGGCGATTCGTAAATCACGATGGTGCGGCCCAGAGCCTTCGCCTCTTCCAGAGCGCGGCGGCGCTTGGACGCGGTGCGCGGCAGGAAGCCGAGAAAAATAAAGGAATCTCCGGGCAGGCCGGAGCCCGCGACGGCCGCGGTCGCCGCGTTCGGCCCCGGCAGGGCGGTGACCGCCAGTCCCTCTCGGCGGGCGCGCGCGACCGCGCGCCGCCCCGGGTCGCTGAGGCAGGGCAAGCCGCCGTCGCTGACCAGCGCCACGTCCTCGCCGCGGCGCAGGCGTTCCAGCACGCGCTCGACGCTGCGCTCGTCGTTCTCGTCGTAGCGCTCCAGAGTCTTGGCCAGGCCGAAGTGGGACATCAGGACGCGCGTGCGCCGCGTGTCCTCGCAGAAGACGACGGAGGACTCGCGCAGGACGCGCAGCGCGCGTGCGGTGATGTCCTCCAGGTTGCCGATGGGCGTGGGCACCACGTACAGCATCAGAGAGCGCCTCCCGGGACGCCCGCGCGCTCCACCGCCTCGGCGCGCAGGAACGCCTCGATGACCTTCGGGTCGAACTGAACTCCGGCGCCGGCCTTCAGTTCCGCCGCCGCCGCGTCGCGGCCCAAGGCCTTGCGGTAGGGGCGGTCGGAGGTCATCGCGTCCCAGGCGTCCAGCACCGCGACGATGCGCGCGCCCAGCGGTATCTCCTCGCCCTTGAGGCCTTCCGGATAGCCGGCTCCGTCCCAGCGCTCCTGGTGGTAGAGCACCATCTGCGTGGCGGGGCCCAGGTAGCGCACCGACGACAGAATCTCGTGGCCGATCACCGGGTGGCGCTTGACCTCCTCGTATTCGGCGGGGGTGAGCGCGCCCGGCTTGCGCAGGATGGCCTCGTCGACGCCGATCTTGCCCACGTCGTGGAGCAGGGCGGCGTGCTCCACGTGCTGGGCGATCGTCTCCGGCAGTCCCAATTCGGCGCAGACGGCCCGGGCGCGCGCGCGCGCGCGTTCGGCGCGGCCGGGGGCGCGGGAGTCCTTGGCGTCCACGGCGCGCGAGAGCGCCTGGATCATCTCGCGGTAATACGACTGC
>JABEUV010000157.1 GCA_013044195.1 Elusimicrobiota bacterium | reverse complement strand
CCGCGCAGGCCTGCGCGGCGATCAGCTCCTGGTAGGTGCGGATGGCCTGCGGATATTGCTTGCGCATCATGTAGATCTGGGCGATGCGGAAATAGTTCGGCGGGTAGACCGGATCGATCTGTTCGTACATCCGAAAACGGGTCATCGCCAGGTCCAGGTAGTGATCGACCTCGGCCTGTGGGTGGTGGTTGTCCATGGCCCACTGCGCGCGGCGCAGGTGCAGGCTGCCGACCTGGTGGTGCATCTGCACGTAGTTCGGCGAGAGACGACGCACCTCGTTATACCAGTACAGCGCGCGCTCGTAGTCGTCCATGGGATCCTTGCCGGGATCACCCCACTCCGGCATGGACACCTTGGTCATGTTGAAGCGGTCGTTGAAGACGTTGCCGAGGAAATATTTCGACATCACGAAATCTGGATTGAGCTGGGTGACCCGCAGATAGTTCGAGATCGCGGGGCCCCACTCGTGATCCTTGGAAAAGTAGATCGCGATGTTGTGGTGCACGTCGGCGCGGAAATAGCCCCAGAACTGATAGAGCGGCTGGAGCGCGATCAGCACGATCGCGGGCACCACCGGCGTCTCGGCCAGGAAGCACAGCCGGATCAGCGCCCAGCCCAGAGAGAGCATGCAGCCCGCAAACACGGTCCACGCCAGCCACCACTGCAGGCCCTCGCCGCTGGGCGCGGCCATGGCGTGGTCGAGGGGCCCGAGAATCGCGGAAAATTCGCCGAACATGCCGCCGATCATCGCCCCGGGAGCCGAGGCATGATCGCGCAGGAAGGCGAGGTAGAAGATGCCTCCGACCGCGGCCAGCCGCGCCGGCCAGATCAGCAGGTCGGAAATCGTACGCCACGGCGAGCCTGCGGCGTTCTCCGCGGCGGGCGCGCGCGGGTGCAACTCGAAGAGGGCGCGCCCGCGCGCGACGTTGACGATGAGCCCGCACAGCAGGCCCAGATAGACGCCGGAGGACACGAAGCGCAGACTCACGTCGAAGAAGTTGTGGCCCAGCATGCCGCACAACGAGACCAGGAGTCCGGCCAGGTCCCACGCGCGCGGCGGCGGCCGGCCGTCCTTGAGCGACAGCGACGCCGTGAGCTGTCCCAGCGACCGGAAACCCACGGTCAACGTGCTGACGATCAACCACAGAAAAATGCCGAAGCCCAGGATTCCGTGGTCCAGGAATTCTTCCAGATACTCGTCCTCGGCGTGGTCGGTTTCAGTATTATGCTTGCCCTCGATGTGGAAGATGGGCGGACGGCGGAAGGCGGGATACAGCGGTGGAAACGCCCCCACGCCGGAGCCGATCCAGGGCTGGGTGCGGATCATTTCCCACGTGGCTTCCCAAGTAAACAATCTGAAGTTGATCGAGACGACGCGCGTCTCCAGGTCCCGCGCGGTGTAGCCGATGAGGCCCAGCGCGCCCGCGGCCGCGGCCCCCAGCACGTATTTACGGTAGGGGCGGCTCTGCTCGCGGAAATAGGTCAACGCAAAAACGCCGAACAGTACGCAGACGAACGCGAAGCCCAGCCACGCGCCCTTGGTGCCCGTCGCGAACAGATTGACCAACAGCATCGCCATCAGCGGCACCAGGCTCCAGCGCCGCGTCTTGAAGAACTGGGTCAGCAGGATGGGGAAGATGATGACCAGGAAGTCGCCGTAGAAGTTCGGGTTACCGTAGGTCGAGAACACCCGCGGGCCGAACGCGCCGCGCCATACGAAAGGATCGATGCCCTGGCCCACGCCCGGCGGGAAGGCGCGCGTGTCGATGAACTGCAAAGTGCCGTAGCCGATGGCGACCCAGGCCGCGCGGATCAACCAGCGAAACAGACCTTCGACGGACGGCTGGTCCAGTTCGTAGATCGCGATCAAGGCAACGATCATGTAGAACATGTGGCGCAGGAAGAAATCCACGCTCGCCATGCGATACGGCGCGTGTATGAAGGAGGACACGCCGATGGCCAAATAGGCCAGGAACGGCGCCAACGTCACCAGGTCTTCCCGGTTGAAGGCCGCGCGACCGGCCAGCGCCAGGCGGCACAACCACAGCGTGAGCAGGCCTAGGCCGCCCATCTGCATCATCGAGATCTTGACCTGCGCCGAATCGTAGGTGCGCAGGAAGAACAGAGAGGAAATCAGGAAATAAAGAATCGGCAGCCACAGCGTGATCGCCTTGTGCGCGAACGCCTCCGCATCGGGGCGCGCGAACGCGACGCTGCGGCGGCTTTTATCGGCCATGCGCGGGCATTCTACTTAATTGCTCGCGCGTCGGCCGCAATCGTTCGGCGGCCGCGCAGGCCAGCAGGATCATCCCGCCCATCAGCGGCAGACGGTAGCGCAGAACCGCGTGCACGGCGCCGTAGACGGCCGTCAAAGCGAAGACGGCCGCGGGCAAAGCGGGCGCCTCACGCCAACGCGCGCGGAACAGCCACAGGCCGACGAAGCCCAGCGGTATGATCCAGGCGTCGGACAGAAGGCTGGCCGCGACGAGCAAGACGTAGGAATGCTGATAGGCGCGCGGATACGGCCACGGCCGCCAGAATTTCACCACGCCCGCCGCCGCGCGGGACGCGAACGTCGCCGGGTGCGCGGCAATCCATGCGAAGGCGGCGCGCGTCAGCGCCGCGTTGCGCTCAGCCTCCGGCAGGCCGGCGGCGGAGGTGAAGGCGGGGGTGCGCGCCAGTATCTCGGTTTGGCGCGCGGTGCCCAGGTCGTCGGGCGGCACGACGAGGGCCTGAAAAAACTCCTCGCCGCCGTGCGTGCTGCCGGCCACCAGACGGCCGGTGACTTCATAATTGCGCGCGGTCCACGCGGCGAAGGCCAGGACCAGCGGGAAAAAATACAGCGCCGCGCGGCGGACCCGCGCGCGCGGCGGCGCCGCCAGCCACAGTCCGACCCCGGCCAGCGCGCAGGCGGGCAACACGGCCGAGTTGGCCATGCCGAAGGCGGCCGCGGCCGCGCCGCCGATCAACGCCCCGCGCGCGCCGACGGGATCGTCGGGCGCGGCGCGCCAGTCCAGGCTGGACCAAAGCAGGACGGCCGACCAGAAGCACAGCCAGGTCTCCCGAAAAAAGTAGCCGCAATAGTAGATCGATTGCGGGTGCAGCATGAACGTCCAAAGCGCGGCCACGGCCGCGCCCTCGCCGAACAGGCGCCGCCCGGCGCGCCACAGCAAAAGTCCGGTCGCGGCCGACAGCAGGCAGTTCAAGAAGATCACCACGCCGGGCCGCCGGCCGAACACCGCGTAGACGCCGGCTAGATACAGCGGATAGGACGGCTCGCGCAAAGCCGTGGGCCGGCCCGGCTCCAGCGCGAACTCGCCGCGGTCCAGCAACGACAGCGCGATGGTCTCATAGCCGTCGCAGCTGGTGGGCAGGTAGCGCGCGCGAAAGGCGTGCAGGGAGTAGCCGAAGCGCAAAGACAGACCCACGACCAGCGCGGCCAGCGCCCAGCCGCGCGCGACGCGCGCGTCCAGGCTCATGCGACGCGACGGCCCATCAGAGCTTCCCGAATCAAATGACGCGTGAACTCAACGCCGGTGGGCCAGGAGTGGGCCGTGCTTTGGCCGCCTAGGCGCGGATGCTCATAGGTGGGAATCTCGCCCAGGCGCAGGCCCAGCTTCATCATGCGGATGGACATCAAATACTCGATGACGAATCCGTCGACGCGGCACTGGCAGCGGCGCAGACTGTCGGCGCGCACCGCGCGGAAACCGTTGATGGTGTCGGTCAGATACGGGCCGCGATTCCACAGCGCGTTGGCCAGTAAGGTAAAGGCCTGATTGACCCACTTGCGCAGGCGCAGGGTCTGCTCGTCTTCCTCGTTATGCGCGCCCTGCGACATGCGCGAGGCCACGACCAGATCGTAGCCGCCTTCCTCCAGCTTCGCGAAAATATTCGGGATGTCGGCGGGGTCCTCATTGCCGTCTGGGCTGTAGTAGCACAGCACGTCGGCCGACGTG
>JABEUV010000156.1 GCA_013044195.1 Elusimicrobiota bacterium | reverse complement strand
GACGCGCGCGCCGCCTTTCCACGGCTCGGCGCACACCTGCACGCGGCCGCCGGGCTCCGTATACTTCAGCGCGTTGTCCAACAGGTTGGCCAAAATCTGGCGGAGTTGATCCGGATCGGCCGAGGCGCGCGGCAGGCCCGCGGGCGCGGGCGCCACGCTCAGGGCCACGCGGCGCTCCTCGGCGACGGGCGCGAAGGCGCGCGCCGTCTCGGCCAGCAGCGCGGGCAGATCGACGGCGGCCAGCCGCGGCGCGCGGTGTCCGGACTCGATGGCGGACAGGTCCAGCAGGTCGTCGACAAGCTGGGTCAAGCGGTCGGCGTGCTCCTCGATGGTGCGCACGAAGCCCTCGCGATTCTCGCGATCGTCGAGAGCGCCCGAGCGCAAGGTCTCCGCGTAGCCTTTAATAGAGGCCAGCGGCGTGCGCAGTTCGTGGCTGACGTTGGCCACGAAGTCGCGGCGCACTTGCTCCAGGCGGCGCAGGCGCGTGATGTCGTGAAGGACCAATAGGGCGCCGGCGGCACGGCCGTCCTGCGTCAAGGGCGCCGCGTGCGCGTCGAACGTCAGCTCCTCGGGCGCGAACAAACGCACCTCCTGCGCCCTCGGCTTGGCCTCGCGCAGCACCGCGCCCAGCAGACCCACGATGCCGTTGTGGCGCAAGGTCTCGATGTAGCGCCGCCCGCGCGCGGCCTCCGCATCGACGCCCAGCAGGCGCGACAGCGCGGGATTGACCACCAGCACCGCTCCCGCCGCGTCGACGGCCACGACCGCCTCCGTCATCTGGTCCAGCACGGCCGCAAGCTGGGCCTTGTCGCGCGACAGCTCGCCCACGGTCGCCTGCACGCGCGCGGCCAGCTCGTTGAGCGTGGCGCCCAGCACGCCCAGTTCGTCGCCGCCGAGTTCCCGCACGCGCGACGCGTAGTCGCCGGCGGCCATGCGCCGCGCCGCGTCGGCCATCTCCGCGACCGGGCGCGAGACGCTGCGCGCCAGCGCCGCCGCGGCCAGCAGAGCGGCGGCCAGCGCCGCCAAAGTCGTCCAGAGCACCAGCGAGCGCGCGCGCCCGACCCGGCGTTCGACCTGCGCCAGCGGCACCGACAGCCGGGCCGCGCCCAGCAGGCGCCCGCCGCGCCGGAGCGGCGCGGCCGCGTAGAGCATGCCGCGGTCGACGGTCACGCTGTGGCGCGAGGCCACCACCGCGCCGCCGGAGAACGCCGCGGCCACCTCCGGCCGCGTCGCGTGGTTCTGCGCGCGCGCCAAAGCGGCGTCGTCCAATTCGGAGTCGCCCGCCAGACGACCGTCGGGCGCGATCAACGTCGCGCGGCAGGCGCAGGCCGCGGCCAATTCGCGCGCCTCGTCCTGGGCCGAACCGGCGGCGAGGGGAACGCCCGCGGCCTGGGCGCGCAGGGCGGCCAGCCGCGCCTGCGTCTGAAGGCCGCGCGACAGATCCTCGACCAGCCGCTCGCGCAGCTCCCGCGTCAGCGTCGCACCGGTCGCGCCCAGCGCCACGGCGATCACCGCGGCCACGGCCAGCGCCAGGCGGCGAGCGAAGCGCCCGCGCGCGCCCGCGCCTATCATTGCTCGGGCTTGATGCGGTAGCCGACGTTCTTGACCGTGGCCACGCGCGCGGCCTCGGCGCCCAGCTTCTCGCGCAGACGCGCGACGTGCTGATCGACGGTGCGCGTGTCGATCTCCATGGAGCGGTCGTAGCCCCAGACCTTCTCCAAAATCTGGTCGCGGGTCAGCGCGCGGCCGCCGGCCTGGAGGAGGATCTTCAGGAACTCGAATTCCTTGGAGGTGAGGGGAACGTCCTTGCCGCGCACGCGCACCTCATAGCGTTCGATATCCATCTCGATGCCGCCGGAGCGCAGAAAGGACGCCGCGGCCTCGGCGGGGCCCGCGCGGCGCAGCAGGGCCTTCACGCGCGCCAACAGTTCGCGCACGCCGAAGGGTTTGGTCACGTAGTCGTCGGCGCCCAGCTCCAGCCCCAGCACCCGGTCCACTTCTTCCTTGCGCGCGGTCAGCATCAGCACCGGCGCGCGCGTCTCGCGCCGCAGAATCTTGAGCAGTTCGAAGCCGTCGAGCTTGGGCACCATCACGTCGAGGATCAGCAGGTCGGGCTTTTCCTTGCGCGCGGCGGTTAGCCCGGCCTCGCCGTCGGCCGCCAGCGCCACGCGGTAGCCTTCCTTCTCCAGGTTGTACTTAAGAAGGCGGACGATGTCCTTGTCGTCCTCGACGACGAGTATCTTCTCCTGGGCCACGGACGCATCGTCTCATTTCGCGGCCGGGGCCGTCAACGCCGCGCGCCGCCGCCCGCGCTTGCGGGAACGTCCCGGCATCCGCTATCCTCTCTGGGCCGTCATGCGCGCGTCACGCGGCCGTCGCCGACACGTGACGCGCCGGGAGAAACCGCTTGGCCTTCAATCTGATCCCCAAGGAAGAAAAATTTTTCGAGCTGTTCGAGGCGCAGGCCGCGCACAACGTGGCCGCCGCGAAAGTCTTCCGCGAGCTGGCCATGAAGTGGACGCGCGACATGGCTCCCTTCGACCGCCTGCGCGACATCGAGCACGAGGCGGACATGACTTGTCACGAGATCTACGACAAGCTCAACCGCACCTTCGTCACGCCCTTCGACCGCGAGGACATCCGCGAGCTGGCCGGGGAGCTGGACACCGTCGTCGACTTGATCGAGTCGGTGGGGCGGCGCATGTATCTCTATCAGATCGACCACGCCACCGACGACCTGGTCCGCCTGACCGACATCCTCTGGCAGTGCACCGAGACGGTGCGCAAGGCGGTCGCCGAGATGAAGACGCCGGAGAAGTCGCGGCGCGTGCTCGACTACTGCATCGAGGTCAACCGGCTGGAGAACGCCGGCGACCAGGCCCTGGGTGTTGCCATCGGCAAGCTGTTCCAGGGCAAGCCGGATCCGCTGGAAGTCATGAAGTGGAAAGAGATCTACGACACCATCGAGCAGGCCATCGACAAGTGCGAGGACGTCGCCCACACCTTGGAGACCATCCTCGTGAAGCAGGCCTGACGTGGGCCACCTCACGCTCTCGGTCGTCGTCGTCGCCCTGCTCGCGTTCCTGTTCGATTTCCTCAACGGGATGCACGACGCGGCCAACTCGATTGCGACCGTGGTCTCCACGCGCGTGCTTTCGCCCGGCCAGGCGGTGGTGTGGGCGGGCTTCTTCAATTTCGTGGCGGCGTTCGTCTTCAAGGTCCATGTCGCCGACACCATCGGCAAGGGACTGGTCGATCCGCGCGTCATCGACACGGCGGTGGTGGCCGGCGCCTTGATCGGCGCCAGCCTGTGGGACTGGATCACGATCGTCTTCGGCATCCCGGTCAGCTCCTCGCACGCGCTGATCGGCGGCATGATCGGCGCGGGCTTTGCCAAGGCGGGCGCGGGCTGCCTGCAATACGAGACGCTCAAGACCACCGTCCTGTTCATTTTTCTGTCGCCGCTGATCGGCTTGGTCTTCGGTTTCGGCCTGATGGTCGCGGTGTACTGGGCGTTCCGCCGCCGCTCGCCCAGCCAAGTGGACCGTTTCTTTCGCGTCGGCCAGCTCTTCTCCGCCGGTCTCTACAGCCTGTCGCACGGCGCCAACGACGGCCAGAAAACCATGGGCGTCATCGCGGTCCTGCTCTACTCCAACGGCCTGCTCGGCCCGACGTTCTACGTCCCCAGCTGGGTCATCATCGCCTGCTGCGCGGTGATGGGCCTGGGCACCATGCTGGGCGGCTGGAAAATCGTGCGCACGATGGGCAGCAAGGTCACCAAGCTCAAGCCCGTGGGCGGCTTCTGCGCGGAGACCGGCGCGGGCCTGTCCATCCTGATCTGCTCGGCCTTCGGCATTCCCGTTTCCACCACGCACACGATCACCGGCGCCATCGTGGGCGTGGGCACCACGCGGCGGCTGTCGGCCGTGCGCTGGGGCGTGGCCGGCCGCATCGTCTGGGCCTGGGTGCTGACCATTCCCTGCGCGGCCCTCACTTCCGCGCTGGTCTATAAGATTCTCGCGCTGGCCTTCTGACTATGAAACCAACACCCGGAGCCGTCGTCACCAAGCGCGCGCTGGACTACGCCTGCTCGTTCGACGACTACGCCGACGAAAAGATCGCGGAGCTGAAGCCGTATGCTTCGGAAAAGCGAAACGTCTGCCTGCAGGCCGCCATCGTGGTCGCAACCTTGATCCAGTGGGAGCGCCGCGACGGCGCCGCGGGCCGAGATCTCCGGCACCAGGGCGTCTGCCGCTCCTACGCGCCGGCCGTTGCGCACCGCCACCTCTCCGTGATTCAGGATCTTTGCGCCAAGTTGTTGTCGGTCGAGACGCCGCCTTGGAAAGCCGACGAGATACCGTCGTTGGCGTCCGCCGTCGGCGTGGGCGACAAGGACTTGATCGCGGCACTCGGCGCGTGGCTGGCCCGGACCGTGACCAAAAAGCCGACGTTGGGGCCCGCGGAGCAGAAAATCGCCTCCGCGATGGGCCGCAGCGCCTGGACCAGCGCGACGATGATCGTCCGCCGGCTTCCAAAGATTTCCTGAATCGCCGCCGTGGGGATGACGACGGGCGTCGCCGAGGTCTATTCAACGCTCTTCGGCCGAATCACTCGCCCTTCCCGCAGGTTGGCGCTCGCGCGCTCGATAGAGCCGCATTCCAGATAATCTTCAGGGTGAGCTGATTTAAAGAATCCGAATAAGGCTATGATCGCCTGTCGTTGAGCTTGAGATAATGCCGCGATACGCTTGTTCACGGCGGAGAGACGCTTTTCCGGCACCTCCGCGGATTTCCCGGAAAAGAAAGGATCGAAATTCCAGATGATCGTCTCGTTCAATAGGTCGCTTTCCCGAGAATGACGCACGACGGCCGCAGCGAGCAGGGGAAAGAAATAGCGATAAGCGTCCTCGGTGAGATAGGCCGAATTGAGACGCGTAGGTTTAAAAAATTCGAGAGGCTTTTCGATCCACTCTTCCGTGCGACGCGCCCGGGCGAACGTTCCCTGGAGCTCCAGGCATTGCGAGCAATGCGGCACTATGAGCCGGTCGTCCCCAGGATAGGGCACGTTCTTGAATGCCTCCAGAACTTCCCGCAAAACAGTTTCCGCGCTTTTGTCAGCCATCTCCGTCCTTAACCGTGCCGCGTCTATCGCTACGGCGTCACTTTTCCGGCCGTGGTATATTTTCTTTTTTGGCGCCTTCGAGGCGCGTCGTGATCGCCTTCCTCAGCGATGCGACCTCGCCTTTCTTAGGGCCTGTGACATAGTCGAGAGGGTGCCGATCTTTCAGGAAGTCCAGGAATAAGAGCAAAACGCGCAATTCCGTCGGGGCGAACGCGGCAAGCCGGACCGCGTTTTCGGCGGTGCGTTCCATATCCGACTCCCAGGGCGACAGATTCCAGATAAAGTAGTCGGTCAGCAAATCGGCTTCGTTGAAGAAATCGGACGCCGCGAGCATTGCCAATGGCGCGTAATACCGGAATGCCTCGGGCGTGAAAAAAGAGCAGGCTTGGCGGTTTGGCGGGCCGACGAGATCCAGCGGACGATCTTTGTAGTCCTGCCAGCGTTTGCCTTTATACTGGGCCAAGACCTCGTCGCACTCCCAACACTTGTGGCCGACGATGCCGTCATCGCCAGGATAAGGGACCAAGGCAAATACCTCCTCGATCTCCCGCCTGAGTTGCGCCGCGTTGATCGCCATGGGGTCATTTCTGAGGCGACATCAAATTCCCGTTGTCGCTGCTGACGGGGGGAGCCTCGTCGCAATTCTTATCCTTCATATAGTTCTCACACCTCTCAATCGCGGCCTTCTCGTTGTTGATCGGAGTCTTGTGATCGTATTCATTCGGAGGGCAGAGTTCCTCGACTTTTTCTCGCGCGGCGAGGCACGTTTGGCCGATCTTGAGGTTGAGGCGCAGTTCGTCGCAGTCCTGTAGCCCGTTACAACTATGGGGCTCATTGCATATCTTTTTTACCGTCTGCTTGAGTTCGTCGGTACAGTCCTTGCTCTCGGCGAGGATCTTTTCGATCTCCGCGATGAGTTCCTTGATCTTCTCCGCCCAGCCGTCGGCGTCGCTGACAAGGGTTTCGCGGCTGGACTGGAGACTTGCGATCTTCGAGTTGTGGGCATTGGCGCGCTTGTTGTAGTCGTCGACGCGGGCGTTCACCCGGTCGCGTTCGGCGTTGATCCGGGCGGCGTCGGCGAGGCAGCGCTGGTAGGAAGCGGCGTCGGGCGCGGGGTTGCAGCGCGCGTTGTGCGCGGCGATGAGACGATCGATATCCGCCACCGCGGCGGCGAGCGTCTGCTTCTCCGCGCCCAGGTTTCGCCCTTCCTCTTCAAAACCGTCCTCGGCGGTGTCCTGTTTGTCGGCGCTCGCGATCAACTCGCCGCGCTTGCCGTCGATTTCGCTCTTCTTGACGTCGATCGGCCTGCGGACGTCGGCGCTGACCTTGGCCATGCGCGGGTCGCTCATCAGCGCCTGGAGACTTGCATAGGGCGCGAAATTTCGGATCGCGCCGCCGATCTGCCCCGCGGCGGTCGGGCGAATCGCGGACGCCTTTTCGCCTGAGCGGCTGACCGAGACATCCTCGTTGACCGCGCCCAAGTAGTCCGCGCGTTCCGGAGCAGAAGCGTACGCCGCGAAGGGCTTCTCTTCGCCCTCCGCGGCGGTTTCGGCGTCTGTTCCAGACGGCGTCGAGGCCAGAGGCAAATCCGCCGTGATCGGCGCGACGGCCGGGATATCGGGCGCCGGCGCCTGCGCGGGGGCGGGGG
>JABEUV010000155.1 GCA_013044195.1 Elusimicrobiota bacterium | reverse complement strand
CCGGCAGTCCCGGCGGCGTGCGCGACGGCCTGAACGTTTTGCGCGAGCTCCTGCCGCACGCGGTGCACATCGCGCGCGGCGGCGCGCACTGAAATGATCCGCCACGAGGCGGCGCTGGCGCAAATCGTCTCCGCCGCGGCCGCGCGCTCCGCGGACGTTTCCGACGAAACCGTTGCGCTGTCGGACGCGTTGGGCCGCGTCAGCGCCGCGGCGCTGGACAGCCGCGAGGACATCCCGCCCTTCGACAATTGCGCGATGGACGGCTACGCGCTGGCCGCCGCGAAGGCGGCCCGCGCGCCCGCGCGCCTGCCGGTGCTGGGCGTGGTCATGGCCGGCGACGCGCCGCGCTGCGCCGTGCGGACCGGCGGCGCCTGGCGCGTGATGACCGGAGCGGCTCTTCCCGCCGGCTGCGACGCGGTGGTTCCCGTGGAACGCGCGCGCGCGCTGGACGGCGGCGCCGCCGTGGAAATCCTGGACTGCGTGGAGCCCGGCGACTACGTGCGCGCCCGCGGCCGCGACTTCGCCGCCGGCGCGAGGATCTGCCCGTCCGGAACGCGACTGGGCGCGCGCCACCTGCTGGCGCTGGCCGCCGCCGGAGTCGCGCGCGTGCCGGTGCGGCGCCGGCCGCGCGTGGCGCTGATCGCCACCGGCCGCGAGCTGGTCGCCCCGGGCAAGGACCTGGGCCCGGGGCGCGTGCGCGACGCCAGTTCCTCCTATCTGGCCGCCGCCGTCTCTCAACTGGGCGCCGACTTCGAGTTCCATGGGATCGTCGCCGACGAGCCCGCGCGCTTCGGCGCGCTGTTCGAAAAAGTCGCGGCGCGGGGCGTGGACGTCCTGCTCACCACCGGCGCCGTCTCCATGGGCGACGCCGATTTCATTCCCGCCGCGCTGGACGCCCTGGGTGCCGAGATTCTTTTTCATAAGGTCGCCCTGCGTCCGGGCAAGCCGATTCTTTTCGCGCGGCTCGAAAACGGCCCGCTGATCTTCGGCCTGCCCGGCAATCCGGTCTCCACCGTGGTGGGCCTGCGCTTTTTCGTGGAGCCGTGCCTGCGCGCGCTGCTGGGCCGTCCGGCGGAGTCGCCGTTGCGCGCGCGGCTGTCGGCGGACGTGACCAAGCCCGAGGGCCTGCGCTGCTTCTTCAAGGCCCGGCGCTTGGACGACGGCCGCGTCGAGATACTGCCCGGCCAGGCGTCGTTCCAAATCCACTCGCTGCTCAGCGCGGATTGCTGGGCCGTCCTGCCCGAGGACGGCGACGCGCTGAAGGCCGACGCCGAAATCGACGCCTACCCCTTGGCGGAGTCGCCGGCGTGAAGCGAAAAATATATCTGTACGGCCGCCTGCGCGACGCGGGTCTGGGATCATCCGTGGCGCTTGATCTGCCGCCGCGCGCCACCGCCCGACAAGCGCTGGCCGCGCTGAAGACCGCGCTGGGCCCGCGCGGGGCGCTCTTGTCGGGCTGCGCGCTGGCCGGCGAGGACGCCGTGCTGGCCCCGTCGGACCGTGTGCCCGCACGCGGAATACTCGCCGCTCTGCCTCCGGTATGCGGCGGATAACGCGCGCGGCGCTGAAGCCCGCAGCGCTGGTCGCGGCCGTCTCCTCGCCGCGACGCGGCGCGGTGGTCTCTTTTTCCGGCGTGGTGCGCGCGGTCCACGCGGGACGGCGCGTCACGGCCGTGGCCTACGACTGCTTCGCGCCGCTGGCGGAAAAAGAATTGGAGCGCATACTGCGCCAGGCCGAAAAAAAGTGGCCGGTCGCCGCGGCCGCGGCGCACCGTGTGGGCGAACTGCGCGTCGGCCAGGCCAGCCTGGCCGTCGCCGCGGCCTCCACGCACCGGCCGGAAGCCTTCGCCGCCTGCCGCTGGATCGTGGAGCAGGTCAAGCGGCGCCTGCCGGTTTGGAAGAAAGAGCGCTACACGGGCGGCGAGGGACGCTGGCTGCCCGGCTGCGCCCTGCACCGCGCAGGATCGCGCGCATGAAGATCCGCGCCGAACTGCACATCAACGGCGACGAGCGCCGCACCTTGCTGGTGGCCGGTCCCAACGAGCTGGACGCGCGCTTGGCCAACAAGCTGGCCGCCTTCATTCTGTTCTGGAACGACGACCCACTGTTGGACGCCAGCCCCAAGCTCCCCGCGCTGGCCCGCTTCGAGTTCCTGCCCGACCTGCTGGCGCTTGACGACGCCGGCGAGGCCAAGCTCTGGGTGGAGTGCTCGACGACGACCATGCACAAGCTGACCAAGATCACGCGCCGCGCGCCGCACGCGCGCGTGGTGGTCCTCAAGGAAAACGAGCGCGACGCCGCGCGCCTGCGCGAGGAACTGAACGCGCAGTTCGACCGTCCCGAGCGCGTGGAGGTCCTGGCCTGGCCGCCGGGCCGCTTCAAGGAGTGGTGCGCGGCCGTGGGCGAAAAAACCGAAGCCTACGGCGAGGCCGACGGGCGCATGATCAACGCGGTGGTCAACGACGTGCCCTTCGACGTGGATTTTTTGCGCCTCTAAGCCTCCACTCTCCCGGGCCTTTTGCCGCGTTCCGGCGGCCCCGGAGTCCTAGACTGACGGGGCGCGCGGCATGATAGGATCGGGGCATGATCGCGCTTTCACGCCGCGCTCTCTTTTGTCTGCTTGTCGCCGTCCCGGCGGGCGCTCAACTGCGCGGCGTCGACTTGGCGGCGTCCGCGCCGGTCCCGATCGAGGCCGCCTTAGGCGCAACACCGCTGGCCGCGCCCTTGCTTGCGACGGCCGCCGCCGCGCCGCTTTCCGCGGCCCTGTCCGCGCCTGCGGCTCCGACCGCCGCGCTCGCCGCTCCGGCGTTCTCCGCGGCCGCCGCCGAGGCCACGCCGGAAAAGCCCGCCGCCGCGTCCGCCGCCGCCGCCGTTGCGACGCCCACGGGCGACGACGCGACCCGCGCACGCTCTCTCAACTCCTTCTGGGACGGCTTCGAGGCGCCGGAAGGCGTCGAGCCCGTCGCCTCCTTTGCGCCCGACGTCGCCATGGGGGCAACGGAAGATTCAACGCTCCCGTCATTTCTAGACCTGCACGACCGGCGCTTCGCGCCTGCGCTCTCGCGCGGGCTGGCGCTGGCGCGCTCGACGCGGGTCGGGGCGCGGGCGCTCGACGACGCCGAAGCGGCCCTCGACGGCGGCTCCATTCCGCTGGACGTCAAGGACCTGGGACGCAACTACGGCGAGTGGGATTACCTGAACGGCCGCCTGCGCCTGGACCGCCGGCTTTTCGAGCCGGGCCGCGAGGCGGACCTGGCGGGTACGCTGGCGCACGAACTGCGCCACGTGACCCAGCACGCGCAGGGTCTGCCGTCGAACGCGCTGGAGCTGGAGATCGAGGCGCACCTGCAGGACCTCGCGCTCTTAAACGAACTGGGCCTCAAATCCCGGCCGCACACGTTCTCGCGGCAACTGGAAGACGCGCTCAAACGGGGGCCGGATGCGTTCGTCGCCCTCATCCAGGCCGCGGTGCCGGGCAGTCCCTACCTGGGCGAGCAGTCCTTGGCCGACATCGTCGACCAACTGGAGCAGGACCTGGACGACGTCGCGCAAAAAACCGGCCCGCGCGCGCAGAAGCTCGCCGCGCAAATCGAGAGCGATCTGGAACGACTGCGCTCGCCGAAGGGCCGCGCCGCCTACAAGGCGTTCTCCGCGCGCGTGCGCGCGGAACTCAAGCGCCGCGCGGCCTAAAGCTTGGACGGCCCGGCCGAAGAGAAGAGGAAAACGACGCGGCCGTGCGGACGGCCGTCGACGATTTTTTCCGTCGTGATCGTGAATCCGCCGGCTTCCATCCGCTGGCCTTCCCGAAGGTCGCGCTCGAAAGAACGCGGCGGCGTCCCGGGAACGGAAACCTGCACTTGCGCATGCTTCCCGCGGAGCCGGCGTCCGCCTTCGTCGAGGTAGCTCCCGTCGCCGACATAGCCGACGCCCACGGCGACGCTGCCCAAGTCCAGCCGGCCGGACTCCACGACGGACACCGCGAAAGGCGCTCCGGCCCCGGGCGAGGCGGGCGGCGCGGAAGGGCGCGAGGAGCGTCCGCAGGCCGCCAGCGCGGCGGCCAGCGCGGCGGCCAGCGCGGCGCGGCGGCCGCGAAGGTCACCGGGCATCGGAAACTCCGTTGACGTCCACGTCGTCGAGAGATTGCTTGAAGCGCTCCCAGGGCCAGGTCACGTCCGGACTGCCGCCGCCCCAGGGGTTGCCCAGCGTCACCAAGCGCGAGGACGCGTCGAGTTTTTTGAGCCAATAGTAATGTCCGTCCACTAGACGAGGAAGGTTCTTGTCGTTTTTGAACGCGCGGCAGGCCGGATCGCGACTGTCGTCGGCGCAGGCGTCCCGGCCCATGTACAGAGGATCCGTGCAAAGGGAACCGGGCTCGGGGGCGGCCTTCGCGCAGCCTTTCTCCGGCTTGTTCTTGGTGCCGATCACGATCGGCAGGCGCTCGGCGTCCCAGCGCGCCAAGTCGTCGAAAGAGACGGGCCGGTAGTCCGGCTGATGGGAGTCGATCTCGTAGCGGCGGCTGGGCAGTCCGGTGAGGCGGGTCATCGTATGCGCCGCGACGCCGCCCGTGTTGGTGTCGGCGTAGGAATCGTCGCGGAAGGCGACGGTGTAGGCCTTCTCGATGATCAACGGCCACAGCGGCTTTTGCGGGCCCGACGGTCGGGCGAACACGGCGAGGCCGGCCAGGTTTTCGCCGTCCGGAAGAGCGATGCCCGATTCATAAACCGGGAATTTATCGTCGAGAGGTCCGACGATGATCGACGCGGGAGGCGCGCCTTTCCAGAATTTAACCCACGTCCGCCGCGGACCGTCGCCGAACGACACGATCATTTGGAAGAGGACGCGGGGCTCCTGTCGCGCGATCTCGGCCAGGGAAGCCAGCAGGTAACAGTCTCCTAGGTTTCCCTGCTCGATGTCGTCGGGATTCGCGGTATAGTCGGATTTCCAAAACTGAAGGCGCGCCAGCAGGCTTTGGTCGACGGCGAAGACTTTGGGCGAGTACTCGCCGGTGCTCGGCACGCCGTAGCGCAGAAGAACGATCTTGTTGGCCACGGTCGTCTTGTCGCCGACCTGGCTGCCTGCGGTCGCCTCATAAGTCAACGGACCCAGGTCCATGCCGCTGATCTTGGGCTCAGGCACGGGTTTGGCGCGGAGCGTCGAACGGAGCGTCGAAACGATCGAACCGAGTTCCTTGGCCGTCGCGCCCAGAAAGCCGAGCACGCCCCCGTCGAAAGGCGCGACGGAGGCGGCAGCCTGCGCGGGCGGCGCGGGCGGCGCGGGCGGCGCGGTCGCAGAGAGGTCCATGATCGCGACGCGAGGTATCGCGGGCGCCGACGCGTGGTGAGCAAAGTCGGCCGCGCGCATCCGGTCTTGCGGCGCGGACGGCGGGATGCGGGCGCCCGAAACGCTGCCGTCAAAGAAGCGGCCGCCGTCGTCCGCGGCCGTGGGCGCCGCCGAGGCGTCGATCGGCGCGGCGGTCGCGCGATCTTCCGCATGTGCCGCCACGGCCAGAAGGGCCGAGAGCGCCAATATCACCGTCCAAAAGCGTGGAGTCAAAGAGGAGGGGCCTCTCACGACTTAGTTTAGGGCCGGAACGCCGGATTGTCAATGTCCTTGAGTTCCAAATTCCAGCGCCTCAATCGCCGCAAGAATCTGCCGCCGATAGGATTGCCAAGCGTTTTCATCCACGCCGCCCCATCCGCCGCGCTTGGGTTCATGTTCAATCAGATCGACCAGTTGGCCGATCAGTTTATCCGCCTCGTCCGGTATCGCCTGCAAAAACTGGTCATAAGAAATTTCGCCGGCAAGAAGCGCACGCGCCGCTTGCGCCGCCGCTTTTCGACGGCCGATGCAATCTTCTTTCATTTAGATGCGCTCAGCGAGAATTGCCTGGCGCAGTATCCCCGGAGAGTTCCATCGGCGCGGGAACTCCGGCATGCGGATGAACGGCTCCGCGCTGTAGGGCAGCACGACGCGCCCTCCCAAGCGTCCGCAAATCAGGCGCGCGTGAAAACTTCACACCCAATTTCAGGACTCCTGACATGTCCAGACTTCCTCGTCGAAATAGCTTGACAGACTGGTCCCTAGTTAGTAATAATCTATGCAACCTAACAGGCCAT
>JABEUV010000014.1 GCA_013044195.1 Elusimicrobiota bacterium | reverse complement strand
GATCAACCCCAACCCGTCCATCAACGACGGCGACTGCGTGCCCGCCTGCGCCGAGGTCATCGGCCAAAACTACGTCGACTTCATCGAAGAGATCATGAAGGAGTGCATTTTGCGCTATCGCGCAAAGCCGCCTTATTATCACCTGCAGAGCGCGATGGCGCCGTTCTGAGAAGCCGGCCTCGTTGATCCGCGGCACGTTATGAGCCGTTACCCCGCCCAGGATATGCCGAACCGGTGAAACGCCGTGACGACAACAAAGGTCAACCACCGAACGTCCGCTACCTTGGTCGACCCGGTGGATAGCCGCGGTGGCATCGGCCCGAAGGCGGAGGGATACTCATCGCAGCGCGCCGCACAAACTCGACGCTTGGCCGCTGATATATCTCCATCCCCCGCCCCGCTTTGCTGCGGCGGTCCGCTTACGTTGGGGATGAGACGCGCTTACCTTGATGCCGCGAAGAGGCTGGCCCGGGAGAGGGGCGGGGTATGCTTGTCGCACATCTACAAGAACTCAAAGGAAAAAATAAAATGGGAATGTTCTGAAGGTCATCGCTTTCTATCACTATTCAACTCTGCCAAGAGGGGCCATTGGTGCAGTCGATGTAGCCACAAGCGAACGGCAGATAAGCAGCGCGGTGAAATTGCGGAGATGGTAAATATAGCGCGGAGAAACGGAGGACAGCTTCTTTCAAAGGTTTACACAAACTCTACCACCAAGCTGGATTGGCGTTGTGAGAAAGGGCATGTTTGGCAAGCAACACCCTCCAAAGTTAAGCACGGCAGTTGGTGCGTGCGGTGTGCCGGGCTAGCGCCGCTCTCAATTGAAGAGATGCGTGAGATCGCCAGAGCGCGCGGCGGAAGATGCCTATCCAGAAAATATATTAACAGCAAAACCAAACTGTGGTGGCAATGCGGTGTTGGACATAAGAAATGGGCTGCTCGTCCTGCAAATATCAAAGTCGGCAGTTGGTGTCCTGAGTGCTCCGAAGGTCTCGGGGAACGAATATGCAGAATTTTCTTTGAGGCGCTTTTCAAAGATAAATTTCAGTCAACTTGGCCAAAATGGCTAAAGAACCGGAGCGGGGAAGGACTTCAGCTTGATGGCTATTCTCAAAGGCTCGGGCTAGCCTTTGAGCATGACGGACAGCAGCACCATCGGTATATTCAACATTTTCATCAAAACAGACAGCAGTATAGGCGTCGGCGAGCCGATGACAGGTTGAAGGACGCGCTCTGTCGAGCGCATGGAGTGACGCTCATACGAATTCAAGCTATCCCGAATGTGACCCCCATCGGCAAAGTAAAAGATGAGATCAGAAAGCAATGTCGAAACGCGGGCTTTCCTCTTCCATCTGGATTCGAAAGGACGCAAGTCAGTCTTGAGAAGGCTTATCGGCCGGACTCCAGAACTGCCTACTACAGGAAGCATGTAGAGAAGCGCCACGGCACGCTTTTGTCCAGAGCCTATTTAGGCAGCCAGGTAAAACTTCTTCATCGCTGCGAGGCCGGACATCGATTCGAAATGAGGCCGAATGCCGTTCGATCGGGTAGATGGTGTCCAGCCTGCTACAGGCTACCCATTACGATCAAAGAGATAAAGGCTCTGGCTCGTGGACGCGGCGGCAGATGCCTGTCGAAAGAATATATCGATTCGAAAACCGCAGTTTGGTGGGAATGCGGTAAAGGGCATCCCAGATGGCGTGCCACTCCAAAAAGGATTAAGCAGGGAGGTTGGTGCCCCGTTTGCGCTCGCATCGCCAACGGAAAAAAGAAACGACTGAATATTGACGTCATGCGCCGTCTCGCGCATGAGCGCGGCGGAGTTTGCCTTTCTGAGCGATACACGACAAACAAAGAGAGACTTCTTTGGCAGTGCGACAAAGGTCATTCTCCTTGGGCTGCGACTCCAGGCAACATTCACAGCGGGCGCTGGTGTCCGAGGTGCGGCATCAATAGGCGCGAGCAGAAGAGAAGAATGATCGGCGGGTGGCCGCAGATCACTGCTAGAAGAAGAAAATGGAGGCAATTCGAGAAGGCCAAGACGTTCGTTGTGGCCTTAGGTTTGAAATCTCAATCCGAATGGCGGAAGTGGCTCCGGGGCTCCTTCGCGCACCTTCCGAAGCGCCCGAAAGATATTCCCGCTAAGCCCGAAAGGGTCTATCGCGACAAAGGCTGGGTGAGCATCAGCGATTGGTTGGGAAGCGGCCGCATTAAAAATATGGCCCTGGAGCGCCTGGTAACGCTGGGGGGTTCAGCGCCTAATTTTCGCATAGGCAGACGGCGCCGCCGGTCGTCGCGGATGCGTCAGCGCAGGAAGCAGCCCCATTTTTAGGGCTGCTCCGCCGTCGGAATGGCTGTATACTATTTTATACTATCGTATAAATTAGTATACAATCTAATAAATGAAGCTCTCCCGCGCGCTCGACGACATTCTTGGATCGCATTCAAGGCTCTCCGTTTTGCGCGTGCTTTTTTCCCAGGATGAGTTGAGCGGGCGGGAAGTCGCTCGCCGGGCCGGACTGAGTCCGCGGGCCGCCTCGCTGGCGTTGACGCATCTCGTCAGGGTCGGGGTCCTGCGCAAGCATTCTGTCGGGAGCACACATCAATTCGCGATCAACCGCAACCGTCACGTCGTCTCCGCGGCGCTGAATAATTTATTTCAAGAAGAGGCCGGACTGGCGGGTGCGATGGGGCAGAGCGTCCTGCGGATCATTGGCCGCGAGAAGTGCCTTTCCGTGGCTATTTTTGGGAGTTACGCGCGCGGAGAAGCCCGTCCGGGAAGCGACCTCGACGTGTTGGTGCTTCTAGGCGATTCGTCCCACGAAGAGAAGGTGCGGGCGTCTCTTCAGGCGGGCGCGGAGAAGTTTTATGATTTGTTCGGCGTTTCTCTGGCGCCGTACGTGATCGGGACCGAGGAGTTTGCGCAACGGCTGAAACGCGGCGATAAGCTGATCAAAGCGCTGGTCCGCGAAACGCGCGTGGTGTCCGGCAAGCCGCTGTCCGAGGTTTTACTGTCATGACTCCGAAGAAAAGAAGCACGCGCGCGATCACCGAGCAAGAGGCGCATTCCTACTTTAAAAAGGCCGAGGAATTCTATCTGACGATGGCGGAAGCTTTTCAGAAGCGCCGCTGGAACGCCGCGGGTCTTGCCGGCGTCCACTGCGCGATCTCCGCGACGGACGCCCTGCTTGGAAAAAAGGCCCGCATACGCTCCTCCGGCGAAAGCCACATGGACGCCGTGGAACTGCTCAAACAGTATATCGACGACGCCAATGTGGGGGCCCAGTCTCAGCGTCTCTATCGAGTTCTCAGCGAGAAAAGCCTGGTGGAATACGACAGCCGGGAATTCCGCGAAGCGGAAGCCGCCGCCGTCGTCAAAGACGTGGGCCGGTATTTCGAATGGGTGAAGGAGCACTTCCCCATATGAAAATTCTCGTCACCGGCGTGGCCGGCTACATCGGCAGCCATGCGGCGCTGGAACTGTTGAACGCCGGACACGAGGTGCACGGCTTCGACAACCTCTCCAATTCGTCGGAGGAGGCGGTGCGGCGCGTGCGCGAGCTTACAGGCAAGCCGCTGCGCTTTGAAAAGCTTGATCTCTTGGACGCACCGGGATTAGGACGTTTATTAAAAGAAGGCTTCGACGCGGTGATGCACTTCGCGGGTTTGAAGGCCGTCGGCGAGTCCGTGGAGAAGCCGGAGCTGTATAAACGCAACAACGTGGACGGCAGCGCGAACCTGCTGGCGGCCATGGAGGCGGCCGCCTGCCGACGTCTGGTGTTTTCTTCATCCTGCACCGTCTACGGCGAAGTGAAGAAAAATCCCGTCGATGAAAACCATCCGCGCGGCGCGGTCAATCCGTACGGGCAGACCAAGCTGGACGTGGAGAACCTCTGCCTGGATCTGGCGCGCCGGCGGCCGGGCTGGCGCATTGCGCTCCTGCGCTATTTCAACCCCGTGGGCGCGCACGAAAGCGGACGCATCGGCGAGGATCCCAGGGGCGTTCCGAACAATCTGATGCCGTTTGTCATGCAGACCGCCGTGGGCCGCCGCGACAAGGTCCGCGTCTTCGGCAACGACTACCCCACGCCGGACGGCACCGGCGTGCGCGATTACATCCATGTCGTCGACTTGGCCCTGGGCCATCTGGCCGCGCTCGACCGCCTGGACGCCTTCGCCGGGGCGCAGGCCGTCAACCTGGGCACCGGGCGCGGCGCGTCGGTGCTGGAAGTGATCGCGGCCGCCGCCAGAGCCTCCGGTCGCCCCATTCCCTACGAAATTCTGCCGCGCCGCCCCGGCGACAGCGCCGCGATCTGGGCCGAGCCGACGCTGGCGCGCGAGAAGTTGGGATGGCGCGCGGAGCGCGGGCTGGACCGAATGTGCGCCGATCATTGGCGCTGGCAGAAGAACAACCCCGACGGCTACGGCGTTTAGCCGGCGGCGCTAAAGCGGACCCAGCCGCGAGGGCGGCCAGTAGATGAACCAGGCGCGGCCCTTCACGTAGGACATCGGCACGGGGCCCCAGTAGCGCGAGTCGCAGGAGCGGTCGCGGTTGTCGCCCATCATGAAGTAGGAGTTCGGCGGGACCGTCACCGGCCCGAAGTAGTCCCGCTCCACGCCGCCCAGTTCGTCTTCCAGCCCGCGGTCCTGCCAAATTTGCTGATACTGCGCCGGCGACAGTTCTTTGGCGCGATCCGATTTGGGCTGGCGATACTCGCCGACCCACTGCGCGTACGGCTCGTCTCCCAACGGCTTGCCGTTGATGAGCACGCGCCCTTCGCGGACTTCCACCGTTTCTCCGGGCAGGCCGATCACGCGTTTGATCAGGTCGTTGCCGTACTCGCGGGTGCCGCAGTGGATGGAATCCACGTCCTCGGTGGGAAAACGAAAAACCAGGATGTCGCCGCGACGCACGGAACGTACCGGCAAGATGCGACGGTCCGTCAACGGAATCTTGGTGCCGTAGAGGAACTTGCTGACGAACAACTGGTCGCCGATCAAAAGCGTCTTCTCCATGGAGCCCGACGGGATCTTGAAAGCCTGGAGCACGAACGTCATCAGCGCCGCCGCCATCAGGGCCGACGAGAACACCGTGTCCGCCCACTCCAAATCCTCGTGGCGCAGACGCCGCCGCGATTCCGCGTTCTTGAGACGCGATAGCCCGTGAAAGTAGCCAAGCGCGGCCAAAGCGGCGCCGGCCGCCAGCGCGGGCAGAACCTCGCCGATGGGAATCGCCAGCCCCGCGATAAGCATATAGTGCGGCCGATCCTGGAACGACATCGCCAACACCAAGCCCGCGGAAAACGCCGACAGCCCCCAGAACGCCGCATGCCAGGCCGCCGCCTCGCGGCCGTCCAGGCTCCGCCGCCGGCACAGCCAGGCGTAGAGCCCCATCAGCACGCCGATGACGAAAAGACGTTGTTCCATTTAGGACGAGCTCCTATCGAATCGACTTCATCCGCGCCGGCGGCCAGTAGAGGAGCCAGGCCTTGCCTTTGACGTAGCGTTCCTCGACCGGGCCCCAATAGCGCGAATCGCAGGAGCGGTCGCGGTTGTCGCCCATCATGAAGTAGGCGCGCTGCGGCACCTTGACCGGGCCGAAGAAGTCGCGCTCGACGTTCTGCAGTTCGCCGTCGAGAAGATGGTTCTGCCACAGCTCTTGATAGCGCTGCGGCGACAGCTCCTTGGCGTGCAGGGACTCGGGCTGGCGCTCGTTATCGGAATACAGCGCGTAGGGCTCCTGACCCAGCGGCGCGCCGTTGACGTAGACGCGGCCCTCGCGCACCTCCACCGTGTCGCCGGGAAGGCCGATCACGCGCTTGATGAAGTCCTTGCCGTACTGCACCGAGCCGCAATGCAGGGCGCGCGGATCGTCGACCGGGAAGCGGAAGACCACCACGTCGCCGCGCTGGACGCTTTCAAGCGGGAGGATATGACGGCCGATGAACGGCACGCGTAAGCCGTAGACAAATTTATTGACGAAGAGGTGGTCGCCGATGAGCAAGGTGTTTTCCATGGAGCTGGACGGAATCTTGAAGGCCTGCACCACGAACATCATCAGCAGCGACGCGGTGAACGCCGCCTCGAAGACCGTCTGCGCCCATTCCAAATCCTCGGCCAGAAAATGTCGGCGGCTCTCGACGCTGTCCCCGGACGACCATGCGCGCCAAAAGCCCAGCGCGCCGAGCACGGTCCCCGCGACGAGCGCGGGGTAGACCTCGCCGACCGACAGCGCGTGCGCGGCAAAGGAGATGAAGCGCGCCCGCGTCTCCACCGACATCACCGCGATCATGGCGATCGAAAATCCCGTCAAGAAAAGGAACGCGGCGTGCCACAACGCCGACGGCAGGGGTGCGGTCGGGCCGCCCTCCTCCTGCCAGCCGCGCGAGAACCACGTGTAAGCGCCCATGAGCACGCCGATGAAGAAAAGCCGGTATTCCATTATTTTATTCGCCGTCCTCGTCGATCTTGAGCGCGGCGAGGAACGCCTCCTGCGGCACCTCGACCGAGCCGATCATCTTCGCGCGCTTCTTGCCTTCCTTCTGCTTGCCCAGGAGCTTCTTCTTGCGCGTGATGTCGCCGCCGTAGCACTTGGCGATGACGTCCTTGCGCTTGGCGCCCAAAGTCTCCCGCGCGATCACCTTGCCGTTGAGGCTGGCCTGGATGGCGACCTCGAAGTTCTGTCGGTCGATGAGCTCCTTGAGCTTCGCGCACAGCTTGGCGCCCACCGTGTAGGCCTTGTCGCGGTGGACGATCTGGCTCAGCGCGTCGACGGGCTCCTTGTGAATAAGCACCTCGAGCTTGGCCATGTCCGACTCGCGATAACCGATGGGATGATAGTCCAAAGTCGCGTAGCCCTTCGACACCGACTTGAGCCGATCGTAGAAATTGACCACCATCTCGGCCAGCGGCAGTTCGTACTTGATCAGCATTCGCGTCGGCGAGAGGTACTCAATACCGACGTAGACGCCGCGGCGCTCCTTGATCAGGTTGAGGACCGCTTCTTGATGTTCGATGGGCAGGACGATGGTGAGCAGAACGAACGGCTCTTCGATGGCCTTGATCTCGCCGTGATACGGAAACTTGGCGGGGTTGTCGATGACGGACCACTTGCCGTCCATGGTCTGCACGCGGTAGACCACGTTCGGCGCGGTGACGATCAGGTCCAAGTCGAACTCGCGCTGGAGACGTTCCTTGACGATGTCCATGTGCAAGAGACCGAGAAAGCCCAGGCGGTAGCCGAAGCCGAGAGCCAGCGAGGTCTCCGCCGTGTAGTTGAACGAGGAGTCCTCCAGGTTCAGCTTGTCGAGCGCGTACTTGAGCGCGGTGTACTCGGTCTGGTCGATGGGAAAAATTCCGGCGAAGACCACAGGCTTGGCTTCTTTATAACCCGGCAAAGGCGCGCTCAGAGGCCGCAGCTTCTCCATCACCGTGTCGCCGACGCGCACCGAGTGGATGTCCTTGATGCCGCAGATCATGTAGCCGGCTTCGCCCGCGGACAGCGTCTCGGACGGGATCTGCTTCGGTTTTAGGAAGCCCACTTCCTCGACGACGGCTTCCGTCGCCGTCGAAAAGAACTTCACCGTCATGCCTTTTTTGAGCGTTCCGTCGACCACGCGCACCAGCAGGATCACGCCGCGAAACGTCGAGTAGCTGGAATCGAAGATCAGCGCGGACAGCGGCGCTTGCGGATCGCCCTTCGGCGCGGGAATCTCGCGCACGATCGTGTCCAATACGCCCTGGACGCCCTCGCCGCTTTTGGCGCTGATCAGCACCGGGTCTTCGATGATCTTGAGCGTGTCGAAGATCTGTTCCAAGGTCCCGTCCACGTCCGACGACGGGAGGTCGATTTTATTGATGACCGGGATCACGCGCAGGCCCACCTGCTGGGCCAGCATCGCGTTGGCCAAGGTCTGCGCCTGCACGCCCTGCGTGGCGTCGACGACCAGCAACGCACCCTCGCACGCGGCCAGCGCGCGGCTCACCTCGTAGGTGAAGTCGACGTGGCCCGGCGTGTCGATGAGGTTCAGCAGCCACTTTTGGCCGTCGGGCGCCGTATAATCCATGCGCACGGCCTTGGCCTTGATTGTGATGCCGCGCTCGCGCTCCAGCTCCATGGAGTCCATGATCTGCGCCTGCATGTCGCGGCGCGCGATGGTTCCCGTAAGTTCCAGAAGGCGATCGGCAAGCGTCGACTTGCCGTGGTCGATGTGCGCGATGATGGAAAAATTGCGGATGCGGGAAGGATCGGTCACGAGGCCTGCTCCAGAAGTCGGCGGATCTCGTCGGACTCAGCGCACAGAACGGCCTTGGCGACGAGCTTCTTCATGGCCTCATGCTTGAGACCGCGCACGGCCTGCTTGACGCGCAGGAACATGCGCGGCGACACCGACATCGCGTCGACACCCAGGCCCACCAGCAGGGGAACCGCGCGCGGATCCGACGTCATCTCTCCGCACACGCTCACCCACTTGCCCTTCGCGTGCGCGGAGCGCACGACGTGGTCCAGCAGGCGGATCACCGCGGGATGATAGGGGTCGTAGAGATGGGTCACGTGCTCGTTGATGCGGTCGACGGCCAGAACGTATTGGATCAGGTCGTTGGTGCCGATGGACAGGAAGTCGACGTGCGGCAGGAACGATTCGATCTGGATGGCCGCCGACGGGATCTCGACCATGATGCCGAGTTCCAGCTTCTCCGGAAACTGCACGCCCTCGGCCGACAACTCCGCCTGCGCCTGCGCCAGAAGGCGGCGCGACGCGATGACCTCGCCGACCGAGGAGACCATCGGGATCATCACGCGCACGCGCCCTTTCGTCGACGCCCGCAGAATCGCGCGCAGCTGGGTCTTGAACAGATCCAGGTGGCGCAGGAACAGGCGCACGCCGCGCAGGCCCATGAACGGGTTGGTCTCGTTCTTGGGGCCCTCGATGCCCAACTGGGAAAGCCGGTCGCCGCCGATGTCCGCGGTGCGGATGACCACCTCGCGGTCCTCCAGCGCCTTGACGACCGCCGAGTAGGCTTTCGTCTGCTCCTCCTCGCCCGGCGCGTCGGTCCGGTTCAGGAACAGGTACTCGGTGCGAAACAAGCCGATGCCGTCGGGCTGGAGCGCGACGACGTTCTTAAGCTCCTCCGGGGAATCCAGGTTCGTCTCCAGGCGGAAGCCCCGTCCGTCCAGCGTGACCGCCGGCACCCCGCGCAAGGAGTCAAGCGACTTCTCCTCGACCAGCGCGCGTTGCTGGACCTTCTCGTATTTCGCGACGGTCTCAGCGCTCGGCGCGATGATGACCAGACCCTGCTCGCCGTCCAGGATCACGGTGTCACCGGTCTTCACGCGCCGGCTCACGTCGGACAGTCCGACGACGGCGGGAATCTCCAGGCTCTGCGCCAGAATCGCGGTGTGGGAGGTCTTGCCGCCCAGGTCCGTAGCGAAGCCGATGATCTTCGTTTCCTTGAGGCCCAGCGTGTCCGAGGGAAGCAGGTTGCGAGAGATCAGTACGCACTCGTGGTCGATCTCCGCCAGACTGCGCTTCTGGCGCTTCATCAGGTGAAGCAGAAGCCGCTTGCCCACGTCGAAAAGGTCGTGGCGGCGCTCGCGAAAGAACTCGTCATCCATCTTCTCGAATTGGCGGTTGACCGCTTCCAGCGCCTCGGACAGCGCGAACTCCGCGTTGACGCCCTCGGACAGGATGCGCTTGGGCACGTCCCCGGTGATCAGCGAGTCCTTGAGGATCATGCGGTGGGCGTCGATGAGCTTGGCGTGCTGCTTGCCCAGGACCTTGAGCACCTTCTGCTCGGCCGCGTCCAGGTCGCGCAAAGTCGCCTTCTGTGCGTACTTGAAGCGCGCGACCTCGTCGCGCAGACCCTCGCGGGCGATCTCCACGCGCTCGACGACGATATCCTCGTCCTCGACGACGTACGCCTTGCCTATGGAGATGCCCGGGCTGGCCGCGATGCCCTTGATGACGATCATCGGCCGCGGCCGCCTTGGCCGCAGGGCGGCCGATGATTTTCTTTCATAAACGTCCAGGATCCGCGCTCTTCAATTTTCATCGAAGTTCCGGTCGAAGATCGCGCCCAACGCGTCCAGGGCCTTAAGTTCGTCGGGGCCGTCGGCCTTGACCGTCAGCCGCGAGCCGCTCTCCGCGGCGAGGAGCATCAAGCCCATGACGCTCTTTCCGTTGACTTCAAGCCCGTCCTTGACGACGATGATCGCGCTCTTGTGGTTGGCCGCTTCCTTGACGAACAGCGCCGCCGGCCGCGCGTGCAGTCCAAGCTTATTCTTGACGACGAAGACGCGTTCGGTCACGGCGCCCACCCGAGCGCGAGCGAAGCCGCCGCCCCAAGAATGCCCGCCGCGGCGACGAGCCTCAGCGGCCCGCCCGCCGCACGCGAGAACGCCGCCCCGAAAGCCAGCGCGGCCGCCGCAAGCGCCGCGTGAGCGCGCAGTTCCGGCAGTTCCAGCGCCAAGGCGCAGGCGACCAGTGCCAGGGCCAGGGCCGTCCACCTCGCGACGCGTATCCAGGACTGCGCGGGCAGGGAGCAGGCCTCCAGCGCGGCCGCGTCGGCGACCGCCAGCCCGCGACCGACCCCAAGCCAGCGCGCGGTCAAAGCCGGCGCATTGAAAACCAGCAGTCCCGACGCCGCGCCGATCATAAACGGCGACGCGGCGCCCGCGCGGTAGCCAAGCACCGCAACAAGCGCGGCCGTCGCCGCCGCCAACGGGCGCAGCGCTCCCCAGAACAGAGCGTCCGCGCTGCCCGCCAACGCCGCGCCGATCGAGCTTTTGAACGCGCGCGCTCTCTCGGCCGCCCCAGCGTCGCCCGCCGCGGCGCGAGCCTCGAGCGCGGCGCACGCGCCGACGATCAGGCCCGCGGCGCAGGGCTGGGTGTTGAACGATTCCAAATGGCGCCGGCGCGCCGCGCGCAGTCCGTCCGCGTCGCCGCGATAGGCCGCGCGCAGGGCCGGGTCGATCGTCCAGGAAAAACCTAGACCTTGTCGTCTCTCGTCTCCGAAGCCGGCCTGCAGAAGCAGGGAGCGCATAAACAGGCGCGGGCGCAGTCCTTCGTTCACGAGCGCCTCCCCAAAGACGCGGCAAGCCCGCCGGCTCCGATCCACGGCGCGGCGAAAAAAGCCGAGCGCGTACCGACGCGCGCGAACTCCGGCAGAGCCGCCCATGTCGGGGGCAGGAACGCGGCGCCGACGGCCAGGCTCGCAGCACACACCGCGAACGTCGCCGCGGCCTGAACGGTGAGCGCTCCCGCCAATCGCGCGCCGAGACGCGGCTCTTGCCCGTCGCACAGGGCCCGCTCCGCTCCTCGGGCGAGGGCTCCGCGCGTCCCACGCAAGCGCCGTTCGACGCGCGCTTGAACCCAGCCCGCCGCCAACCCCGCAAAAAAGGCCGCCTCGATCGATATCCCCGCGACGCCGCACGCCAGCCATGCCGCCGTACCCGCCGCGACCGAGGCCGACAAATCCAGACGTCCGCCCAGCGGCAGTTCCGTCAACGTCAGCGCCTCGAACGCGGCCCCCAGCGCCGCACCAGACCAGACGTCGCCGCGCGCCCAACCGATGAGCGGGCCGACGACGAACGGGCGCGAAAGCAGGAACGTGCCGATGGACGCCTCATCGAGTTCCAGCGCGGCGACGGCCGCCGCGCCGCCGAGCAAAGAGAGTCCGGTCATCGCCCCTCCAGCACGGCGCGCAGATTTTCTTCCGGATCCGAAGGAAGCGGACGGCCTTCGAGACGGACGCCTCGCGCCGCGATCGCGCGCAGAGACTCCTTATCTTTTTCGTCGAGAAACAGCGCGCGCCCAAGCTGGATCTTGCCGACCGTAAAATGAAGCCCGCCGACGTTGACGCGATCCACGACCAAGCCCGCCTCCAGGAGCGCCAAGGCCTCGCCCGGTCCGGGCACGAGGACGAGGGCCCGACGCGCGGCCATGGCCGGCGCCGACAGCGCGGCGGCCGCGCCGTCAAGGGCGAGCACCAGCAGGCCGACCGAGGGCGGCAAGGCCATCTTCATCAGCGCGGATTGGACCGGGTCGGCGGCCGCGGCGTCGCAAACCACCGCGACCAAATCCGCGCGCAGGTGCGGAACCCACCCCTCGACGACCTGGCCGTGGACGAGCCGATCATCGATGCGCAGAAGCTCCACGCCCATCAGCGTTCTCCCGCCGCGGCAAGAAGGAACATCCGGCGCACGTCGCGAATCGACTTCTGCCCGTCGGAGACGACTTTCTCGACCAGCCGCTCCAGCGTCAGGCGGTCGCGGTTGCCGAACGCCGAGACCAGCATGTAGAGGTTGACCCCGCTGATCATCTCCACTTTCGGCGAATCCTTAACGAACGGAAACGCCAGGTTGTTCGGCGTGCCGCCGGGGATGTCGGTGAAGATGACGATCCCGTCGGGACCTTCCAAGTCGCGCAACGCGCGCGCGATCTTGGCGCGGATCTCCGGCACCGACTGCCGCGAGGACGTGGCGATCGCGCGCACGCCCTGCGGCTGGCGGCCGACGATGCCTTCCGCCGCTTCGATGAGGTACGCCCCGAACTCTCCGTGGGTGACGACGATAAAGTTGATCACGCGGTGATGTCCCGGTGGAACTCCTGCACGGGATGGCCCGAGCTGCGCAATTTCTGCGCCAGCCAGCGCGTACAGAACACGCTGCGGTGCCGCCCGCCGGTGCAGCCGACGGCGATCGTCAGATACGACTTTCCTTCTTTGACGTAGTATGGCAGAAGCATGGTGATTACCCGCCGCCACTCTTCCAGAAAGCGGCGCGCGATCGGCTGGGCCAGGATGTATTTCTGGACCGGCGCGTCGAGGCCGGTCTTGGCGCGGAGTCCCTTGACGTAGTGCGGATTGGGCAGGAAGCGCACGTCCATCACGATGTCCGCGTCGATGGGCATGCCGTTCTTGTAGCCGAAGCTGACCACCTGCAAGGTCATCTCACGCGTGCGCGTCAGGCCGATCGTCTCGGATATTTTTTCCTTGAGCTCGCCGAGGGACAGGTGGGTCGTGTCGATCACTCGGTCGGCCGCGGCCTTGATCGGCCCCAGCAGTTTGCGCTCGGCTTTGACCGCATCGGCCACCTTGCCCCCAAGCGGGTGACGGTGGCGCGTCTCCGAGAAACGGCGCACGATCGCGTCGTCGGACGCGTCGAGGAAGAGAACGTGGACCTTGAGCCCTTGGGCCTTAAGTTCCTTGATCAGCGGCGGGAGGATCGCCAGAAGGCGCCCTTCGCGCACATCCATGCCGAGGGCTACGCGCGTCATGCGCGGCGACTTCAGCGCCAGCCGGGCGAACTGGTCGAGCAGTGCGATGGGCAGGTTGTCGACGCAGAACCAGCCGAAATCCTCGAAGACCTTCAGCGCCTGGCTCTTGCCGGCGCCGGAGACTCCGGAAATGAAGAATATTTTCTTTTCGTCTGACGCCTGTGTCACGCGCGTTCCTTCGCGTTCATGCGCTCGATCAAGCGCCGGTTGAACGTCTCCGCCGAGAAGTAGCCCTGCGTGCGCAGGCGCTGGTTGAGCGAGGCGACCTCGATGAGCACGGCGAGGTTGCGGCCGGGGCTGACCGGAATGCGTATCAGCGGTATCTCCACGTCGAGGATCGATATTTTGCGCGTCTCAAGACCCGTGCGGTCGACGGCGGACAGCGCGCTCCACGGCTCCAGGCGGATGGCGAGTTCGACGCGAGTGCGGTCGAGGATGGCGCCGATGCCGAAGAGGAGCTTCACATCGATGACTCCCAGGCCGCGGACTTCCATGTAGTTCTTCAAAGGCTCGGGGCAGGTCCCCCGCAGATAGGCGCCGCGCCGGTGCTGAACCTGGACGACGTCGTCGGCGACAAGAATGTGGCCGCGCTTGAGAAGTTCGAGGGCGCACTCCGACTTGCCGATGCCCGCCTCGCCCTGGATCAGCACGCCTAAACCGTAGACGTCGACAAGCACGCCGTGGATGGTCGTCGTCGCGGCCAGTCGCGCTTCCAGGGACTCCGCAAGCTCGCGGGTCAAAGTCGCCGTGTCGAAGGCGGAGCGCAGAAGCGGAACGCCGTGCTTCTTGCAGGCCTGTGCCAGAGCGGCCGGGATAGGCGCATTGTGCGTGACGATCACGCACGGCAATTCCGGAGAGGACAGCATCGTCGAGAGATCCGCCGCCAGTCGCTTGGCTTCGGACTTCTGGCAATAGGCCTGCTCGCCGGCACCGAACACCTGCACGCGCTCCGCGCGAAAACGTTCGACAAAACCGGACAGCGCCAGGCCGGGACGGTTCAAATCGGCCACGGAAATGCGCCGGGCCAGCGCCTTCTCGCCGGACAGCAGTTCGAGGCGCAGCCTCTCGCCCTGCTCCTTGAGGAGGTCGCCGACGGTCAGTTCCGCGGCCTGCACGCCGTCAGCGCCTGGTCTTGCGGACGGGCTGGACGACGGCGAACGTCTCGTCGTCGCGGCGGTAGACGACGTGGATATTGTCCGAGTCGCGGTCCAGGAAGGCGAGGAAGCGGCCGCCGGCCGCGTCCAGATCCTCGATGGCGCGCTCGGGAGAGATCGGCTCGACAGGCTGGCGCACGACGGAGAACGTCGTCGTCGCCGGCGGCACGGCCTCCGACATCGTCTCGGAGGTCTTCGCCTTGTGCCGGGTCTTAACGCGCTCCTTGTGCTTCTTAAGCTGCGCGTCGACCTTGTCCGAGGCCAGGTCGATGGCCGAGTACAGATCGGCGGCCGTCGCCAGCGCGCGGAAGGTCTGTCCCGGCGCGTGCACGATCATCTCCGCCTTGTGCAGCCGCTTCTCCACGAACAAGAACGCCTGACCCCACACGATGTGGTCGAAATATTTTTGCGCCTTTCCCATTTTCTGCTGAACGTACTCCCGTAGGGCGGGCGTGACTTTAAGCTGCTTGGCGGTGAGCTGTATTTCCATAGGATCAGATTCTAGCGCTTGCCGCCCATCCTGTCAACGCGGCACTGAGGCATCGACGTTGACTCGACAAGAGAAATTCGGTAGTATGCCCTTGGTGCGGCTCAACTGCTGTTTTCCAGAAATCAGCGACGCGGAATATCGTTGTTGCGCATAATTTTTATATTCAATAATAATATAATAAAAACAATGCTTTTTCCTGTGGATAAAAACTTATCCACGTTTGTGGAAATCTTGTGAATAGCGCTAACGCCGCGGAACTATGGAAGCTGGCCGTGGAACGTCTGCGTCCAGAGGTCGGGGACGAAAATGCCGACCTTTGGCTTAAGCCGATTGAAGCCGTCGCGCTGGACGGCGGGGTCTTGACGCTGAAAGTGCCCAATAAATTTTTTACCGAGGGCATCAAGGAGCGCTATCAGAAGCGGTTGGTCGCAACTTTCCGCGACCTGTCCGGAGTCGAGATCGGCATCGATTTTCGCGTCGAGAAGGATTTGTCTCGCATGCTTCCGTCTTCGGACCCGGTTCCGGAGGCCTCTCCGCAATCCGACTTCGCCCTGTCCGACCTGAACCCGCGCTACACCTTCGAAAACTTCGTCATCGGCGAATCAAACCGCCTCGCGCGCGCGACGGCCGAGTCTATCGCCAAATCTCCGGGTACGCAATACAATCCGTATGTGATCTACGGCGGCGTCGGCCTGGGCAAGACCCATCTGATGCACGCCATCGGCAACGCGATGCGGCGCCAGCACCCAAAAGCGCGCGTGCTCTATACGACCAGCGAACAGTTCGTCAACGAATATATCTCCGCCGTTCAGAATAATGCGCTGGAGGCCTTCCGTGCGAAATATCGCTCTCTCGACTGCCTGCTCATCGACGACATTCAGTTCCTGATCGCCAAGGAACGCTCCGAACAGGAATTTTTTCACACCTTCAACTCCTTGTTCGACTCACGCAAGCAGATCGTCGTCAGTTCAGACCGCTCTCCCAAGGAGATGACGCCGCTGGAACAGCGCCTGATCTCGCGCTTGGAGTGGGGCTTCATCGCGGACATCAAGCCGCCGGATTTGGAAACACGCATCGCGATTCTGCGCAAGAAGGGCGAGTTGGAGCAGTTCTCGGTACCCGACGACGTGATTCTCTTCGTAGCCTCTTCAGTGAAAACAAACGTGCGGTCCCTGGAAGGCTCGCTGATTCGTCTTAAGGCGTTCCAGTCCATGACTGGTGCGCCGCTATCCGTTGACGAGGCCCGCGATATCCTAAAGGACACGATCGTTTATGACGACTCGAACCCGGTGCGGGCCGAAACTATCCAGCGCATCGTCGCGCAGAAATACTCGGTGGACGTCAAGGATCTTAAGAGCCATCAACGCACCGCCTCCATCACATTGCCGCGCCAGGTGGCGATGTACCTTTCCTGCGTGATGACCGAACTTTCCTCCACGGACATCGGGCGCGCGTTCGGCGGTAAAGATCACTCGACGGTTCTGCACGCGCGCAAGAAAATAGAAAAGAAGGTCGAGGACGACCCTTTCTTTTTGGAACTCATAAACAAGTTGCAGTCCGACATCAAGGCGGCGGAACGATGATCTGTGGACCGGCTGAGGATAACGGCGTTCGCCCGTGGATAACGCGCGCGTCTGTGGACGGCGTGGATAAGTTTGTGGACTTATCCACCGCCACGGCTCGCGTGCTCCCCAGCGCGTTGCGCGCCGTCCACGCCGTCCCCCGGACGATGAAGAAGAGGACGGACTGAATGAAAATAACCATCAGCAAGGAAGAATTGACGCAAGGGGTCCAGACGATCCAATCCGCTTTGAGTTCGCGGACCACTTTGCCCATCCTTTTAAATTTCCTTCTGGAAACGGAAGACCGTCGGGTCAAGGTCGTTTCGACCGACCTGGAGATGGGAGTCAAGCACTACCTGAAAGCCGACATTGAAAGCGACGGGGCGATCACGATTCCCGCCAAGAAGTTCTCCGATATACTGCACAGCCTTCCGGATGCCGAGGAAGTCGAGCTCTCGGTGGATGCCGGCGGAAAAATATCTTTAAAATGCGGGCGCTCTCGTTTCGGTATGGTCGGCGCGCCGAAGTCCGAGTATCCCGTCCTGCCGGACTTCAATAAAGCCAGCGCCTTTGAACTGCCGGCCTCGCAGATCGGCGAGATGGTGCGCCGGACGATCTTCGCCTCCTCGTCCGACGAGACGCGTCACGTTTTGAACGGGGTATTCTGGTCGGCGAAGGCGGGAACGCTGGAGATGGTGGCCACCGACGGACGCCGCCTTGCGGCTTGCGCTAAGGCGATACCGGCGAAGGATAAAGATTTCTCTGTGATCGTGCCGACGAAGGTTTTATCGGAATTTTTACGCCTTCTGTCCGTTTTAGACATAAAGGACGGCGACGCTGAGAAGATGTTGGTCGCGGTGACCGATAATCAGATCACATTCCAATTAAAAGGGACGACCTTACTGTCGCGTCTGGTCGGCGGCGCTTTTCCCAACTATGAGCAGGTTATCCCGACCAAACGCGAGGTGGTCTTTATCGCGCCGACCAAAGACTTGCTCGCTGTAACCAAGCGCGCGGCTCTATGTGCCGTCGACCGAGGCGGTTCGGTTAAATACGCGTTGGGCAAAGGCGTTCTACACGTGTCTTCCTCCAGCCAAAATAACGAGTTCGCTGAGGACCTAGCTGTAGAATATTTGGGCGCCGATTTCGCCGTGGCCTTCAACCCGGAGTTTGTGGTGGACGCGCTGAAGCACGTGGACGCGGAGAAGACGTCCGTGGCCATGACGTCCGCCGTGAATCCGGCTTTGTTCGAACCGGCCGGTGGCGGGGATTATCGCTTCGTCGTTATGCCGATGAGGCTGTGAACGGAAAAAAAGACAGCCGTGTTTCGTCCGCGGCGGACCTGGTCCGAAGTTTTTCGTATCGTTCTGGAATAGTCAACGACCGGCTGGCGTTGTTGAGCGCCGTCTGGGATAAGGAGTGCGGCGCCTTCGCTAAGCATTGGGCGCTGGTCGGCGTGAAGAAGGGCGTTTTGTACGTAAAGCCTAAAAGTGCCGCCGCCGCGCAGGAACTGCACATGCGTTCGGATGGACTCATGAAGTCCCTTAATAAATATTTTGTCCGGCCGTGGATCGTCGCGGTGAGAACGACGTACCGCTGACGCTCGAGGGGAGGATTTTATGTCCGAAGCCGCGATGGAGACGACAAATATGGGTAAGGAAGATAAAAAATACGACGCATCTAATATTCAGGTCCTTGAGGGCCTGGAAGCGGTGCGCAAGCGCCCCGCCATGTATATCGGCAGCACGGGGCCTTCAGGACTCCATCACCTCGTCTACGAGGTCGTCGATAACTCGGTAGATGAAATTTTAGCCGGACGTTGCACCACTGTCGACGTATTTATTCATCAGGGCAACTCGATCACCGTCAAGGACGACGGCTCGGGAATTCCCGTCGACCCGATGAAGGACCCGAAGTTTAAGGGCAAATCGGCCCTGGAGATTATCTTGACCGTCCTGCACGCGGGCGGCAAGTTTGATAAGGGAGCGTATAAAGTTTCCGGCGGCCTGCACGGCGTCGGCGTGACCTGCGTCAACGCGTTGTCCGAGTGGCTGAAGGCCGAGGTTCACCGCGACGGAAAAATGTGGGTTCAGGAGTATAAACGCGGCAAGCCCGACGCCGACGTGAAGGCTGTCGGAAAATCCGACGAGCATGGCACTAAAATTTCCTTCAAGCCGGACCCCGACATCTTCAACGGCCATCAGTATTCGTTTGAAATTTTGGCCAACCGTCTGCGCGAATTAGCGTTTTTGAACGCGGGCGCGAAAATATCCATCGTCGACGAGCGTGAGGATAAGCGTCACGCGTTCCACTACGAGGGCGGCATCTCTCAGTTCGTTCAGCACCTTAACGCGAACAAGAAGGTCGTCCACCGTGAGCCGATTTCGATGACCAAAGAGAAGGACGAGGTCATTGTTGATTTCGCCATCCAGTACAACGACGACTACTCCGAGACGGTGTTCTCCTTCGTCAACAACATCAAGACGCCGGAAGGCGGCACGCACCTGGCGGGCTTCCGCTCCGCGCTGACGCGCGTCATCAACGACTACATCAAGAAGTATGACTTGCTTAAGGGCAAAAACTTCAACGTGACCGGCGACGACGTGCGCGAAGGCCTGTGCGCCGTGTTGTCGGCGAAGATTCAGAACCCGCAGTTCGAGGGGCAGACGAAGTCCAAGCTCGGCAACGCCGAGGTCGAGGGCATCGTTAAGTCCATCGTCGGCGACGTGCTGGTCACCTTCTTCGAGGAGAACCCGTCGACCGCGAAGTCCATCTGCGCGAAGGCCATTGCCGGCGCCGAAGCCCGAGAGGCGGCACGCAAGGCCAAGGACCTGACGCGGCGCAAGGGAGTGCTTGATGGTTCGAGCTTGCCCGGCAAGCTTGCCGACTGTCAGGAACGGGACCCGGAGCGCTCGGAACTGTTCATTGTCGAGGGAGACTCGGCCGGCGGTTCGGCCAAGCAGGGCCGCGATCGCGTGTTCCAGGCCATTTTGCCCATCAAGGGAAAAATTCTGAACGTGGAGAAGGCGCGCCTCGTGAAAATTCTGTCGAATGAAGAGGTCCGCACGCTCATCTCCGCCATCGGCACCGGCATTGGTGAAGGCGAGGACGGCTTGAAGATCGACAAGCTGCGCTACCACAAGCTGATCATTATGGCCGACGCCGACGTAGACGGCCAGCATATCCGCACCTTGATCCTCACGTTCTTCTACCGGCAGATGAAGGCGCTCGTCGACAACGGCCACATCTACATCGCGCAGCCGCCGCTGTTCAAGGTCAAGAAGGGCAAGACGGAGATGTACATCGACACCGAGGAGAAGATGGAGGCCTGGCTGCTCAACGAGGGCCGCAACTCCCTCGAGGTCACGGCCATGAACCCGGCCAGCGGTAAGTCCAAGAAGTTGGACCCCGACGACTTAAAGTCTCTGCTCAAGCTCCTCAACGAGTTGGAAACCTTAATCCGCCACATTGAGCGCAAGAGCCTGCATCTCGACGACTTCATCGAATATCAGGCCAGCGGCAAGCTGCCGCTGTACCGCGTGGAGAAGGGCGCAGGTGAATACGAGTTCTTCTACACCGAGGCGGAATGGAAGGCGTATCGCGACGCCTACGTCGCCGAGCAGAAGCGCAAGCTGCTGGCGGACCGGGCCGAGAAAGCAACCAAGAAGCCGGCCAAGGACGCCGCTCCGGAAGGAGAGGCCGCGTCCGAGGACACCGCGCTCAGCGAGGCCGACGAGGAGTCTCTGGAGCCCGACTTCCAAGAGCTCTGGGAGATGGTGAAGCTCAACGCCTTGTCCGAAAAATTCAAGGAGATGGGCCTGGATCTCAAGTGGTATGAGGTCGTGCGCGACGAAAAGACAAAACCGTTGTTCCGCGCGAAGACCTCGCACGCCGAGATGGACGGCTACAGCCTCAAGGACCTTCTGCTGATGGTCCGCGACGCGGGCCGCGCCGGCGCGCAGATTCAGCGCTACAAAGGTCTGGGTGAAATGAACCCGGAGCAGTTGTGGGAAACCACGATGGACCCGAAGCGCCGCCGCCTGCTCCAGGTCAAGGTCGTCGACGCCGGCGACACCGAGAACGCCTTCACGACCTTGATGGGCGACAAGGTGGAGCCGCGCCGCCTGTTCATCGAGAAACACGCGAAGGAAGTCAAAAACCTCGACATCTGACTCGTGAATGATTCTCTTCGAACCCATCTTCGAGGCGCTTGAAAAGAGCGGCGCGCGCTATGTGGTCGTCGGCGGCGTGGCCGTGGTGCTTCACGGCTATGCGCGGATGACGTCCGATCTCGACCTGGTGGTGGATTGGGATTCTCCTTTGGCCGCGCGCGTCGTCGCGGTATTCGTAGGCCTGGGAATGAAGCCGCGCGCGCCCGTCGATCCTATGGGACTTGCCGATCCCAAGACGCGAAAATCCTGGCGCGAAGAGAAAGGCATGATGGTCTTCTCTTTTGTCGAGCCCCGCAATCCTTTATTCGCCGTCGATCTATTCCTGGAGCCGCCGCTGCCGTTCGAGGAACTATGGACGAGATCGCGGTCCACGGACATCGGTGCGATGAAAGTCCGCTTCGCGGGAATCGACGATTTGATCGCGCTGAAGACGCGCGCCGGACGCCCTCAGGACTTGGCGGACATCAAGGCCTTGGAAGTGCTGCGTAAGAACATCCGCAATGGATAACCACAAACAGATCGGCGGCTTTGAGGAGGCTTGGCGGCACCAAGTCTTGGCCGGGCTTTCGATTAGCCCTGCCGAACGCTTGCACTGGCTGGAAGAGGCCATTGATTTCGCCGGACGCGCAGGAGCCAGGAGTTACGAGAGGATTATCGAAGATCGAAATATAAGGCCGGTGACGCCCGCGCGAGTGCCGGCAATCATCCGTGAGATGGTTGATCGCATCGTCAGCGGGTTCTCGCCCGAGCAAGTCATATTGTTCGGTTCGTATGCGCGCGGCGAGGCCGACAAGGACAGTGATGTCGACCTTCTTGTCGTCTTGCCTAAAATTGAAGGCTCGCGCCGTCAGAAGTGCGTGGACATCCGCGTTGCTTTGCACGCGATGGGCTTGGCCAAGGACATCGTAATCCGCACTCACGAAGAACTTGAGCGCGAAAAAAATATTCCTGGGACGATCGGACGGGCCGTCGGAAAAGAAGGACGCATCCTCTATGAACGCAGCCATTAATTCGAACGCGGAGGTGCGTGCCTGGATCAGAAAGGCGGAAAACGACTTCAATGCGGCGTGTCTGTTGATGGCGGCCGGGAAAGACTGCCCGTCCGACGGCGTCTGCTTCCATGCACAACAATGCGTCGAAAAGTATTTAAAAGCTGTTTTGTGCCTTCACGGACTGGACTTCCCTCGGAACCATGATATCGGCGAACTCATCGCCCTGCTTCCGAGAGGCTGCGGTTTGCCGCTGTCGGCGGAAGAGCAGGATAAACTGACGGAGTATGCCGTTGATTCCCGCTACCCCGGCCTGGAAAAGGACATCGATTTCACCGAAGCCTCTCAGGCGGTCAAATGGATGGAGATTTCCAGGATTTCCCTTCGTGTTTACTTAGAAACTAAAGCTGGTGCAAAAACCAATTTGTTTATTGATCCGTTGATCGACACCAAATAGTAACGGAGATTTATCATGAGCAAGCCCGAGCAACCCGAGTCGACGCCGGAACCCCAGAACGCGAACATCATCCAGCGCGACCTGGGTGCTGAGATGCGCGGCTCCTACATCGACTACTCGATGTCGGTCATCGTCGGCCGGGCCCTGCCCGACGTGCGCGACGGCCTGAAGCCGGTCCATCGGCGCATCTTGTACGCGATGCACGACGAAGGCTTGGCCTCGAATAAAAAATACTCGAAGTGCGCTGGCGTGGTCGGAGAGGTGCTCAAGAAGTACCATCCGCACGGCGACTCCGCCGTCTACGACGCGATGGTGCGCATGGTGCAGGAGTTCTCCCTCCTGCACCCGCTGATCGACGGCCAGGGAAACTTCGGCTCCGTCGACGGCGACCCGGCGGCCGCCTACCGCTACACAGAGTGCCGCCTCGCCAAAATTTCCGAGGACCTGATGGCGGACATCGACCAGGACACGGTCGATTTCACGCCGAACTTCGACGGCACCACGACCGAGCCTCTTGTCATGCCCGCGAAGGTCCCCAACCTGCTGATCAACGGCTCGTCAGGCATCGCCGTCGGAATGGCGACGAACATTCCCCCGCACAATCTCTCCGAGATATGTGAGGCGGCGATCGCGCTCATTAAGGAGCCTAAGACCGAGAGTAAGGACTTGATGAAGATCATCAAGGGACCCGACTTCCCGACCGGCGGCATCGTGCGCGGCCGCGCCGGCATCAAGGACTATTTTGAGACCGGCCGCGGCTCCGTCCGGATCCAATCGAAGACTGATATCGAAGACATCAAGGGAAATCGCCAGGCCATCATCATCCACGAATTGCCCTACCAGGTCAACAAGGCGACCTTGCTGGAGACGATCGCGGAACTGGTGCGCGATAAGAAGATTCCGGACATCTCCGACATTCGCGACGAGTCCGACCGTAAGGGCATGCGCGTGGTCATCGAGGTCAAGCGCGACGGCAACGCGAACGTCGTTCTCAATCAACTGCTCAAGCACACGCAGATGGAGACGACCTTCGGCGTGATCCTGCTCTCGCTGGTGGACGGACGCCCGCGCGTGCTGGGCGTGCGCGACATGCTGGGCCACTTCATCCAGCACCGCAAGGTGGTGGTCACCCGCCGCACGAAGTTCCAGTTGCGCAAGGCGCTGGACCGGGCCCACATTTTGGAAGGCCTGATCATCGCGATCAAGAACATCGACCGCGTGATCAAGATCATCCGCGGCGCCAAGGATACCGACACGGCGCGCGTCGAGTTGATGGAGGCTTTCGAGCTGTCGAAGGCCCAGACCAACGCGATCCTTGAGATGCGCCTGGCCAACCTCACCAAGCTGTCGGTCGGCGACCTTCAGGAAGAGTACGACGGCCTGGTTAAGAAAATCGCCGAGCTCAAGGCGATCCTGGGCGACGTCAAAAAGGTTTACGCGATCGTCATCAAGGAGCTGGAGGGAGTCAAGGAAGCCTTCGGCAAGTCGCGGCAGACGCAGATCACCAGCGAAGCCGCGGAGATGTCTCTTGAGGACCTGATCCAGAAAGAAGAGGTCGTCATCTCCTTCTCCAACACCGGCTACGTCAAGCGAATCCCCGCGGCCACCTATCAGGCGCAGGGACGCGGCGGCAAGGGCATCACCGGCGCCGAGGTCAAGGACGAGGATTGGATCGAGCACTTCTTCGTGACCGACACGCATGCGGCGTTGCTGTTCTTCACCAACCGCGGCCGCGTGTTCGCGTTGCGGGCGTATGAGATTCCCGAGGGTAATCGCACGTCGCGCGGCAAGGCCGTGGTCAACTTGCTGGCCCTGACCGGCGAGGAGAAAGTCACCTCGGCGATCGCGATCCGCTCCTTTGAAGAGAAAAAGGGCCAGGAATCGTTCCTGGCGATGTGCACGCGCGCGGGCACGGTTAAGAAGACGCCTTTGTCCGACTTCGAGAACATCCGCCGTTCCGGCATCATCGCGATCACGCTTGAAGAGGGCGACGTACTGGTGGAGGTCCAGCATACGTCCGGCAAGGACGAACTGCTGATCGCCACCAAGGGAGGCATGGCCATCCGCTTCCCGGAGGGCGATATTCGCTCCATGGGCCGCGCGGCGGCCGGCGTGCGCGGCATCCGTTTGGACGGCGGCGACCAGGTCGTCGGCATGGAAGTTTTCGCGCCGGATACGAAGAAGACCTTGCTGACCGTATGCGAGAACGGCTACGGAAAGCGCACCGAGGTCAACGAGTACCGCGGCCAGCACCGCGGCGGCGGCGGCATCATCACGATCAAGGCCACCGACCGCAACGGCGCCGTTCTGGGCGTGAAGCTGGTGACCAACGATGACGACTTGATGGTGATGACCGAGAAGGGAAAGGCCATCCGTCTGCGCTGCGCGGACATCAAGACCATCTCGCGCAACACTCAGGGAGTGCGTCTGGTAAGGCTGGACGAAACGGACAAGGTCGCGCGCGTGGCACCCATCGCGGCCGAGCCGCCGGTCGCTGTCGAACCTCCAGCCGACGGCGGCAAGAAGTGAGGGCCCGTCACGATGCGTGTTAGATCCGTCCTCCTCGCTGCGGCATTCGCCGCGGCCGCCGGACGGGCGTCGGCGCAATTGGTGTTCGACGGAGTGCGCTGGCAGGCGGGGCGCGTGGAGAACGGCCGGGTGGCGGCCTGGCAGGAAGTCAAGGTCGTTACACAGGCGCCGCCGAAGCTGACCGACCGCCTGCGCGCGCACCTGTTCCTGAAGAACCCAGGCACGCATCCCGAGGAAGGCGTGCTGATCCGCTTCAGCATGACGGCGCGTCTGGTGCCCTCCGACGCGGCCGTCGCCGGCGCATGGGCGATCCCTTTCGCGGTCGACGAGAAGCGCGTGCCGTACGTGGCTCCCGGAAAGACCGTGGAGGTCGTGCTCGATGCCAGTCCCGCGCTCGATCTTTATCTGCGTCGTCTTGCCCGCGCGGGCTGGTGGCCGGACCGTCTCAAAATGCAGGTGATGCTGGAGCCTCACCCGGGTGCGGCGTCCATTAAAACGGCGGAGGACGTGGTGGAGTTCTCCAAATGAACGATCTCGCGGCCTTGCGCAAGGACCCGGCGGGCGCACGCCGGGCGCTGGCTTCGCGTCATCCGCGTTGGGCGGACGCGTTCGATCAACTGATTTTGATCGATGAGGAACACCGTTCGTCGCTGAAGATCGTCGAGGACATGCGGGCGCGCCGCAACGCGGCGTCGCAGGAGATCGGCAAGGCGAAGGCGGCCAAGGACGAGGCGAAGGCGGTTCAGTTAATGGCGGAAGTCGGTCAGTTGAAGGTGGCGATGGCCGAAAAAGAGAAAAATCTTGCCGCCGTAGAAAATAATCTCCGCGCCGCGACGCTGGAACTGCCCAACGCGCCGCACGAGAGCGTTCCCGTCGGCAAGGACGAGAGCGAGAATCCCGAGGTGCGCCGCGCGCTGACGCCGCGTACGTTCGATTTTAAGCCGCTGGATCATCAGGCCGTCGGCGAGAAGCTTGGACTGCTGGATTTCGCCGCCGCGGCCAAGCTGTCCGGGTCGCGATTCGCTTTGTGGAAGGGCGGGGGCGCGAAGCTCCTCCGCGCGCTGGGAAATTTTCTGCTGGACCGTCACGAGAAAAAAGGCTATCTCGAGGTTCATCCTCCGTATTTGGTCCGTCCCGAAGTGATGGAAGGCACCGGCCAGCTTCCGAAGTTTGAAGCCGACATGTACAAGACGGTGAACACCGACGGCGAAAAGACCACGACGCTGTATCTGATCTCCACGTCCGAGATTCCCCTGACGAACATGGTCCGCGAGGAAATTTTGCCGGCCGCGCGCCTGCCGATGAAGCTGACGGCGTTCACACCGTGCTTCCGTCAGGAGGCCGGCTCCTACGGCAAGGACGTGCGCGGCGTCATCCGCAATCATCAGTTCGACAAGGTGGAGCTGGTTTGGATCACGAAGCCGGAGGATTCTCTCGCGGCGCTTGAGGAACTGACGCATGATGCCGAGGCCGTGCTGGCGGAGCTGGAACTTCCGTACCGCGTGATCCAGCTCTGCACGGGCGACATGGGATTTTCCTCGCGCAAAACCTACGACATCGAGGTCTGGCTGCCGTCGGAGAGCCGCTACCGCGAAATCTCCTCCTGCTCGGACTGCGCGGATTTTCAGGCACGGCGCATGGCCGCTCGCTTTCGCCGCGACGTGAAGGCCGCGCCGGAGTTCGTGCACACGCTCAACGGCTCCGGAGTGGCCGTGGGGCGCCTGGCCGCGGCGATTTTGGAAAACTTTCAACAAGCCGACGGCTCCGTCCTTCTGCCCCGGGCGTTGGTGCCGTTCTTCGGCGCCGAAAGGATCGTGGTTTCCTGACATGGCGCGAGGTCTCCCTCATCTGCGGAAGGTGGTCGCGCGCCTGGTCTCGCCGCGCGGCTGTCCTTGGGACAAGGTCCAGACGCACAAGACCTTGATTCCATTCCTGCGCGAGGAAGCCAAGGAACTGGAGGACGCGCTGGCGGGCGGACGCTGGCACGAAATCGAAGATGAGCTGGGCGATATTTTGTTCCACGTTTTTCTGCACGCGAAGCTGGCCCAGAAGGACGGCCATTTTTCTCTGGACGACGTCGCCGAAAGCCAGGCGGTGAAGCTGGAGCGACGGCACCCACACGTGTTCAAGGGCGACCGTACGTTCTCCTCTCCCGAGGAAGTTCTGGCGCACTGGAAAACCATTAAGGCCGCGGAGCGCGCCCAGCGGGCGCGCGACGTGGCCGCGCGCGAGCGCGGGGCGAAGGCCCGGCGCGCGCGCAAGGCACGGTAGCGGATGTTCTTTGAAGGGCCGGAAAAAAAGATCGAGATCGCGCTGGCTCCGGGCCAGCCGTCTCTGCGCGCGCGCGGCATCGACTACTGGAAAGAGATCGTCGCGAAATCGCGCGCGCAGATATTGTCCTCCGTTTCCAATGAGCACCTGGACGCGCACCTGCTCTCCGAGTCCAGCCTGTTCGTCGCCGACCAGTGGTTGACGATGATCACCTGCGGGCGCACGGATCTGGTCGCGGCGGTTCTACAGTTGTGCGCCGATCTGGGCCCCGGCCAGTTTCAGTATCTGATCTACGAGCGCAAGAACGCCCAGCACCAGGAGTATCAGCCGTCGAACTTCTTCGATGACGCGCGCCGCTTGTCTGAGGCCATGCCCGGAAAGTCCTTCCGCTTCGGAGACGGAGACGACCATCACGTATTCCTGTTCCATCTCGACAAGCCTTACGCGCCCGCGGCCGACGACGTCACGCTTGAGATTTTAATGCACGGCATCGATCCCCAGGCCGCGCGCGTATTTATGTCCGGCCCGCAGCGCAAGAAGGAGTTCATTCGCGAGAAGTCTGGCGTCTGGACCTTGCTTGGACCCGGCTTCCAGGTTGACGACCATCTCTTTGAGCCGATGGGATACTCGCTCAACGCCATCCGCGGCGTGCGCTACTACACGGTGCACGTGACTCCGCAGAAGATCGGCTCCTACGTCAGCTTCGAGACAAACTGCGTCGAGGACGACGTCGACGAGACCATCTCGCGCGTACTCGACCTATTCAAGCCACAGTCCTGCGACGTTGTGTTGTTTCAACCCCAGGGCGCGCGGCGAAAGGTTCGCTGCCGCTACCCGATCAAGCGCGCGGTCCGTCAAAGTCTGGCCTGCGGCTACCGTGTGAGCTTCGATCACCACTTTAAGCCCGTCGAGGGCGCGGCCCCGGCCTTTGAGATCGTGCTATGAACGCCAAGCCCCGCTGGATCGACGAGGAGTACCGAGGCATCGTACGCACCGGCTTTCGCCTTAAGAAGCGCGTGTTTAAAGGCCGCAGTCCGTTCCAGGCCGTCGAGGTCGTGGAGACCGCGGGCCACGGCAAGCTCCTGCTCATCGACGGGATGACCATGGTCTCGGAGCGTGACGAGTTCGTCTACCACGAGATGATCGCGCACGTTCCCCTGTTTCTTCACCCCCGGCCGCGCCGCGTGCTTGTGATCGGCGGCGGCGACGGCGGCAGCGTGCGCGAGGTTTTGCGCCATCGCTCGGTGGAGCGCTGCGTGTTGGCCGAGATCGACCCGCTGGTCGTGGAGGCCTCGCGTCGCTACCTTCCCAGCACGGCCGCGAAGCTGTCCGACAAGCGCTGTGAGGTGAAGATCGGCGACGGCGTGGCGTTCGTGCGCGAGACGTCGGAGCGCTTCGATGTGGTGATCGTGGACTCCACCGAACCCTTCGGCCCGGCCAAGGAACTCTTCGGCTCCGCGTTTTATAAGGACGTGCGCCGTGTGCTGACCGAGGACGGCATCGTCGTCAGCCAGGCCGGCTCCCCGTTTTACGAGATCGCCACGATCAAGAACCTGGCGCGCCTGCTCAAGCCGATATTTCCGGTGGTCGACGCCTATCTCTTCACCAACCTGACGTATCCAGGCGGCCTGTGGGCATTCACCTACGCCTCCAAGGGCCTGCGCCCGTTGCGCGACTTTAAGCCCGCGCGCGTCTCCGCGGCGCGCCTACCGCTACGCTGGTATAACGCCGACGTCCACACGGGCGCGTTCGCCCTGCCGCAGTTCTTAAAAGACGCGCTCGGCCGCCGCTGAGTTTGCGGTCAGTTCGCGCTGTACTCCCCGGTCAGGTACACGCTTTGGTTGATCCAGGTGAAGCCGCCGGAGACGTACTGGTTGATGAACACGTTGCCCGAGAGCTGGGCGGTTCCGACGTAGCGGCCGCCGTTGTAGACCGCGCCGCTGCCGTTGAGAAGAACGCTGCCGGTGACGAAGCCCGCGCCGTTTTGACAACTGCCGCTGAGAAAGACGTCACCGGAGACGGGAACGGTTCCTATACCTCCGTCGCTGGTGGTGATCTGCACGTTGGCGCTCAGGTTAACCCAGCCGCTCATGGAGCCGGCCCCGGCGGGTCCTCCGGAGCACTGGAGAAAGCCGTTGCCGGTCACGTTTATGTCGTCGGCAAGCGGTCCGGAGGTCGGGCCCGCGCTCAAGGTTGCGCCCTGGAGCGCGGCTTTCAGCGGTAGCGTGGAACGGACGGAGCCCGCGGCCGCGGACGGAGGCGCGGCGGGCGCGGCGGCGGCGACGGAGGAGGTGACGCCCAGACCCGCGGCTAGCGCGGCGGCATGATCCACCAGGACGGCCGCGGACGGTGCGGCGGCGGACGCGGCGGCGGCGGCGAAGAAAGTCGCGCAGGCGAGCGAGAGGTGTTTGATCATGAAGTTATTTTACCCCAAAGTCCTAGTAAAATGACGGATCGTTAGGGCCAATCCGCGGGGACGACCAGGCGGTGACGCAGATCGGCGCGCATCGCGGCGAAACAGGCGCGCACGGAGCCCGGCGCCGACGAAGGCAGGCGGAAAAAATAGCCTTGTCGCTCCCAGCCCTGTCGCGCGCGGCCGCGCGCGGCGTAGTCGTAGTACAGCGACAGCGCCAAGCCCAGATATTCTCCCGCGTTCTTCTGTAGATCGCCGCGCAGGCGTTCCAGCGCGGCTTCCTTGCGCGCGATCTCCTCGTCGAACAGCCGGGGATGGAGGCCGGTAACGTCGACGAATTTTCCGTGGGACGCGGCGTAAAGCCGCGTGCGAAACGCCGTCTGCGATATCGTGCCGAAATCGGAGCAGCCGACCGAGAGAAAGCGGCCGAGCGGAAGATCGCGCGAGAAAATCAGCGTCCTGCCGTCGTCCTGCGCGAAGCGGCCTTCGGGAAACGAGGCGGTGCGCGTGAAGCGGAAGTTCTTGTAGCGCAGGAGCTCCAGGCTGGACGCGTTCAGCGCGGGAATGGTCGCGTGATAGGCGACGATCCGAGAGCCGTCGCCGAGCAGGTCGTGGAAGCCGCGGCCGGCCGGCGTGGTGTCGAGCTCAAGTCGATCGCCGCGTCCTGGATGCGTGTAGCCCAGGTAGGCCGTCGAGCTTACGACGACGTAGGCTTCGAGGCGATCTCCGACACCCGCGGTCGATGTATAGACCGCGACGGACACGGGAAGCCCCCCCACGTCGTGGGTGGCGCGTTCCTTGAGTGAAAATCCTCGCGCGGCCCACGCGCGGGCCTTCGCGTCCAGCGGGTCGGCGGCGCGGGCCGACGGGGCCGCGCCGCACAGCACGGCGCACAGAAAAACGGCGGCGCGGATCATCGCGGCGCGAGCCAACGACGGCGGAGCAGTTCCTCGGCGACCTGCACGGAGTTGAGCGCCGCGCCCTTGAGCAAATTGTCGGAGACGATCCAAAGCGCGATCTCTTTTGGACCCGTTCCCTGCCGCACGCGCCCGGCGTAGACGGGGTCCGTTCCCCCCGCCGCGCGCGGCG
>JABEUV010000154.1 GCA_013044195.1 Elusimicrobiota bacterium | reverse complement strand
TCTCGGCTTCGACTGGGACGAACGCAACGACGCGAAGCTTTGGCGCACGCACAAAGTCCGCGCCTGACGTCCGCTCAAACGCGCGAGAGATCGCCGTCCGACGCGGACGCGGCGGACGGGCTGGCCGCGGCGAAATAACGAGAGATGGACTTGGCCGCACGCTTGCCGTCGCCCATCGCGAGGATGACGGTCGCCGCGCCGCGCACGATGTCTCCGCCCGCGAAGACGCCGGGCAGGCTCGTCATGCCGTCGGCGTCGACGACGATGTTGCCGCGTTTGTCGAGGCAAAGCTCCGGGCAAGTCGCGGTCAGCAGGGGGTTGGCCCGAGTGCCGATGGCGACCACGACCACGTCGCAGTCGAGAGTGAACTCGGAGTCCGCAATCGGCTCCGGCTTGCGGCGGCCCGACGCGTCCGGCGCGCCCAGAGCCATCCGCCGGCAGCGCAGGCCGCAGACCCAGCGCTTCGCGTCGCCCTCTACCGCCAGAGGGGCGACGAGCAGCTGGAAGTCGATGCCTTCATGCTCCGCGTGCGCGATCTCCTCGACGCGCGCGGGCATTTCCTCCTTGCTCCGGCGATAGACGATCATCGCCGACTCAGCGCCCAGACGCTTGGCGGTGCGCACGGCGTCCATGGCCACGTTGCCGCCGCCGACCACGGCGACCCGCCGTCCGCGCAGCACCGGCGTGTTCGCATTTTCAAGGTCGTGAGCCTTCATCAGATTCACGCGCGTCAGATATTCGTTGGCCGAGTAGACGCCCTTTAAATTCTCTCCGGGCACGCCCATGAAGACGGGCAGGCCCGCGCCGTTGGCGATGAAGACGGCGTCGAAATCGGCGCGAAGCTCCGGGACGGTGTAGGTCCGCCCGACGACGACGTTGCAGCGGATTTTGACTCCGGCCTTGACCAGCCGATCCACCTCGGCCTGGACGATGGCTTTGGGCAGACGGAATTCCGGAATCCCGTAGACCAGCACTCCGCCCGGCTTGTGCAGCGCCTCAAAGACCGTCACGTCGTGCCCCTGCGCGGCAAGCTCGCCCGCGGCGGTGAGCCCGGCGGGACCGGCGCCGACCACGGCGACCTTCCTGCCGCTGGCCGCGACGGGCGCAAGCGGCGCGCCGTCGCCGCGCCGTCGCGCCCAATCGGCGACGAACCGCTCCAAATAGCCGATGGCGACGGACTGTCCTTTGCAGCCCCGGACGCACGCCCCCTCGCACTGCTGTTCCTGGGGACAGACGCGCCCCGAAACGGCGGGCAGCATGTTGTCGCCGAAAAGACTGGCGGCGGCGCCCGGCAAGTCGCCATCCGTAAGACGCTTGATGAAGCGCGGAATATCCACCCGCACCGGGCAGGCGCGGATGCACTTGGCCTCCCGGCACTGGATGCAGCGCTGAGCCTCCAGGAGGGCGGCCTGCTCGGTGAAGCCGAGGTTGACCTCCTCAAAGTTTCCGCTGCGCCGACCCGCCTCCTGCTCGGGCATGGCTTGCCGAGAAATCCGCATCCTTTCCCGGGGAGTGATTTTGTCTGTCATCGGATTGGCGCCCGCCTCAGCGCCGGATCAGACACTTCCCGTCGGCGCAGGCGTCGACGCGGCGCTCAAACTCGTGATAGGTCTTAAGACGATCGGCCAGCAAGTCGAAATCGACCTGGTGCCCGTCGAACTCCGGCCCCTCCACGCAGGCAAACTTCATCTCTCCGCCCACGTCGACGCGGCAGCCCCCGCACATGCCCGTGCCGTCGACCATGACCGGATTGAGCGAAACGATCGTGCGCACGCCGAGCGGACGCGTCAACTCGGCGACCGCCCGCATCATGGGCACGGGGCCGACCGCGTAGACGATGTCGACGCCCCCCGCCTCCAGCATCTCGCGAACGGCGTCGGTGACGAAGCCCCGGCGGCCATCGCTGCCGTCGTCCGTGCAGACGACCACCTCGCCGCAGCGGCGCAGTTCGTCGGCAAAGATCACCCACTCCTTGGCGCGGCCGCCGATCACGCTGGAAACCGAGACGCCGCTCTCGCGCAGCGCCTTGGCGATCGGATGCACGACCGCCGTCCCCACGCCGCCGCCGACGCACAGCGCGCGGCCGGATTCGAGGAGCTCCGTCGGGTTGCCGAGAGGGCCGGACACGTCCCGGATGACGTCGCCGACGCCCAGCGCCACCAGTTCGCGCGTCGTTTTGCCGACGGCCTGAACGACCAGAGCGATGGTCCCGCAAGCGGCATCCGAGTCCGCGATGGTCAGGGGGATGCGCTCGTGTCCTTTTTGGGAGCGCACGATGACGAATTGTCCCGGCCGGCGTATCTGCGCGATGCGCGGCGCGCGCACGTCCAGCCGGGTGACGTTCGGACTTAACGACTTCTTGGAAAGAATTGTATGCATAGGCTCGACGTCCCACCCGTTAGCAACATCTTGGCCACCAGACGTTCCGACGACTACTCCGCCGAGGACCACAGCCACAGCGCGCCGCCGCGCGCCCGGGCGCGCGCGGCCGGAAAGTCCGCCCCGCCGCGCGCCGCCGCCTCGACGAGAGACTTTTTGCGCAAGCCCGCCGCGAGCAGAAGGATTCCGCGCGAGGCGGCGAGCGCGGGGAAGGTCAGCGTCAAGCGCGGCACCGGCGGGTCGGCGCGCAGGCCGGGCGTGCAGACGACCCAGCGCGACGACTCGTCGAGCGTCGGCTCGCCGGGGAAAAGCGACGCGGTGTGTCCGTCGGGGCCCAGGCCAAGCAGGACCAGGTCGAAGGCCGCGCCAGTCCCGGAAAAGAACTCGCGCAATTCCGTTTCATAGGCCGCCGCCCCCTCCTCCGCCGCCGCAGGGTCGCAGGGCATCGGGTGGACGTTGGCGGGCGGCAAAGGCGCGCGCGCAAAGAGCGCCTCGCGCGCCAGGCGGTAGTTGCTGGCCGGGTCCTCGCGCGGCACGCAGCGCTCGTCGCCCCAAAACAAATGGACGCGCTCCCACGGCAGGTCCGACGCCGCGAGCATTTGATAAAGGCGGCGCGGCGTGCTCCCTCCGGAAAGCGCCAGGCTGAAGCGCCCGCGCTCCGCGGCCGCGGCGCGCGCGGTCGCGGCGACAAGTTCGGCCGCCGTGACGCTCAGCGTCTCCAGGTCCTCATACCGCCGAACCTCCGGCGCGGTCGCGTTCACGCCGGGCCCTTCGGCGCGCCCAGCGCCACACGGAAGTCGCGGCCCTCCCAGCGACCGGCCTCGGTCCAATAAAAGGTGAAGTCCAGCGGCGCGCGGGACTCCCGAGACGTGGGCAGGTCTACGTAGTGCACGCCGAACGACGTGGGCCGCGAGTCCGCATCGGCCGAGTGCGCCCAGCCGTCGGCGCTCCAGCGCAGACGAAACGGCGCGCGCACGACCACACGCAGCACGCGCCCCGCCGGAATGCGGCGCGGTCGGCGGTTGAATTTCCATATCTCCAGGTCTCGCCGGCCGCGCCCGTTCAGGTAGCGGCGCGCGACCGGCTCCAGCCGGTCGAAGACCGCGCCGTCGCGCGCGGAGCGCAGAAGCTTCACATACTCGGCGTGAGCCCACAGCAGAGGCATCGCGGCGCCCGTCGGACGCCCGAAATGCAGGGCCAGTTCCGGGCGGTCCTGTTCGTCCCAGATCTGTTCAGGCAGCATCCCCCCGCTTGTCGCAAAGCCCTCCAGCGCGCGCAGGTAGGGCGTCACGTCGCGCCCGGCGGACAACTCGTAGTGGCCGCGCTCGCCGGTCAGGATCGGCCACGGCCGCCCCTTTCCCCAGCCCAGAAACGGCCCGCCGTCGGAGCGCTGGCCGTAGCCGTCGTGATTGTAGCGCCGCCAGCAGGGCCCGGACGGCGTCGCGACTTTCAAAACCGCGTCGACGACGCGCAAAGAATCCTCGATCAGCGCATCACCGGGCTTCCTCAAGCCGTAGCGCGCCAGTTCCAAAAAGCCCGCGTCGACCAGGTCGCGCGCCGGCACCTGCGCGGGCCCGCCCGGCGCCACGTTGCGCATCGGCACCACGGCCGTGTCCGGATCCTCGTCGGGGCAAGGATCGGCCGGGTCGACGGGCAGTATGCGGATGTAGTGGCGCGGGACTCCGGGCAACAGCGATCCCCGAGACGTCACCGTCCAGTCCTCCACGTGCGACTCCAGAAAGTCCGCGTACTCCTCGATGAAGACCGCGCCGCTCTCGTCGCCGCCGCGACGGATGAAGTCCGCCGCGCAGACCAGTCCTGAGATCACCGCCGCCAACGTCGACGGCGAGTAGCCGGCGTTTTCCTCCCAGCGTTCCTGCTGGGTGGCCGGGCCCTCGCGCAGCAGCCAGCCCGCCGCCGATTCCACCAGCGCGCGCGTCGGCGAGAACGCCTTCAGCGCGCCCAACGCGTCCAGCCTCCAGGCGAGAATCAGCGGGAACGCCGTCTCGTCGAGCTGTTTGCCCTGCCAGTAGGGCTCGCCGTTGATCCAAAAATTTTGGTAGAAGCCTCCGTCGCGCAACTGCGAAGCGACCAGGTAGAGCAAGGTTCGTCGCGGCGTCTCCATGCTGCCGCCGGCGATCATCGCGCCCGCGCTCTGGCACAGGTCGCGCGTCCAGACCAAGTGGTAGCCGCCCAGCCCGCTCTCGTCGCCGTGCGCCTGCCCCCACGGAATGCTCAGCGAGGCGATCATCGCCCCCGGATAGGTCTTGTCCTCGTGGGCGAGCAGAAGCTTGCGGCTGGCGCGGTAGAGACGGCCCTCATCGCCGGCGAATTCCTCAAGGTCCAGCGTGTCGCCGGAGGCGCCATGCCACTGGCGACGAAACGTCTCGCGCTGGTCGGAGAACGGCGTGGCCAGCGCGTCGAAGGCCGTCGTGACCGCGCCGTGCAGGCGCGAGCCGAAGCCAATGGCCAAGGTAAACTCCCGTCCGCGCGACAGGTCGATCTCCGCGGTCACGGCCACGTTGCCGTTGAGCGCGTGGCCGTATTGCCAGGTCATCGTCAGATGCTTCTTTAAATCCGTCCAGCCGTCGCTGACGCCCACATAGCCGCACCCGGTCTTAAGAAACGGCGCGCTGGCGACCATCGCCAGGCGGTGGGTGTCGCGCGCCGCGGCCAGCACCGTCTGCCCGGCCACCGGCACGCGAAACGCGCTGTTGCCCATCCCGCCCATGCCCAGGTGCGGCGCAAGCAAAGCGTAGAGCCGCAAGTCCTTGAGCGCCTCATCCTTGCCTTCCAGCCGCGTGTGCACCAGCACGCAGGGCAGGTACGGATCGCAAATCACCTGATGGACCAGGCGGTAGCGGCGCTGGGGGTCCTCATTGATGATCCGGTAGCCGAGGCAGTGTTCGTCGAGCGGCTCGACGGTGGAGACCAGGTCGCGCTTCTCGTCGTGGCAGAACGTGCGTCCGTCGGTGATCAAGTATTGGAAATCGCGCACCTGCGGATGGTCGACGGTGGGCGAGTAAATCTCGTTAAGGATGCCGCGCGACACGGTGAACCAGACGCGGCTGGCCGTGTTGTAGGCCGTGCCGACGGCCTCCTTGGCGCTGCCCGTCCAACGCGGCTCCATGCCCGGCGCCCCGAACGCCCCTTCGCCTTCCAGCGTCACTCGCATTCGTTCGACCTCCGGGCCGGCTGCGGCCGCGTCCACGCTAAATCTTCGGCGCGGGCGCTGTCAAGGCGGACGACCCGCGCGATTAGACGCCGGCCGGGACGCGAACCGGCCGCGTCGCGCGGCCGCTCACACCGCACGCCCAATCGCCGACATAGGACTTTAGGCCTAATTTTATATGGGACCGATGACTCATGCAGCAAACTCCCGAAAGGCCTACAATAAATTCGGTTCAATGCGTTCATGCCGCACGGAGGTTCATCCATGAAATTGACGATCGCAACGGCCGCGCTGGCGGTTCTCTTCGCCGCGACGGCGGCCTCGGCGGCGCCGGACGCGCCTTCGGCTTGGCAGACGGGCGTGACGGGCGCGCTCAACCTCTCCGCCCAGATCAAGGCCTCCGCCGCGAGCACTTTCCGCGGCCAAGGCGACGTCGCCGGCAGCGCAAACCTGTTCGCCTGCCCGGGCCCCGTGATCGGCCCCAACGGGCCCATCGGAGACGGCAGCGGCAGCGTCAGCGGCTCCGCGGACGTCTCCGGAGACGTCGCGGTCACCAGCGACGACGGCAAGTCCCACGGCACGATCCACGTCTCCGGCGTCGTCTGGGTGGACGGATTTTGCTCCAACGGCATGCCCGGAATGGTCTCGGGCATCGGCACCGTCACCGGATCAGGCCCCGTCTACGGAGCGAACGGGAAGCTGTTGGGCACGCTGAAAGTCAGCGGCTCCGCTTCGGTCAGCGGCTCCGGCTTCGGCAGCGTCACCGGAACGGTCTCGCTCACGGGCTCGCTCTAAGCCGACCATCGATAGAAAAATCCGCGACGGCGCCGTAAGCGCCGCCGCGGATTTTTTTCGGCGCGCGCGGCGCGCCAGCGCGGCTATTTAAGATCGACGGTCGCTTCGACCGACATGCCCGGCGCCAGCAGGCGCCCGCCCGAAAGCTTCTCGTCCAGGACGATCTTGACCGGCACGCGTTGAACGACCTTGACGTAGTTGCCGGTCGCGTTCTCGGCCGGCAAAAGGCTGAAGCGCGAGCCCGTGCCGTCCTGGATGCTGTCGACGTGGCCGCGCAAGGTCTGGTCCGGGTAGGAGTCGACGACCACCTCCGCGTGCTGACCCGACCGCATCCGCGTCAACTGAGTTTCCTTGAAGTTGGCGACCACCCAGGCCTCCTGCGGAACCAGCGCAAGCAGGGGCTGGCCGACCTGCACGTAAGCGCCGGCCTCCACGGACTTGCGCGTCACGCGTCCCGCCTCCGGCGCTACGACCTTGGTATAGGAAAGATCCAGCTCGGCACGCCGCAGTTCCGCCTCGGCCTCGGCCAGGTCCGCCGCCGCCTGCTCCGACGCGGCCTGCGCGTGATCCAGTTCTTCGCGGGACGCCTCGTCCTTGGCGAACAAGGCCTTCGCGCGGCCCAAGTCGGCCCGCGTCTTCTCGACTAAAGCTCGGTCGGAGGCGGACTTGGCGCGGGCCTGGTCGACGCGGGTCTGGAAGTCGTCGGGGTCGATCTCGGCCAGCGCGTCGCCGGCCTTGACGGGCTGGTTGTCCTCGACCAGCACGCGCGCGACGTGGCCGGAGATACGTGCGCTGATCGGCACGATGTCGGCCTCGACGAACGCGTCATCGGTGGATTCAGTCGGCGCGCGCAGCAGAAGCCATGCGCCCGCGATCAAGAGCAGCGCGGCGCCGCCCGCCGCGAACGGCTTCCAGTTCGGCCTGCGGCCGCGCGCCGGGGCCGAGGCCTCGCCGGCGACGGACGTCTTTGCGTGCTCCATAGTCTCTCCATGAACGCTCATAGCTTGAACTCCAGCGCGCGGCCGACGGCCGCCGCGTAATTGACCCGCGAGGAATGATACCGCGCCAGCGCCGACACCTGCGCGTTGCGCGCGCGCGCCAGTTCCGCCTGGGCCTCGACGAGCTCCACCGAGTCCCCCGCGCCCTGAGCGTAGCGGTCGCGAGACATTTCCAGTTCCCGCTGAGCCAGCGTCAGCGACTGCTCCGACGCGTCCTCCTCGGCCGCCGACTCGGAGAGGCGCTCCAGAGCCGTACGCACGTCCAGCTCCACCTGCTGCTGGGTGTCCGACAGCGCGGCCATCGCTTCGCTCTTGCGCGCGTCGGCCTCCGCGATGCGCCCCGACAGCTGGCCGCCGGTGAACAGCGGCAGAGTCAAAAAGCCGCCCATGTCGCCGACGTTGACGGAATTGGTCGGCAAGACGCCGCTCTGCGCGTAGTCGGCCGCGAACATGACGCTCGGCGCGCGGTCGCCGCGCGCGGCGCGCGCGGCCAGGTCCTCGGAACGCGCGCGCTCCTCGGCCGCGGCGATCTCGGGACGACCGGACTCCGCGTCCTGCAGGGACTCGGCGACGCCGGGAGCGGTGGAGGACGCCGCGGTGAAGTCGTCGGTCAGGCGCAGTTCCCGCTCCAGCGGCCAGCCCGCCACGCGCTTGAGCAGCAGCAGGGCCTCCCGGCGTCCGACCTGCGCGCGCAGAAGAGCCGCGGAGGCGTCCGCCGCGCGCGCCTGCGCGCGCACCACGTCCACGCCGGTCGCCGCGCCCTGCGTTTTGCGGTCGCGCGCCAGCGCCAGCAGGCGGTCGGCCAATTCCTTGTCGGCGGTCACGGCCGCGACGGCGTGCCCGGCGCGCACCGCCTCCAGATATGAGAGCGCGGCCGCGGTGGCCACCTGTTCTCGCGCCGCCTTCTCTTCATAGACGGCCGCGCGAGCGGCGGCCTCGTCGGACTGAGCGCGGCGCACGGCACCCCAGTCGAAAAGCTTCTGAGTCAGGCGCACGCGCGCATCGAAGGTGTCGTAGGGTCCAAGCAAGGTCGGAAAGCCCGGAAAGCTCAAGCCCTCCGCGGCCAGGCTCACGCGGAACGTGCGCATCTCGGCCAGCGTCGCCGTCAACTGGGGCAGCAGGTTGGCGGCGGTCTGCATCTCCTTGGCGCGTGCCTGCGCGGTCTTGGCGCCCGCGATGATCGCGTCCAGGCGCGTGCCGACCGCGGACTCGACGGCGTCGCGCAGGCTCACGGCCATCGGCTCCTCCGCGCGCGCGGCGCCGCGCGCCGTCGCGACCAGCAGAGCGGCCGCCAGAAGAACGCGGCTCATCGCGCGCCCCCCCGCGCCGAACGCGCCGGCTTGGCCGCAAGCCGACGTCGTCCCGCGTCGGAGATCAGACCCTCGAAGTAGACGCGCACGAACGCCTCGTAGGCCGCGCTAATCTCCACGCCGCTGGTTAAGCCGGAAACCTCCGGATTCAGCAGGGCGCTGGTCATCGTCAAATACATCGCCGCCAGCGTCTCTAAGTCCAGATCGGCCCGCAGGACGCCCTCGCGCACGCCCTGCTCCAGAAGATCCAAAATATTGCGCCGCACCCGGCGGCGGCGGAACTCCTGCATGTCGCCCCACACCTCCGGGGCCGAACGGCGCAGGTCGGTCAGATAGGCGTGGGTCAGGCGCGAATAGAGCTGGGCGACGAAGCGGAACGTGCGCCGGGCGCGCTCAAAGAAATCCGTCGTCTCCTGCGCGATCGACTGCATCTCGACCTGCCAGTTTTCGCATTTAAGCCGGCTGGCCTCGCGCAGAAGCTCCGTCTTGCCGGGGAAAAGCTCGTACAACGTCTTCTTGCTCATGCCCAGCTCGCGAGCCAGTTCGTCCATGGTCACGGCGCTGAAGCCGGAGGCCAAGAAGCGGTCCAAGGCGACGGAAACGACGCGGCGGCGGTTGTCCGCGGAGGCGGCGGGCGAAGCGGGGGGTGTCATGGTTGTAAACCTTGGAAACCGGATTAGTTTCTTGAGTTTATTATAGCGCACGAAAGGAAACTATTCAAGCACTTTCGGTTTCCGTCCGCCCGGATTCAGCGAAAGATCTCGGCGAAGAAGTCCCGCATCGCCTGCCAGGAGCGCTCGTCGGCTTCCTTGTTGTAGGCCATGCCCGTCGACGGGTCGGAGCCGGCTTCCTCCACGGTGAAGCTGTGCACGGCGCCGCCGTAGATGGTCAGTTCCCAATCCGCCTTGACCTTGCGCATCTCGTCTTCGAAGCCCGGCAGTCCCGGCAGGGTCATCTGGTCGTCGCCGCCCTGAAAAACGGCGATCTTGGCCTTCGGCGTCTCCGTGGCCGGCGTCGGCGCGGCGAGGTTGCCGTGAAAGCTGACCACGCCCTTGAGGTCCGCGCCCATGCGCGCCAGTTCCAGCACCGTCGTGCCGCCGAAGCAGTAGCCGATGGCCGCCAGCTTGCTCTCATCGACGTAGGGCAGCTTCTTGAGTTCCGCCAGGCCCAGCATCGCGCGGCGGCGCATCGCGTTGCGGTCGGCGAAGAACGCGCCGGAAAGCTTGCCGGCCTCCTCGTGGTCCTTGGCGTAGACGCCCTTGCCGTACATGTCGAGAGCGAAGGCCGTGTAGCCGAGCTTGGCCAGCATCTCGGCGCGCTTGCGCGCATAGGGACCGTGCCCCCACCACTCGTGAGCCACGAGGATGCCCGGACGCTTGTCGGTGAAGCCGTCATCCCAGGCCGCGTAGCCCTCCAGCACGACGTCGCCGTCCTTGTAATCGACGACTTTTGTGCGCAGGCGCGCGAACGCGGGCGCGGCAAGCAGGACGGCGGCGGCGAGGGCGGCGAAACGCTTCATTAAATTTCTCCTAAACCGGCAACAGTGCTGCCAGCATACAAAAAACAGCTTACCGCGGCGCGCTCGAGCCCAGTCGCGCCAAGCTCCGGCGAAAGAATTCGCGCTGGTCGGCGGAGAGATCGGCAAAGGCCGCGATATCCTCCTCGACGCCGCTCGGATCGTCCGCCATCAGACGTCCCACCCGGTCGGCGACGAAAAACGCCTTGGTGAATTTCCCGATCAAGGTCCTGCGGATGAACGGCCGCAGGACCTTGACGACGCCGGAAACAAAGCGGCTGCGCATGCGCACGCAGACCAGAAACGACGTCCGCGTCGCCGGCCGGCCGTCGGGAAGCGCGCGCTCATCAAGTTCCATGGAGATCACGGCCTCGGCGCGGATGACCGGCCAAAAGCGGCTGCGGTGCTCGCCCTCGCCGTAATACAAGCGCCGCCGCTCGCCGCGCTCGAGCAGATCGACGACGCCGCTCGTGCCTTCGCCGTCGTCGGCCAGCGAACGCCGCGGCCCGCGCATCTCGATGCGATACGGCGCGATCTTGCGCCGCCGGACGATGAACGCCGCCAAATCGGGATGATCGAGCAGGGCGTTCGACAGGTCCAGCGGCAGCGGCACGTCGCTGGGCCCGATGCGCTCGCTGACCGTGCAGTCCGCCTCCACGCGCCGCGCCTCGGCAGCAAGGTCGCGCGCCTCCTGCGCGCACGCGCGTCCGCGCGCGAGAAACGCCGACACGACGAGGGCCGCAAGTTTCATCGACCGCCCGCGCCGAGCCTTCTCGGCGAGCGGCCCCTGCCGGTTTGCAACGAAATGTCCGGCGACCGCGAGGCCGCTCAGCGCCGAGCCGGCGTCGGGGCGAAAAGACGGTCGGGCGGAATCTGCGCGCGAAGATCGGCGAGCAGCGCCGGGCTGAGGACCTTCAGGCCCAGCTCGAAGGAGGCGTTCATCCAGCCGAAGCCTTCCTTCGTGATGTAGGCGAACTCGGTTCCGACGTTGCCGTACTCCGCGAAGACCCGGTGCGACGCCTTCACGACGTCGTATTTTTCCGGCACGACGCCGTCATAATCGCGCGCGTTCGTGACGATCATGTACAGCCAGCGGTAGGCCAGGCGGCGCGCGTCGGCGTCGAAGCCGTAGCGCCGCAGTCCCGACCACGCGATGATCTGGTGCGGCGCCCAGCCGTAGGGGTAGTCCCATTGCCGCTGGGGACGGGACTCGCTCACCGAACCGCGCGACGCCTCCGACGTGGACGTCAGTCCGCCCCGGCGCTCCAGATCCCGCGTCGCGCGGTCGCGCACGGCGGCGGCCTGCTGCGGCGACGCCCAGCCGGCCCACAGCGGATAGAAGGCGGTCGCGCTGACGTAGCCGGAACGACGGCGTCGGCGAAAGTCGTAGTCGAAGAAATACCCCGCCTTCGCGTCCCAAAACAGGGCGTTCATCGCGGCCTTGCGCGCCGCGGCGCGGCGCCGCCAGTCCGCGGAATCCTCGACGCGGCCGTCGGCCGTCTTCAGGCGGCCGCCGAAGTAGAAGTCAAGCAGGAACGCCGCGTCCGTCTCGGTTTTATAGAGCAGGGAGTTCAGGTCGACGGTCAGAAAGTCCTGGGCGCGCTCGTCGAAGCGATTGGTGGTGTCGTGGCCGGACTCGCGCACCGCGCGGTCGTTGGCGAAGAATGCCTCGAGAGCAGGTTCCTTGATGCGTCCGGCGGAATACTCCTCCAGATAGCGCGCGGGCGTCAGGCCCGCCTTGCGCGCGTAAGGGCGCAGGATCGCATCGTAGTGGCCCGGCTCCACCTCCGGGCAGGGGCCGGAGCCGTCGTCGGAGTAGCGGCTCAAGCCCCACGGCGCGACCAGGCGCGGCGGCGCAGTCCAGGTGCCGCGGTACTCGGCGAGCGCGGCTTCAAGCACGCCCCGGATCCACGCCCGATTTTGCGCGGTGCCCGGCAGGCGCGGCGCGATCGCGCGCAAGGTGGCGGTCAGCAGCGGCGGCTGGGACCGCGTCAGGTAGTAGGTGCGGTTGGCGTTGAGCACGCGGCCGTAATGGCGAATTTCGTAAACCTGGTCGTCGACCATGGACCGCGCCAGCTCGACGCGGCCGTCTTCCAAAAGGCCGAGGGCGATGAAGTGCGAGTCCCAGCCGTACAATTCGTTGAAGCGTCCGCCCGGCACCACGAACGGGCGTCCGACCAGGCGGCCGTCCGTGCCGGCCGCCAGCGCCAAGCTCAGCAGTCCGTGCCGCCCGTCCAGGCCGCGCACGTAGGCGCCGTCCGGATGCGGCGGCAGGCGCTCCACCGTCAGCCGCAGGTCCGGCCGCCTTCGCGCGACGTCCGAAAAATACGCGAAGGCGCGCGGGTCGTCGGCCGGCACGTAGAGGCGCCGCCGGCCGTCGGCCGCGGCGGACTTGGAATCGTCCAGCGCGCGCGAAAGCCCCGCTTCGTCGACCGTGCGCGTCAACGAGTCCCAGAAAAGGTCGCGGATCATGCGGTGAGTGCGATCGACCGGGTTCTCGAACAAAGTCGCCGACGACAGGTCGACGCGCGTCAGGCCGCGGTCGCGCGCCAGGCTCAGTTCCTGCAGCAGCACGGACAGCGGATAAACGCCCGCAATCGCGTGCGCGCCGCCGCGCGCGTCGAGCAATTGAAACGAACCCCGCGGCTTGTCCTCGACCGTGATGCGACGGTCGCCGTCGCGGTCGAATTGGGCCAGCAGACGCGACAGATTGTCGGCGACGGGCACCGCCCAGGAGTTCCGCGCCGCGGCCGCCGGTCGCGCCGGCGCGGCGGCAAGCAGGATCAGCCCCAGGAAGAACGCCGCGCGCCGGCGGCACGATTCAAAGGGCATCGCTCTCCGCCGTCGAGGCGCATTTGCCGGCCTTTTTCTTGCACGTCATTCCGTGTCCCAGACCGTCAGTCTACCAAACGCGCTCCAAGAAGATCCCGGCTTCGGCTCACGCGCGCATATCTGCGAATCTGCCCTTGAAATTCGGACGATAGGGGCTATACTCAGCGTGATGCGGCCCTTCGTTTCCTCGACGCTTCTGACGCTCGTCTTCGCCGCGTCGTCGGCCGCCGGCGGCGTCGCCTCGGTTCCGGACGTCGTCGCCGCGCCCGAAACAAACTCCGGATCCGCCTCCATCGGCGGCGGGTCCTTCGGCCTGGGCGCCGTGCCGCTGTCCCCGACTCCGGCTCTCTCACTGGCGGCGCCGCTGGCGCAGGTTTCGCCGCTGCCTTCCGCGCTGAGCGTTTCCGCCGCCGCGTCGCCGGCCTTCGCCGCCGTCGCCGCGCCGAGCCTCCCGACAGAGGCCGCCCGGGCCGCGCCGGCTCAGGCGCCCCCGCACATCGTCTTCGACGTGCGCGGCAGCCGCGGGGGCAACGGCGACGTCGCGGCCGCGTACCTGACCGCCTACGACCTGCTTTCCCGCACGCGCGGCCGCGCGGACGCCGTCGTCCCCACTTTGACCTTCGTCACCGGCGAGCTTGAGCGGCGCATCCTGTCCCGGCTGGTCGGCCGTCCGCTAGACGACGGCGCTTCCCTCTTCGACGGCGGGGCCCGCGTCGTCCAGGCGTACACGCCGGCCAAGCACGAGCCTGCCGACGTCCTGCTGAACCTGGCCGCCCACCACGGGGAGTTCGACCGCCAAGGGCACATCCCGGTCCGAGAGGGCGGCGTGATCGTCACGCAGACGGTCTTCGGCAACACCGAGTCCGAGACGGACGGCCCCGCCACGGCGCTGGTCGGCGGCAAGCGTCTGGAGATGAGCACGGCCGGCCTGGCGCGCAAGGACGCGGGCATCTACGCCGATCCCGTGGCGCGCGAGTTGCGCGGCCAGCCGCGCGAGCAGATCGCCCGCTTCGTGCGCCGCGAGGCGACGGACAGCGACGTCAACGGCGCCGCGGCGATCGGCGCCGTCCTCAATCAAGAGGTCTTGAACGGAGCCGAGGTCGGCCTTGCCTACGGCATCGGCATGGCCGAGGTGAAGCCGCAGTTCGAGCGCTACCTGGCGGGCCTGTCTAATCGCGCCGCGGCGCGGCGCGGCAGCTACGTGATCTTCACGCCATCCTCCTTTAAACTCTCGGATATCAAGCATGCCGCCCTGCGCGCGCGCGTGGTCGTCTTCAACGGCGACGTCCCCCTGCCCGAGCGCGCGCAGGCAGGGACCGTCTATGTCGTGAAAACCGGCACGCTTCCGCATCGGCTCTTCGTCGGCTTGATGGCCTACTCCCGACCGCCCCCGCTGTTGGCCGGCGACGGGGCGATGAGCGCGGCCGTCGGCCTGGGCCGTCCGTTCGTGATGACGAAAGTCCCCTGGAACGAGAAAAACATCGCCGTCTACGCCGAGCGCCTGGCCGCGCGCGCCCCGGCGGCCGATCGCGCCCTTCTGCGCGACGTCTATCAGGACCTCAAGCTGGAGCGCGCCTCCGAGTTGGAGGCCCTGGCGCCGGCCTACGCGGCGACCTCCCGCTCGATACCTCTGCTGACCGACACGTTGTTCGAAGCCGTCCACGCCGCGCGCGGCCTGAACTCCCCCGGCGTGCCCACCGACGCCCTGCTGGGCGGCGTCAAGGACGAGGTTCTCAGGGCCTCGCTCGTCACCCACCGCAGCTTGAAAGGCGACCCTGACGCTCTGGAAATCGCCTTCGAGACCCTGCGCCGCGGCAGCGCGAACTCCCGCGGCCTGCTGGTCGAGGCCCTGACCCGCGATCTGACCCGCCGCCTTTCCTTCCTGCGGCCGCTGATCGACCTGAACATCCTGCCGATCAACGCCCTCGCGGCCCGCCTGACCTTGACCGTCGTCGCCGCCTTCGAGCGGAGTCGGTCGGCGCCGCGCGGGACATCGCCGACGAACTCGACTGAAGCCCATTAGGCCCCGCGCACGTTTTGCTAACATGACTTGGCGGGGGATTTACTTTCTCACGGAGAACGCAATTGAACAAGATACGCTTCATTGTCCTCGCTGTCGGCGCTGTCTCGATCTCGGGCTGCCTGGGTCCCAACCTCGTCAAGTCGACGCCTGACCAGGTTACGATCGGCTGCTATGGGGTGATGTATCTGGGACGCAGCGACGCCAATGATTTGCTCGCGGACAGCGAATGCAAAAAATTAAATCCTGGGAACCCCCATGAGCAGTCTGTTTTTAAGGCACGCACGATGCACTTGGTATTCGATTCGTGCTACTACGATTGCGTGGACGCCCCGAAGAAATCGAATTAGGCGTTCGAGC
>JABEUV010000153.1 GCA_013044195.1 Elusimicrobiota bacterium | reverse complement strand
TCAGCGGCGGAACTTCGAGGAGCCGCCGCGCGGGATGACGCGGCGCAGGCGGAACTTCGAGGACATGGGCGCGGTGTAGGTGTGCAGGCGCGGCGGCACGCGGTAGGCGAAGCCGGGCAGGGCCTTGCGCGGGATCGGCTGGCCGATGAAGGCCTCGATCGACGGGATCAGGCGTTCTTCCTCGAAAGAGACCAAGGTGACCGCGTCTCCTTCGGTCATGGCGCGGCCGGTGCGGCCGATGCGGTGGACGTAGTCCTCGGCGTGCTCGGGCACGTCGTAGTTGATGACGTGGGAGACCTCGGGAACGTCCAGGCCGCGCGCGGCCAGGTCGGTGGCCACCAAAATGGTGAGCTTGCCGTCGCGGAAATCCTGCATGGCCTTGTCGCGCTCTTTCTGCGACAGGTCGGAGTGCAGGACGCCGCAGGCGATGTCGCGCCGGCCCAGGCAGTGCGCCACGTAGTCCGCGCGCGCCTTCGTGCGCGTGAAGACGATGACCGAATCGACGCCGTCGCTTTTGACCACGGCCGCCAGCAGTTCGCCCTTCTGGCCCTCGGTGACCGGAAACAGCGCCTGCGTCACCGTCGTCGCCGTGGAGCGCGGGCGGTCCACCTCGACGCGCACCGGAGAGCGCATGAACTCGTTGACCACGCGCTCCACCTCGGGCGGGATCGTCGCCGAGAACATCATGGTCTGCCGCGCGACAGGCAACAGTTTCATGATGCGCCGCACGTCGGGCATGAAGCCCATGTCGAGCATGCGGTCGGCCTCGTCGAGCACCACGACCTTCACGTCGCTCAGGTGCAGCGAGCCGCCGCGGATCAAGTCCAGCAGGCGGCCGGGCGTGGCGACGACCACTTCCGCGCCTTTCTTGAGCGCGTCGCGCTGGGTGGTGAAGCTGGCCCCGCCGATGATCAGCGCGCACTTGACCGGCGAGTTCCTCGCCAGCTCGCCGACCGACTTCTCGACCTGAGCGGCAAGCTCCCGCGTGGGCACCAGCACCAGCGCGCGCACGCGCGGGCCGCCTTTATGCGGGTCCTTGTCGCGATCGTCCAGCAAGCGCTGCAGCAGCGGCAAAGTGAACGCCATGGTCTTGCCGCTGCCGGTCATCGCGGAGCCGATCACGTCCCGGCCGGCCATCGACTCGGGAAGGGACTTTTCCTGGATCGGCATGGGCGCGGCGTAGCCGAGGGTCTTGATCGCGTCGAGGAGCTCGGTTCTAAGCCCGAGTCGGGTAAAGGGCATGGCGTCGTGGTTAGTATAGCAATCTGGGTCTCATTTTCTCCATGGGTCTTTTCCTCGCGCGCGCCTAGGCCCTCCGGCCCAAGACCGCGCGCCCGCGCCTGGCTACACTGCCGGTGATGATTCGCGCGAGCCGGACCCTCGCCGCGTTGCTGTTGCTTTCCCCGGTCGGGGCGCAGGTCCTGCGCCTGCCCGCCGTCGAGCCGCCGCTCGCGGCCGTCGCGAACACCCCCCTCGCCTCCGGCGCCGCCTTCGCCGCCGCGCCCGTTCTCGCGCCAAGCGCCGCGCTCGCGCCGGCCCTCGGTGCGGTCGCGCCGCTGTCGGCGGCGGCGACGCCCGAGGCCCCCGCGCCGCCGAACGCGGCCGCCGCCCCGGCCGCATCAGCCGCGCCCGCGGCGCCCGTCTTCTCCGCCGCCGAGGCCGACCAGAAGCACGCGCCGCCGTCCGCCGCGTCGCCCGCCTTCGCCCCGCGGGATTCCGGCCGGGCGCTGTTCGACGGCTCATCGGCGCGCCGCACGCGCTCGGGCTCCGTCTTCGTTCCGTCCTACTCCGCCGCCAACCGCCGCCGCCCCGGGGGCTTCGCCCTCGTTCGCGCTCTCCCCGGTCCGGCCGCGCCGGTCCGCCCCGTCGCCGGAACGGAAGGTCTTGTCGGCCAGGCGCTCCTCGCGCGCCTAGGCCAGATCACCGCGCGCGGGCAGATTCCCGCCGATTACCACGCCGCCTCGCAGTATCTATTCTCCACGGCCGACAACCACACGCTCGACGGCACGGCCGGCGTGGCCGACGCGTACTCGGGCGTCTTCATTCCCGGCGTCAGCGGCGAATCGCGAGACTACTCCGAGTCCGGCGATAAAACGCACGACGGCTGGTCGCGCCCCCAGTCGATGAACGTCGAGCACGTGTTTCCGCAGTCGTTGTTCGAAAGCCGCCTGCCCATGCGCTCGGACCTGCACCACCTGATGGCCACGCTTGAGCACCCCAACGGCATGCGCGGCCGGCTTCCCTTCGGGATCGTCAAGGGCACGCCCGACTACCGAAACGACGCCGGCGCCCGCCGCGGCGGCGGCGTCTTCGAGCCCCCGGATTTCACGAAAGGCCGCGTGGCGCGCGCGATGCTGTACTTCTACGCGCGCTACCACCGTGAAGCTTTCTTCGACGTCAACGTCGCGCGTTTTTGGAACGCACAAGTCGACGTTCTGCTGGACTGGAACCGCCGCTTCCCGCCCACCGTGGAGGAGCTCCGCCGCAACGACCAAGTCGAGAGCTTCCAGAAAAACCGCAATCCCTTCGTCGACGATCCGGCGCTCGCCGAAAAAATAGGCCGCGACGCGTGGCGGGCGTCCGCACCGCGCGCGCCCGCGGCCGTCGCCCAGTTCCAAGCGCCCGCCCGGCGCAGCGACGCGCCGCGAAAAGGCAAGGGCAAGAAAGGCCGGCCCAACAAGAACAAGCCGCGCCGCTTCCGCCGCCGCTCGCGCTGGAACGCTTCCCCGTCGCGCTGAATCCTTCCTCGCGCGCGAGCATCCAAGCAAGACGACCGTTTTCATCGCGCCTGGAGACATTTATGATCAATCGTTTTTTCTTTTTCCTTCTCGCGGGTTCTTTCCTGGGTTTTTCCGTCCGCGCCTGGGCCGACGCGTCGGTCAAGCACGTGCGCTTGCTCCAGCTGGCCGACACGCACGCCCAGCTCGACACGCACTGGGAATATCTGCCGGAGGACCCCGCTCATCTGCGGCGCATGGGCGGATTTGCGCGGATCAAGACCGCGTTGGACGCCCTGCGGGCCGACGCGCCGGGAGCGGTGTTCACCCTGGACGGCGGCGACACGTTCCAGGGCTCGGCGGTCGCCGCCTGGACGAAGGGCGAGGCCGTGGTCGCGCCGCTCAACGCGCTGGGCATCGACGCCGGGATTCCGGGCAACTGGGAGGTCGTGTATGGACCCGCGGCCTTCCGCCGTCTCCTGAGCGAGGTGAACTATAAAGTCATCTGCTACAACTTCGCGGACACGGTCAGCGGCAAGCGCATCTTCCCCCCGGCGGCGATCTTCACGCGCGACGGCGTCAAGGTCGCCTTCGTGGGCCTGACCGACCCCACGACGACCACCCGCCAGCCGCCCGTCGAGGTCCGGGGCCTGGACTCCACCCGCATCGGCGGCCTGCGCCGCTTCATCCAGGACCTGAAGACCAAGGAGCATCCGGACCTGGTGGTGCTGGTCGACCACACGGGCCTGGCCCCCTCGGTGGAGTTCGCCCACAACATCCCGGAATTGGACGTGGTCTTAAGCGGCCACACGCACGAGCGCGTCTACAAGCCCATCATGGTGGGACACACGATCGTGGTGGAGCCCGGCTCCATGGGTTCTTTCATCGGCGAGCTGGACCTCACGCTGAAAGACGGGAAAATAACGGACCCGCGCTACACCTTGGTTTACGTCGACGCGGATAAATACGCGGAGAATCCCGCGGTCAAGAAGCTGGTCGCTCAAGCGGAAGAGCCGTTTCGAGCGCGCCTGGACCGCGTGGTCGGCTCCACGAAGACCGTCCTGCTTCGCTACGACGTTCTGGAAGGCACCATGGACAACCTGGTCGCCGACGCCGTGCGGGAAAAAGCCCACTCGGACATGGGCTTCACCAACGGCTTCCGCTTTTCGCCGCCGATCGCGCCCGGGCCCATCACCGAGGCGGACCTGTGGTCGATCCTGCCTCTCGACGCGCGGATCAAGGTGGGCCGGGTCACGGGCAAGCAACTGCGCGACTACCTGGAAAATGAAATGGAGCTGGTCTTCGCCAAGAATCCGTTCGCCCTGTCCGGAGGCTGGGGGCCGCGTCCGTCCGGAGTCCAGGTCGTCTTCCACGCCCACGCTCCGAAAGGAAAGCGGATCAAGTCCGTGAAGGTGGACGGCAAGGAAATCCAAGACGACGAGGTCTACACCATGGGCGGCTGCGAGCGCGAAGGCGAGGAGCTCGACATCATCTGCCGCCTAAAGGGCGTGCACGACACGCGCTACGTTCCGGGAACCATCCACCAGGCGCTGGAGGAATACGTGACGCGTCATTCCCCTTTGGATTACCAACGCCAAGGCCGCGTCCGCGCCGACGACCTGCCCGACCACGTCTGGTCCCAATACGGCATGCTCCAGAAAATGTGGAACCTGCCGGGGAGCTACAAGGGCGTTGAAATCCCGTCGGCCCCGC
>JABEUV010000152.1 GCA_013044195.1 Elusimicrobiota bacterium | reverse complement strand
TGAACCCGGAATCACGTATCCCGGGACGCGGCTACGCATGCGCTACGAGGCTACGAATGTTGCATCAATTTCGGCCACGGGTCAGGAGTCCTGAAGTTAGACAAACAATATGGGAAATCCCACTTGATAATAATCCCATCTCTGCTTCACTGGTTGTATGGCCAAGAAAACGGGCGGTGCATCGATGCTGGCAGACGGACATTTCACTTTCATCGGCGAGGCGCGGACGGACTCGAAGAAGCGCGTCGTGCTGAGGGGGAATGTCTCGAAGCATTACATGGCGTACGTCAATGACGCGGGACAGATTCTTCTTGAACCGATGGTAATGCTTCCAGCGCGACAGGCGCGGCGCTCGAAGGACCCGGCGCTGATCGCGGCGCTGAAGGAAAGCGTTCAGCAGGCCCGCGAGGGCAAGCTAGTGAAGATGCCGAGCCTCGCCAAATTCGTCGACGAACCATTGGATAAATGATCCGATTCGAGATCGTCTACACGCTTCGAGCCTCGAAACAACGTCGGGCGCTCGAGTACGACCCGAACAAGGCTCGTGTTTGGAAGGCGGCACGCAAAACGCTGGCGATGATGGAGGCGAATCTAAGGCATCCGGGACTTCGAACGCACAAGTTCCATGGCCAGAAGGGACCGCAGGGTCAGGACGTTTTTGAAGCTTACGCGCAGAATCACACCCCCGGCGCACACAGAATTTTTTAGTGCTACGGCGACGAACCGGGGACCATTTTAATCCTTCTCATCGTCCCGCATCCGTGACCGCAGCGGGCGACCGCCGCAACCGCGGCGTTTACGCTCGGCGCGCGTTCCGGAATAGCGGCCGCGCCGATCAAATTTCGATCATGATTGTCCCCGATTGACCCAGATCAAGTCCGGGTCCTTAAGGCTTTATGCTAGGTTGCAGTCGACGTTGACCGAACGAATACCAAGGAGGCTTCAACCATGCGCACGCACGCTCACGTGAAAGCCGTCAAGACGCCCAAGCTCGCGATTTCCGCCGCCGACTACTTCGCCGCCAAGCTCGCCTACGAGATGACGCCGTGGACGCTCAAGCGCCTGGTGCTCGACGAGAAGTCCGACAAGCACCTGGTTCTCGACGTGCGCTCGCCCGAACATTTCGCACAGGCGCACATCCCGACCGCGGTCAACATCCCGCTGGCCGACCTGGTGCTCAAGCTGAAGACCTTGCCGAAGAACAAGATCCTGGTGACCTACTGCGGCAACATCGCCTGCGGGCTGGCGCCGAAGGCGGCGCTGGAACTGGCGCAGAAGGGATTCCAGGTCGTCCAGTTGTTCGGCGGCATGCAGGAGTGGCAGGACCGCGGCTTCCCCATTCAGAAAGCCTGACGCGGCCGTCGCCGTTTCCGAACTAGAGCGCCCCATAAGGGGCGCTCTTTTTTCATGCCGCCGCGCCCGGCCCCTTCGGACGGCCCAACGAATGGGCCCTTCGGCCTCAGGGATTTGTCATTTCACGCGATCTGTGCTATAATCTCAGGGTTCCGGTGCTCATTGACAATCTAAAACAAATCCGCTACAGCATGCGCGCCGCGGCCCAACGGGCCGGACGGAACCCCGACGCGATCCGGCTGGTGGCGGTGACAAAATACGCCTCTCTGGAGCAGGTCCGAGCCGTGCTGGAATCGGGCCTGGTCGAAGAGGCGGGGGAAAGCCGCGTGCAAGACGCGGAGAAAAGAAAAACGTCCCTGGGAAATTTGGCCGGCCGCGTGCGGTGGAGAATGCTCGGCCACCTCCAGACGAACAAGGCGAAAAAGGCCGCCGAGGTTTTCGACGCCATCGACACGGTGGACAGCGACCGGCTGGCGGCGGCGCTGGATTCGGCGCCGCTCGCCGCGCAAAAATTTCTCCCCGTGCTGATCCAGGTCAAGCTGTCCTCGCGCGAGACGCAGTCGGGCGCAACCCCCGAAGAATTGCCGGAGTTGCTGGCCGCCGTCGCGCGCCGCCCGCATCTCAAGATCGAAGGCCTGATGGCCATCGCGCCGCATCTCGATCCGGTCGAATCCGTCCGTCCTTATTTTCGCGCCCTGCGCGAGCTTCGCGACCGGCATTTGCCGGGCGGGCTTTTGTCCATGGGCATGAGCCGCGACTTCGAGTTGGCCATCGAGGAGGGCTCCGACATGGTCCGCGTCGGCTCGCAGATTTTCTCGCAACCTAGTACGGCATCACTGGAGGCCCCTGCATGATCGTAAAAGTGCGCGTCATTCCCAACGCCGACGACAATGAAGTGGTCAGCCGCATCGGAAGTGTACTTCGTGTGAAGGTCGCCGCACCCGCCGTGGATGAGAAGGCCAACGCCGCGCTGAAGGACTACCTCGCCGAATTCTTCGAGGTGCCCGGCAAGCGCGTCAGCATCCTGCGCGGAGCCAACGGCCGCGAGAAGACCGTCGAGATCGTCGGCAAGACCGAGGAGCAGCTCAAGCGGGTGATGGAGTCCATCCCCTAAGTCCGTTCCTCATGCGTTGTACGAGGGCGGGCGAGGCCGGAGAGCCTCGTCCGCCCTCGTTCCGTTTTACGACGGCCTCAAAGACCCGACCATGACAAAATTCTCCGCATCCCAATCCGCGGCGCTTCGTCGCGATCCCATCCGCCACATCGTCTGGCGCAAAGACCGCTTAGCTGTGCTGGACCAGCGCCTTCTGCCGCGGCGCGTCGTCTACGTCTCCTGCCGCAGCGCGCGCGACGTCGCGCG
>JABEUV010000013.1 GCA_013044195.1 Elusimicrobiota bacterium | reverse complement strand
GGGCGGTGGAGGCGGAGGCTCTGGTGCGGGCGGCGGCGGTGGAAGCGGCGGCAGCGGCGCGGGAGCCGCCAATACGGCTCGGGCCGCGTCCGGCGCTCCCGGCGCGCCGCCGATCGATGCCGCGCCCGTGCCCAGCGCGGCTCCGGCTCCTTTTTCAGGACCGACAATCGCCGCGCGAAAATCGGCGGCGACCACCAATGGTCCGGCAGCGTCGTCGCCGCTGGGCGGGCATACCCCGGAGCCGTCTTTGGCTTCGCGCTTCGACGGCTCGAGCGAGCGCGCGCTCGGCAAGGCTTTGCCCATGGCCAATTCCTTGATGCACGGTTTGGGCGGAGGCGGAGACGTCGGCTTGACGCATCTGCCCGGCACTCCTCCGTCGGCCCCGGTTTTGGGCGGCTCCAATCCGGTCAAGGACGAGTCCGCCGCCGCGCAAGTCGCCGCCCGCGGGCCCGCGTCGGGCGCGCCGACGGCGCGGACCGCCGACGCCGACGAGGACTACAACTACACCTATCTCGCCCCCGCCCGCCAAAAATACGATCTGCCGACGGACTCTCCAAAAACGAAGGATTGGCGCTACCTGGCGGCGCTGGCGGCGCGCGTCTCGGCGGCGCTGGCCGCGGCGTATCTGCTCATGCATTCCGACTTCGGCTATCTGGCGGGCTTCACCCGCCGTCGTCGCGGGCCGTGACTCAAATAGTGATAGAATAAAATCATCAGGCGCCCACGATGATCTCTCGTTGCCCGAGTTGCGGCTCGCAAGTCAAAGAAGAAGAGGACGTTTGCTCCTCTTGCGGCTGGAATTTTCGCGCGCGCAAGCACGACTCGAAACCGAGTGATCCGCCGACGTCGGGATTGCCTCCCGCCAGAAGCCTCGGGCCGGGCGGACTCCCGACTTATGCGCCCCAGCCCGGCTTAAGCACGCCCTTTTCCCTGCCCTCGGCGCACCCTCCGATTGCACCGGCCGATTCGTTCTCATCTCTGCCTCCCGCGCGTTCGTTGGCCGCGCCCTCGCCCGAGCCCGCCGCGCCCCTTCCACCGCCCGCCCCGAAAACGAATGAAGCGCCGAACGCCTCGCCGGCCGGGTTCGGGTCGAAATTAAAGTCGTTGCTGGGCCTAAAGCCCGCCACGGAAGGCGAAACACACGGAACCCCGAAAGATTCTTCTCCGGACCCGGCGTCAAAACCGTTCCAACCGCCGCAGCCCCTTGCGACGCCGCCTCCTGCGCGCGCGGTCGCGCCGCCCCCTGCCGCTTTCATGCCCGTCGCCGCTCCCAATCCGTCGCCCGCCCCCGCGCCTATTGTCACGCCCGCGCCCGTTATTGCGCCCGCACCTATTGCTGATCTTGCGTCCTCGTTCAAGGTCTCCGATCGTCCGGCGCCGCCGAAAGATGATTCGGCCGCCGCCTCGTTGTCCGCTCCGCCGGACGCGAGCCTTCTTCAGAGCGAGCGTTTCATTCTACCCGTGCAAAAGCCGGCTGAACCCGAGGCCGATGCGGAGGCCGACGCTTCCTCCGTGATCGACATTGATGAAGGAACCGCGGCACCGCCGCCGAGTCATGGGCCGGTCGTGGCGCCGGTTTCGTCGGTGCCCGCGTCGGACGCGCCTGCTCCTGTTGAATCGGCGTCTGTCGCGCCCTCCGCGCAGGAAGGGACCGAGACCGTCTCCGCCAACGTCGAAGCGGCGGACCTCGTCGTGGGACGGCCGATGGGCGCGGAGCCTGCGCAGGCCGCTTCGGCGCGGAAGCTTCCCGCGCCGCTTGCCGCGGTGATCGCGGCCGCGCTTCTCGGCGGCGTCAGCCTGTTCGTCGGCTACCGGCTGATGAACTCGGCCGTCGCGCCGACCCCGCCGACCGCGCCGGCGTCCTTGAGCGCCGCCGCGGCCCCTGCGGAGCCGGTCTACACTCCGCCGAAAGTCACCTTCGGCGACGAGCGCGTCGTGATCGCCGGCCAAGCGCCGCCGCCCTCGGCGATGGTCTCGCCTGCGGCGATTTCAGGCCCCGTCACGGCCGCGGCGAAGGCGCCGGTCTTCTCCGCTCCGCCGGCGCCGGACGAGCGTGCCGCGGTCAAATGGTCGTTTCGGGGCGAGGCCTTCGATTTGATGACGGGCGAGCCGGTCTTTGCCGCGAAGCTGACCTTGATCGACGCGAAGGGCGCCGTCGTCGGCTCCGCCGAAACCGGAACCAACGGGCGATATGAACTCACGGTGCTCGCCGGTCCGTCGGGCGGCTACCAATTGAAAATCGAACGGCCCGATTATTTGGAGCGCTGCATCGACCAGGGCGCGGGCACCGGCGCGCTTCGGCAGGCCACGCCCGACGAACGGACGGTGCTCGTCCACGCGGCGCACGGACGTCCGTGGGTCGGCGCGCCGGGCCAGATCGTGGTCCACGATCTGGCTCTGATTCCGAAAAGCGCCGAGCCGCAGTAGCGGCCGCGCCGGTTCAGCGGCCGGAAGTCGCGGCGGCGTCGAACGAACCGCCGGCAAGCCCCGAAAGAGCCGCCGCCGCGCGCCGGGCTCGCGCCAAGCCGGGCTGCGGCGTATTGGCCAACGCGCGACGCAGGGCCGGAAGCGTCGCGTAGGCTCGGTCACCGGGGCAGTCGGTCACTTTGTAGTCGCGGTGGCCCTTGAGCGCGTCAGGGAATATGCCGTAGCGCGCGACGAGATAGCGGCCCAGCGCGGCCACGGCCGCCAGTTGGGGCGCGGTCGGCCGGTCGTTGACCGGCGGCTGATAGTCGCCCAGCAGCACGATGCCGACGTTGCCTTCGTTGTCGTCCAGCGTGTGCGCGCCGAGCATACCCTCGGGCCGTCCTTCGATGATATTGCCCAGCGGGTCGACGGCGAAGTGGTAGGCGATGTCGATCCAGCCGCGGCCGTGGATGTGGAAGTCCTGGATGAAGTGAACTTCGTCCAGACTCTCTTGAAGCGTGCGCGTGTAGCGGCCGTCGGAATGGTGCAGAGTGATGCGCCAGGGCAGCGGATCGGGAGTGTAGGGCTCGGTCGCCGGCACGGCTTTCCACTCCGCGCGCGGGTGAACGAATGGACGCTGGGCGTCAAGATTGCGCGGCCCGCGCGACGGTGGGATGGCGGGTCCGGGAGTCTCGGGGTTGGAGACGAACGCCTCCACCGAGTACACATCGACGACGTGGTCGCGGGAGGCGCCCGCATCAAGAGCGCGAAGCCGCAGCGGGCCCGTGCCCTGAGCCGCGCGCGCGCGCGCCCAGAAGCGGCCGTTCGGAAAGCGGTGCACTTCAAGAGGCCTCCAGCCCGAAGCCGCGCCGACGCGTTCGGCCTCAAAGCTCACCGAAGGGTCGGGAAGAAAACCCTGGATCAGGACGGTGTTCCAAGGCTTGGAAACAGGATCGCTGTCGCCGCTGTCGAAGACCACCCGCGGCCCGGCGCCGAAGGCCTGCACCGGGAAGCTCTCGCTCGCGCGCGAGCCGAAAGTGACGGGCTGTCCGGCGTCCTCGGCGCGGACGGCGGCGCCGATCAAAACGAGCGCCAACGCCAGGCTAGCGCGCACAGGCGGCCTCCACGGCGGCGATTTCCTTAGGAACGTCGGTCAGGTTCTGCGCGGGCCCGTCGGCTTGGATGACGATGTCGTCTTCGATTCGCACCCCGCCGAAATCCAAGAAGCTCTCGGCCTTGGCGAAGTCGACCGAGGTCTTATGCTTGCGGCGCAGGGCCGCGTCCTTGATCAGCGCCTCGATGAAGTACACGCCGGGCTCCATCGTGATCACGAAGCCGGGCTCCAGCTTCGCCACAAAGCGCACCGGAACCTTGGTGGGATTGGGCATCGCGCGTTTCTTGCCGCCGGTCACGTCGTGCACGTCCAGGCCGAGCATGTGCGTCAGGCCGTGCGGGTAGAACATCCGGACCGCGCCGCCTTCGACAAGACCGTCCGTCTCTCCGCGCAGGAGGCCCAGGGACTTGAGGCCTTCCGCGATCAGGCGCATGGAGCGCACGTGCAGGTCGGCCGAAACCACGCCCACGCGCGCGGCCTCGATGCAGGCTTTCTGCGTCTCCAGCACGATCTGATAGACGTCGCGCTGGCGCGGCGTGAACTTCCCGTTGGCGGGATACGTGCGCGTGATGTCGGCGGCGTAGCCTTTATGCTCCGCGCCCGCATCGATGAGCAGCAGTTCGCCGTCGCGCAAGGTCGCCGTGTTGTGGCGATAATGCAGGACGGCTCCGTTGACGCCGGCCGCGACGATCGACGGATAGGCCAGGTGCTTGAGGCCGGCCTTCAGGCATTCCGCCTCGAACACAGCCTGCAGTTCGTATTCCTTCATTCCCGGACGAGCGGCGGCCATCACCGCGCGGTGCGCGGCACCGCTGACCTCGGAGGCCCGCCGCATCAGCGCCAATTCACCGTCCGTCTTGCACGCGCGCAGTTCGTCAAGCGCGTCGCGCAGCCGGGCCTTGGGCGCGACCTTGCGCCGTCCCAAAAACTTCTTAAGTTCATCGGCGTACATCACGCGGTCGACGCCAAAAATCTCCCGCGCCTGCGCGGGGCTGGGTACATGCCCTTCCCAAACGCGGTGATGACTGTCGACGCGCGGCACGAACAAAGTCTCTCTGCGCGTCTTCGGGTCCAGCACCAGATGACAGCCGGGCTCCTCGACTCCCGTCAAATAAAGAAAGTCCGAGCTCTGCCGAAACACGTATTCGACGTCGAAATTGCGCGGAACCGGCTTACCCCCCTCCAAGTAAATCAAGGAGTCCCCGCCCAACCGACGGCCCAGCGCGCGGCGCATTTCTCGATAGTGGCTCACCCCGGGATTATAACACGGGAGGGTCAGTCCTTAACTTGTTTCCATTTTGAAAATGGAAACAAGTTAAGGACTGACCCTCGATTATGGTATCATGCCTTTCGAAAGCCGCCGCCCCTCAACGCGTAAGACAACTCGAGGCGGCTTTCACCTTTTGACGGCAGGCGCCGAGGCGCGCGCGAGAAGCGTGCGCCTCGCGCGTTTCTAGGACTAAAGTCCGCCGCGCATGGGACTTAGGTCCGGCGACGCGGCGCTGCGCGGACGCTATAATAAAGAAAGTGCGAACAACATTCCAAACCGTGATCGTCGCGGCGCTCTGCGCCGCGCTAGTTTTGCCGGCTTCCGCGCAGATGGAAGTCGTCGCGCCCAGCATTACCGAGTCCGCCGCTTCGCGGCCGGTCCCGGCGATGGCGCTCGCTCTGCCGCCGATTTCGATGCCGGCATTTTCGGGGCCTTCGGCGTTGTCCCCGGCCCTTGCCGCGCCCGTCGCACTCTCGGCACCCGTAGCCGCCGGAGAACCTGCGGCGCAAGCGGCCCCTGCCCCGACGGCGGACGTTGAGGCGCCGCCGGCCGCTCAGGTCCCCTTCGAATCCGCCGCGGCGTACGTCCGGCAGTCCGGACCCATAGCGCCCGCGGCCGCAACCGCCGTCGGCGCCGGACCTTCACGGCGCATCTGGGAAAACTTTTGGTCCGGCGCGGCGTCCCGCTCGGCTCTGCCTGCGGCGGCCGTGTTCCCCGTGACGAGCGGGGCCAAAGCAGCGGTTCTGCACTTCGGCCCGGCGCTGGGCGCGGGCGCGGTGCTGGCCGGGACCTACGCGGCCGATCGCGGCCTGCGCTGGGCCGTCTCGAAGGTCGCCGCGCGGCGCCAACTGGACGCGCACCAACTCGCGGCCGCGCGTCTGATCGCGCGCGTCGTGCTTTGGACCGGAGCGGCGCTCGGCGCGCTGGCCGCGGGAGGAGCCTCGCACACCGTCATAGCGGCGGCGCTGGGCGCCGGCGGCACGATTCTCACGCTCGGGCTTAAGGACATGCTCGGCAATTGGATTCAGGGCCTGACTTTTCTCGTTTCGCGGCCGTTCACGATCGGAGACCGCGTAGAGATCGCAGATCAGGCCGGACGCGTGACGGGTCTTAGCCTCTCCGGACTGACGTTGACGCGCGACGACGGAGCCCAGGTCAAGGTGCGTCACACGACGCTCGCGACGATGAGCGTGGTCGTGTTCGGACCTTTCGACGACCCGGGTTTGGCCGCACTCGCCGCCCAGACGCGCCTGCGCGGGGCGGCCGGGGCCGTGTGGAAAAATCTTGGACGCGGATTCTGGCTGTCGGCGGCGGCGCTCGGGGCGCTGATCGCGGGCCCTGCGTTCATCGCGCCCCTACAGACCGGACTCTTCGCCGCGGCGGCGCATTGGACCATGGCCGGAGTCCTGGTTCTGGCGACGCGTTCTCTGGCGAGCAGTCTTTCCTCGGCCGTCGATGCCATCGCGGCGCGCAATTCTTGGCGGTTGGAATCGCGCGTGCTTGCCACCTTGGGCGTGCGCGTCTTCGCGTGGGGTGTCGGCGGCGGCGCGTTCCTGCGCGTGCTCGGACTTTCCTGGGGGACGCTGGCGGCGAGCCTGGGCCTGACCACCGTCGGACTGGGCCTGGCCACCAACAACGTCTTCGGCTCCGTCATCCTCGGCGCCGAGATACTCTTTTCAAAACCTTTCAAGATCGGCGACACGGTTCAACTCGGCTCGCAGGCGGGCGTCGTCGCCGACGTCACGCTCTCCCACGTCGTGATCCGGCTCGACGAGAACCGGCGCCTTTACGTACCGTACGCGGCCATCCGCGACGGAGTCTTGATCGTCTCCACAGGAAATAAAAACCCATGACCTCCCCCCGCCGCCAGGACGTGCGCAATATCGCCATCATCGCCCACGTCGACCACGGCAAGACCACGCTTGTGGACGCCTTGCTCAAATCCACCGGCGCCTTTATCGTCAAGGCCGACGCGGCGCAGGAGCAGGTCCTGGACAGCAACGACCTGGAGCGCGAGCGCGGCATCACCATTCTGGCCAAGAACACCTCCGTGCGCTACGGCTCGACGACCATCAACATCGTCGACACCCCCGGCCACGCCGACTTCGGCTCCGAGGTGGAGCGCATCCTCAAGATGGTCGACGGCGCCCTGCTGGTCGTCGACGCCGTCGAAGGCCCCATGCCTCAGACGCGCTTCGTGCTGCGCAAGGCGCTGGCCCTCGGCCTGCACCCCATCGTGGTCATCAACAAGATGGACCGCCCTCACATCCGTCCTCAGGAAGCGCTGAACAAGGTCTTTGATCTGTTCATCGACCTGGGTGCGACCGAGCCGCAGATGGACTTCGCCACCGTCTATGCCGCAGGCAAGGCCGGCTGGGCCAGCTACGACGTCAACAAGGTCGGCGCGGACATGACGCCTCTGTTCGACACCATCCTGAAGTCAGTCCCCGGACCCATGGTCGATTCCGCCAAGTCCCTGCAGATGCTGGTCACCATGGTCGACCACAGCAACTATCTGGGCAAGATCGGCATGGGCCGCATCCAGAACGGGCGCATCGCCAAGAACGACGTCGTGGCCCTGATCAAGGCCGAGGACGGCAAGGTCATCCCGGGCAAGATCACGATGCTGCAAATGTATTTCGGGCTCAAGCGCCAGGACGTGGACAGCGCGCAGGCCGGAGACATCGTCGCGGTCGCGGGCCTGGAGACGATCAACGTCGGCGACACGGTATCGTCGGTGGAGCATCCCATCGCTCTGCCGCCGCTGGAGATCGACGAGCCGACGTTGTCCATGGAGTTCATGGTCAACAATTCGCCCTTCTCCGGACGCGAGGGCAAGCTTGTGACCTCCCGCCACATCCGCGAGCGTCTGCTGCACGAACAGCAGATCAACGTCGGGCTAAAAATTGAGCAGCTCGTCGGCGAGGGCCACTTCAAGGTCTCCGGCCGAGGCGAGCTTCACCTGTCGATCCTCATCGAGACGATGCGCCGCGAAGGCTTCGAAGTCGCGGTGTCCCGACCGCAGGTGATCTTCCGCGAGATCGCCGGCGTGATGAGCGAGCCGATGGAAAATCTAGTCATTGACGTGCCCGCCGACTATCAAGGCGCGGTCATCGAGTCGCTGGGCCGCCGCGTGGGGCAGCTGCAGAACATGGCGCCCGAAGGCACCTCGCGCGTGCGCCTGGAATACGCGATCTCCTCGCGCGGCCTCATGGGCTTTAAGGGCGAGTTGATGACCTTGACCAAGGGTCAGGGCATGATGCACCACAGCTTCGCCGGCTACGGTCCGAAGGGCTCCGAGCCGCCGCCGCGCCCCAACGGCGTGCTGGTGGCCAAGGAACAGGGCAAGGTCACGGGCTACGCGCTGTCCAGCCTGCAGGAGCGCTCGGAATTCTTCCTTGGGCCCGGCGTGGACGTCTACGAGGGCATGATCGTGGGCACGAACTCTCGGCATAACGACATGATCGTCAACCCGTGCAAGGCCAAGCAGTTGACCAACATGCGCTCAAAAGCCACGGACGACGCCATCCAGTTGGAGCCGCCGAAGATCCTCAGCCTGGAACAGGCGCTGGAGTTCATCGACGACGACGAACTGGTCGAAGTCACGCCCCAGAGCATCCGGCTGCGCAAGAAGGTTCTCAACGCCTCCCTGCGCAAGCGCTCCGAGGATTAGCTCCGGGCGGGCTGCCAGAGACTGAGCGCGGCGGCGAGCTGCTCTATGTGCACGGGCTTGGAGATGTAATCATCCATGCCCGCGGCTAAGCAACGCTCGCGGTCGCCCTCAAGCGCGTTGGCCGTCATGGCGACGATCACCGTCCTGCGCCCGGAGGCGGCTAGGCGCTTGCGTATGGCCGCGGTCGCCTCGAAGCCGTCCATCTCCGGCATCTGGCAGTCCATGAACACGACGTCGTAGGGAATCGACGCAACCGCCTCGACCGCCTCTCGGCCGTCGGCGACGGCGTCGGCTCGGCAGCCGAGTTTTTCCAGTTGCAGCACGGCCAGTTTTCGATTGACGACGTTGTCTTCCGCGACGAGAACGCGCAAGCCGCCGTAAGCGGGTCCAACTCCGACCTCGCGGCGCGCGGCCGGGAGGGCGGCGGGCGCCGCACGCGCGTCCAGGACGTTTGAAATGGAGTCCAAGAGGGAGCATTTACGCGCCGGCTTGGCCAAGGACGCGTCGAAGCGGACGTCTCCGTCCAGGGGCTTTCCCATGGAGCTGAGAAGAATCAGCTTCAGGCCCTTCAGACTCGGCTCCGCCCTGATCGCGCGGGCCAGGGCCGCGCCGTCCATCCCAGGCATCTGCATGTCGACAAGCGCGACGGAAAACACATCGCCGCAGGCGGCGGCCGCGCGCAACAATTCGAGAGCCTCCGCCCCGCCGGCGACCGCGTGCGGACGCATCCGCCACGACGCGGCCTGGTCCGTCAAAATCCGGCGATTGGTCTCGTTGTCGTCGATGATGAGTATGCGCACGCCGTCCAAGTGCGGCGTGCGCGTCTCGCGCACGGCTCCGGCTTCGCCCTTCGGCAGAGCCGCCTCGAACCAGAACGTCGAGCCTGCTCCGAGCGCGCTCTCGACGCCGACGTCGCCTCCCATCAGCGCCGCAAGTTTCTTGGCGATGGCCAAGCCCAGCCCCGTGCCGCCGTAACGGCGCGTTGTGGAGGCGTCCGCCTGGGTGAACGCGGTGAAGAGCTTCGCGCGCGCGTCGGCGTCGAGGCCGATGCCGGTGTCGCGAACCTCGAAGCGCAAACGGACCGCGGTCGCGCTTTGCGAGACCATGCGCGCGCGGATCGCGACCTCCCCCTTTTGCGTGAACTTGACGGCGTTGTTGACGAAATTGCACAGAATCTGCCTCAAACGTCCCGCGTCGCCGCGCAAACGCGCGGGAACGTCCTCGTCGATCGCCGCGGAAATCTCCAGCCCCTTGCCCTGCGCCGAAACCGCAAAAAGCAGGGCGACGTCCTCCAGAAGGAGGCGCGGGTCCAGGTCGAGCGTCTCCAGGGACATCTTGCCGGCCTCGATCTTCGAAAAATCCAGGATGTCGTTGATGATCGCCAGAAGGGAGTCTCCCGCGCCGCGGATCGTCTCGGCGAACTCCCGCTGCTCCGCCGACAGCGTCGTGTCCAGCAGGAGGCCGGTCATGCCGATGACCGCGTTCATCGGCGTTCGGATCTCGTGGCTCATGTTGGCGAGGAACTCCGCCTTGGCCTTGGACAGCGCGAGGGCGGCGTCGCGCGCCTGCGCCAGCGCCGCCTGCGCCGCCTTCGCCTCGCTGACGTCGACGCCGATCGCCAGAAAGCCGTTGATCGCGCCGTTATCGTCGCGCAAAGCGGTCACCGTCAGATGGACCGGGAAGACGGACCCGTCCCGGCGCACGTAGGTCCATTCCCGCGCGTCGAAGCCGCCTTGCCGCGCCGGCTCGACGAGGGCGTCGAAGCCGCGCACCGGCCGGTTATATTCAAGGCTAAGAAGCTCGCCTCGGGTCTCGATCTCGGACGGAAGATGGAACATCTCGGGCGACCGGCCCATTGCCTGCGCCGCGCCGTAACCCAGAAGGTTCTCCGCGCCCTTGTTGAAGATCGTGACGGCTCCGGCGGCGTCGCACGCGATGATCGAGACCCGCGTCGAGTGATCGAGCACCGCTTGCAGGCGCGCGCGCGCCGAAGCGACCTGCATCGCGGCAAGCTTGGCCTCGGTGACGACGTGGCGGATGGCGATATACTGGAACGGCACGCCGTCCTCGCCCAGGAACGGGGCGATGGTCATGTCGACCCAGTACAACGAGCCGTCCTTCGCCCGGTTGCAGACCTCGCCCCGCCACATTCGTCCGGCGCGGATTGTCTCCCACATCTCCCTGAAGAACTCCTTTGGGTGATGCTTGGAGTTGACGATGCGGTGGTCCCGCCCGAGAAGCTCCTCGCGCGAATAGCCCGAGATCTGGACGAATAGGTCGTTGGCGCTCGTGATCCGTCCGGCGGCGTCCGCCGTCGAAACCAGGGCGGAGGCGTCCAGCGCCGTCTTAAGATCCGACAGCTTGCGCAGCGACGCCAGCAAAGCGACGTCGGCGCGGCGGCGCAGAAGAAATTCCCCCAACTGCCGGCCGATCGAGACGAACAAGCTCAGCAGTTCCTCGTCGGGATCGACGGCGGATGTGGAGAAGAACTCAAGGACGCCCTCGACCTCCCCGTCAAGAAGCACGGGGAAGGCGACCGACGCACGCAGGCCGTCCTCCTTGGCCGACGCCGCACGCGGGAAGTTGGCATCCATCGGCGCATCGACGATCCAGGCCGGACGGCCGTCGCGCCAGACCCTCCCCGGCAGGCCGACTCCCTTGGCAAAACGGATCATCCGCGACTGCCGAGTAAACGGCGTGCTGTGCCCGCTTGAATGCCAGAAATCCGCGCAGTACAGTTCGCCGGACGCTCGGTCGATCTCCCAGGCGCCCGCGGCCGTCAATCCCAAGGCCTCGCCGATTCCCCGCACGACCGCTCTTAATCCGGTGCGCCAGTCCGTCGCTTCGGCCAGCGCCTTCGTCGCGGCAAATT
>JABEUV010000151.1 GCA_013044195.1 Elusimicrobiota bacterium | reverse complement strand
GTGACCGGCGCCAATAAGGACGGCCTGCACGTCGACGGCTTCAACATCGCGCGCGACCTGCCCGGCATCAAGGGCTTCTTCGACCTGCGCTCCGCCACGTCACAGGACCCGTGCCCTCGGTGCGGCGCGAAGACCGAATTTTTTAAAGGCATCGAGGTCGGCCATACGTTCAAGCTGGGCACGAAATACTCCAAGTCGATGAAGGCGGAATACCTGGACAAGGCGCAGAAGCCTCAGGTGATGGTCATGGGCTGCTACGGCATCGGCGTCAGCCGCGTGGTGGCCGCCGCCATCGAGCAGGGCCACGACAAGGACGGCATCGTTTGGCCCGCGGAGATTTCCCCGTTCGACTGCGCGGTCGTGGTGCTCGACGAGGCCGACGACGCGCGCGTGCGTCCCGCCGTGGACGCGCTGCTCAAGGCGCTGGTCGCCGCGGGCCTGGACGCGCTCGAAGACGACCGGGACGGCAAGCCGGGCGTCAAGTTCAAGGACATCGACCTGCTGGGCATCCCGCACCGCCTGGTGGTCTCTAAGCGCACGCTCGACGCCGGCGAGGTCGAGCACAAGCGCCGGGGTGCGGCCGACGCGACGCGCTGGAAGCTCGACGAAGCGGCCGGCCGCCTCAAGGCGGCGCTGGCGGGCGCGTGAATTTCGCGGCGGAATTCGTGCTATAATCTAGGCGTTCGCCTCCGATCGGGGACGCTCATTGAAAGTGGCTTCCGTTTTGAGCCACTTTTTTTATTGAAAAAACATGGATGCCAAAGAGATCGAGACGCTGATAACGCCCGTCATCGAGCAGGAGGGCGGCGAGTTGGTGGACCTGCAGTGGCGGCGCGAGGGCCATCAGTGGGTCCTGCGTCTGTTCCTCGACAAGCCTAAGGGCATCAGCCTGGACGACTGCGCCTATTTCTCGGACCGCGTCGGCGCGCTGCTGGACGACGCGAACGCCATCGAGCAATCCTACGTGCTGGAGATTTCCTCTCCGGGCCTCGACCGCGTCGTCAAGAAGGACAAGGATTTCGAGCGCTTCGCGGGCAAGCCCGTGAAGATTCGCGTCAAGATCGCGGAGAACGGCCAGCGCCGCTTCGCGGGGATACTCAAGGGCTTGCGGGACGGCGCCGTCGCCGTGCAGGTCGGGGCGGATCTCAAGCTGTTTTCGCGCGCGAACGTCGACGAGGTTCGTCTGGACGACGCCGCGCATGTTGATTTTGGGGAGGACTAGGTCATGGCGAAGTCCGAATTGATGGCGGCTTTGGAGCAGATCGCCCGGGAGAAGAACATTCCGGTCGAGGAAATCCTAACGATGATCGAGGGCGCGGTCGTGTCGTCCTTGCGCAAGCACGTGGGCAAGGACGCGGATATCCGCGCGTCGATCGACCGCGAGAGCGGCGCGTTCTCGGCCAACGTGGCCAAGAAGGTCGTCGAAAAGGTCACGGAGCCGGAGTTGGAACTCAGCGTCGAGGCCGCGCAGAAGTACAAGAAGGGCGCGCAGATCGGCGACGAGATCGTCTACGCCGCCCCCGCCGCCGACTTCGCGCGCATCGCCGCGCAGACCGCCAAGCAGTTGCTGACCCAGCGCGTGCGCGAAGTCGAGCGCGACAAGCTCTACGAGGAGTATAAGCCGAAGGAAGGCGAGATCGTCAGCGGCGCGGTGCATCGTTTTCTGGACCGCAACATCATCGTCGACCTGGGCAAGACCGAGGCGATCCTCCCCCTGCGCGAGCAGATCCGACGCGAGCGCTACGGCATCGGCGGCAACGTGCGCGCCGTGATCCTGCGCGTCGACCGCGCCCAGCGCGGCCCGGCCGTGGTGCTCTCGCGCGCCTCGGAAAGCTTCCTTCAGCGCCTGATGGAACTGGAGGTTCCGGAGATCGGCGACCGGACCGTGGAGATCGTCCACCTCGTGCGCGACCCCGGCTTCCGCGCGAAAGTCATCGTGAAGTCCAACGATCCGAAGGTCGACGCCATCGGCGCGTGCGTGGGCCTGCGCGGCTCGCGCATCCGCTCGATCATGAACGAAGTCGCCGGTGAGCGCATCGACCTGATCCCGTACGCCGACGAGGCGGAGGCCGCTCTTGCCAACGCGCTGAACCCCGCGAAGGTCGCCTCGGTGCGCATCACCGACGCCGAGAACCGCGTGGCGGAGGTTCTGGTCGCCGAGGAACAGTTGGCGTTGGCCATCGGCAAGGACGGCCAGAACGTTCGCCTAGCGCAGAAGCTTACGGGCTGGACGATGGAGGTCAAGTCGATAGGCCGCAGCAAGAGCGCGGAGCCGGCGGCGGCAAGACCGGCCGAGGACGCGGGCCTTTCCATGTTGGAAGGCGTCGGCCCGAAGACCGTCGACGCGCTAGTCAAGGCGGGCATCGTCGACGCGGCGACCCTTGCCGCGTGCGCGCCCGAGGAGCTCAGCACGCGCGCCGGAATCGGAGAGAAGACGGCGGTGAAGATCATCGCGTCCGCGAAGGCGGCCGTCGCTGCGGCGCCGGGAACGGTCCCGGAGCAGGCGTGATCGCGAAAATGCTATCATGACCGCCGAAGGCCCCGAGAGCATGGAAAAAAAGATCACGACAAAGAAGCCGGCTGCGAAAAAAGACGAGGGCGAGGACTCGAAGTCCTCGGCCAAGAAGACGGTCGCTACCAAGAAAACGGCGGCGAAGAAGGACGCCAAAGGCGTGGTCACCGCGGCGGCGGAAATGCGCTCGGCTCAAGAAGAAGGCTCGATCGCGCCGCCGAGTTCGAATCTGGTTTCCGCGTTCGCTCTTTTCAAGAAGACCCGCCCGACCGCGGGTCCGGCCGTCACTCGTTTGGCCGCAGGCGCGGCCCTGCCCAAGCCACCCGCGCCGAAACTGCCGCCCGCTGCCGTCGCGCCCGCAACGCCCGCTCCGGCTCCTGCCGCCTCCGCATCAGCGCCTGTCGCCGCGCCGCGGCCCGCGGTTCCTCCGGGCATGCCCGCGCCGCGTCCGGCCGTTCCCGGCGCGCCGGCCCTGCCTCCTCGCGCGCCCGTTCCGCCCGGCATGCCCGCGCCGCGTCCCGCGCCCCCTGCCGGCGCCGCTCCGGCGGCCGCGCCGCGCCCCGTCGTTCCCGGCGTGCCGACTCCGGCCAAACCTCCGGTTTCCGGCGCTCCGGCGCCGAGTGCTGCGCCCAAGCCGACGATCCTCCGCCCGAACGCGATCACCACCAAGTCGCCGACCTTCGTTCCGCCTCGCCCCGGCGCGCCGCGCCCCGGCCAGCATCCGAATTTCCGCCCCGGCTCCCAGCACCGCGGCCCTAAGCCGCAGCAGTCGCAGTCTCGTCCCGCCCCCGCTGCGCAGAAACCGACGGAGCCCGGAGCCAAGCCCGCGCTGAAGAAGATTCAGGTTTCGTCGATGATCACCGTGCGCGAGCTGTCCGAGAAGATGGAGGTCAAGACCAACGACGTCATCAAGAAATTGATGTCGCTGGGCATTTTCGCGACCATCAACCAGCGCCTGGACACCGAGGCCGCGCAGGTTGTCGCGTCCGATTTCGGCTACGAGATGGAAGTCGTCGCGATGTATAAAGAAGAGGAGTTGGCGGTGGTCAAGGCGGAGAAGGAAGACCAGGCCAAGCTCAAGCCGCGCTCCCCCGTCGTCACGATCATGGGCCACGTCGACCACGGCAAAACCTCGCTGCTCGACGCGATCCGCTCTTCCCACGTCGCTGAAGGCGAGTCCGGCGGCATCACTCAGCATATCGGCGCGTATAAGGTGAAAGTCGAAAAGGGGCAGGTCGTGTTTCTCGACACCCCCGGCCACGAAGCATTCACCGCCATGCGCGCGCGCGGCGCGAAGGTCACCGATCTGGTGATCCTCGTGGTTTCCGCGACCGACGGCATCATGCCTCAGACGTTGGAGGCCGCCGACCATGCGAAGGCGGCCGGCGTGCCCATCATCGTCGCGGTCAACAAGATCGACCTCCCGGGCGCCAATCCGCAGAAGATCCGCCAGGACCTCGCCAACCATGGCCTACAGGCCGAGGAGTGGGGCGGCAAGACCATGTTCGTGGACGTCTCCGCCAAGAAGCGCCTGAACCTAGACAAGCTTTTGGAGGCCGTCCTGCTTCAGGCCGAGATTTTGGAACTCAAGGCCAACCCCGACCGTCTGGCCTACGGCACCGTCTTGGAAGCGAAGATGGACCCCAAGCGCGGCTCGGTGGCGACGGTTCTGGTGCAGGCCGGCACGCTGAAGACCGGCGACGCGTTCGTCGCGGGTCTGGCGCACGGCAAGATCAAGGCGTTGGTCGACGACTCCGGCGCGCGCATCGAGGCCGCCGGTCCGGCGACCCCCGTCGAGGTGCTGGGCTTGACGGGCAATCCTCAGGCCGGTGACGCGTTCACCGTCGTGGAAAACGAGAAGGCCGCGCGCGACATCGCCGAGAAGCGCCGGCTCATCCACCGCGAACAGATGATGGCCCACCAGAAGCACATGACCTTGGTCGGCCTGCGCTCCGCGCTGACCACGGGATCATCGAAGGCGAAGGATTTGAACATCGTGCTGAAGGCGGATATGCAGGGATCTTTGCAGGCCCTGCGCGACTCGCTGGAAGGGATGGCGACGACGGAGTGCCGTGTGCGCGTGATCCACGGCGCGATCGGCAACGCCTCCGAGTCCGACGTTCTTCTGGCCTCCGCGTCCGACGCGGTCGTGCTGATGTTCCACGCCGACGCCGAGGCGCGCGCCGAGGAAGTGGCCGCGCACGAAGGCGTGGAGATCCGCCGCTACGAGATCATCTACGAGCTTATTGAAGACGTGAAGGCCGCGCTGGAGGGCCTGCTGGCGCCCGAGATCGTCGACGTGATCGTCGGCAAGGGCGAGGTGAAGATGGTGTTCGCGGTCAAGGGCGGCTCGGTCGCCGGCTCGGCCATCCGCGACGGCAAGATCGCCCGCGGCGGCATGATCCGCGTGGTGCGCAACGGCCAGACGGTGCACGAAGGCAAGGTGACCACGCTCAAGCACTTCAAGGACGACGTCAAGGAAATGGAGAAGGGCCAGGAGTGCGGCATCGGCATCGACGGCTTCTCCGGCTTCCAGGTCGGCGACCTGCTGGAGTTCTACGTGAAGGAGACGCGCACTCGGCGTCTGTCTCAGTCGCCGCGCTAGCGCGGCGGCCACATCCATGTTCGATCGCGGCGAGCGTCTTCGGGAACTGTTTAAGGAGCTTATCACCGGGCTCCTGCGCGAGGTCAAG
>JABEUV010000150.1 GCA_013044195.1 Elusimicrobiota bacterium | reverse complement strand
TCAGCCTCGCTGCCATGTCCATGTTTGCCTCCCCGGTGGGGAGACCAACATGACATTTCAACTTTCGCTAAACATGACATATCAACTTTCGCGCGACAGACGCCCTCCAAGACTTGTAGGACTTCAATCCCGTTCATGCGCGATTATTGTACACTCAGCCCATGAAGATCGGCTTTTACGGCGCGGCCGGCGAAGTCACGGGCTCGCGGCATCTGCTGGACGTGGACGGCTTCAAGGTTTTGCTGGACTGCGGGCTGTTCCAGGGTCACCGCGGCGAGTCGATCGAGAAGAACGTCCACCTCCCGTTCGACGCGAAGACGCTGGACGCGGTGATCCTGTCGCACGCGCACATCGACCACTGCGGCGGGTTGCCGATTCTGGCCAAGCGCGGCTACGCGGGGCCCGTCCACTGCACGCGGATCACGGCGGAGCTCACGGGCATCATGCTGGCCGACTCCGCGCATCTGCAGGAGCACGACGCGTTGTTTTTCAACAAGATCCACCAGAAGGACGGCAAGACGATCGAACCGCTCTACGGCGACGCCGAGGCGAAGGCCGCGACGGCCCTGCTGATCCCGCACCCGTTCGGCGAGTGGATCGTCCTGAACGAGAAAATCCGCTTCCGGTTCCTGAACGCGGGCCACGTGATCGGCTCGGCCATGATCGAGCTGGAAGTGCGCGCGCCAAAGGGCCTGCGCCGCATCGTCTTCACCGGCGACCTGGGACGGCGGCAGACCTTGCTGATGGACCCGCCCGTGCCGCCGGCGGACGTCGACTATCTTCTCATCGAAAGCACCTACGGCGACCGTCTGCACGAGAGCCTGGCCGACGTGGAGCCCATCATTAAACGCGTCGTCGAGCGCGCCGTCGCGGAGAAAGGCAAGATCCTGATCCCCAGCTTCGCCCTGGAGCGCACGCAGGAGCTTTTGTTCGTGTTCGACAAGATGATCCGCGAGAAGACCATCCCCTCTCTGCCCATCTACGTCGACAGCCCCATGGCCGTCACGATCACCGATATCTTCGACCGCCACTTGGACAGCGCCTCGTTCTCCGCGGAGTTCAAGCGCTACATCTGCGACGAAGGCGACCCGTTCGCGCTCAAAAGCGTGCGCTACGTGCGCAGCCCGCAGGAGTCGCGCACGCTCAACGACAAGCCCGGCCCCATGATCATCCTCTCCGCCTCGGGCATGTGCGAGGGCGGCCGCATCCTGCACCACCTGCGCAACAATATCGAAAAGGACAGCACGACCGTCCTCATGGTCGGCTACCAGGCCCAGGGCACGCTCGGCAGACGTCTCCAAGAAGGCGCCAAAAAAATCCGCATCTTCGGCCTGGAGCACCCGGTCTGGGCGCGCGTGGAGACCGTCCACACGTTCTCGGCCCACGCCGACCGCGACGATCTGATGTGGTTCATGACCTCGCTGAAGCCCGCTCCGCGCCGGATCTTCCTGGTGCACGGCGAGCCGGTGGGCCGCGCGAAGCTGGCCGAGCGCCTGCTGGCCGCCGGCCTGACCCGCGTCGCCCAGCCCGCCCACGGCGACGGCGTCGAGCTGGAATAATTTCGCCGCGATTTCGCGCGGAAATAGATGGAAGATCGCGGAAATCCGTCTATACTAACCCCAATGTCCTTGCCCCGCCGGATACGGACGCGCCTTGCGGGCCTGAGCGTCGCGCTGGGCTTGGCCGCACCCGCCGCGGCTCAACTGCTCGCGTCCTACCCGGTGGTGATCACCAACAGCCAAGGAACGGCCACCCCGGCCACGTCCCAACAGCTGGTGCAGTTCAACCCGTCGCTGTATTCAACCTATGAAGCCGCCGACCTGGGCAACATCTTGTTCTGCGCCGACAGCGCCTGCGCCACGCCGCTCAACGCGTGGCTGGAATCCTGCGCGCCCGGCGCGTGCGGTCCCACGGCCAGCACCGCGACCGTCTGGGTTCAGCTCACTTCCGCCATTGCCGCCAACGGCTCCGCGACCATCTACATCGGCTTCCAGGCCACCGGCACGGAGTTCAACGGCACCACCTGGGGAGAGGCCCCGCAGTTGTCTGGAACATGGGGCCAATACGACAACGGCGCGCAGGTCTTCACTCAATACGGCGGCGGCAACGGACTGGGCACCGGCTGGAGCGCGCTGACCACCGTCAACGGAACCTGGACGACCACGGGCGGGCCGCTCCAGCAGACATCTTCCGCCGTCGGCACGCTTCTGGGCGGACCCGCCGCGCTGGTCGAGTCGACGTCGTATGCGGCCAACGCCTCCTACGTTCTGGAAACCGCCTTCAGCTACACGACGCAGACCACGCCCCGCGCGGGTCTGGTCGCGGTCGGCACGCCGTCGGGCGGCGACGTCTACGGCTATCGTTTCTTGGGACAGCAGAGCAACAACGGCGCCGGCTTCCTCTCCTTCCTGAACGACTTGCGGGCTTGGGTCGTCAATAACACATACACAGGCTCGGTCGCCACGGCCTACACCATGCAGGTCTTGGACAACGCCGGGACTTGGAGCGGCAATCTGTATGCGGGTTACGGCGTGACCAGCACGCCGCTGATCGGCCTGGCTCCCACCGCCTATACCGCGGCCAACAACGCCGGTGCGACCACCGGCTACGTGGGCCTCAGTGCGGCTTGGTATAACGGAACGCACACCATTCCCAACCCCGCGACGTTCCAGTGGTTTCGCATGCGCAGCCTGCCGCCGGCCGGCGTGATGCCGACCGCGAGCGTGATCCCTCTACAGGGGTGCAACGGCATCATCCTCACCAACTCGAACGCGACCACGGCCACCCCGGTGCCGTATCAGCAGGCGCTGACCTTCTACCCGACCAGCTACGCCACCATCGAGCGCGCGGACCTGGGCAACATCCGCTACTGCGCCGACAGCACGTGCCAAACGCCGCTCTACGCCTGGCTGGGCGGCTGCGGCGGCTCCGGCGCCGGCCCCTGCTCGCCGACCGCCGCGTCGGCCACGGCCTGGGTCAAGCTCCAAAGCGCCATCCCCGCCGGCGGCACCCAGACCATCTACCAATGCTTCCTGCTGACCAACGTGGGATTCGACGGCAACTACTGGGGAGAGTCCGTCGACATCGCCGCGGGCCAGGACAACGGCGCGAACGTCTTCACGTATTACAACAATGGGCAGACGACGACGGGACTGACGGCGGTCAACGGAACCGTCGGAACGGCTGCGCTCGCCAATCCGTACGGCGCGGCGACGAATGTGATCTCGCTGACCTCGCTCGGCACCCAACCGCCGTATGAAACCGTCGCCTGGAACAACGCCGCCGTCGTGGGCGACAACTTCGTGCTCGAGGGCTGGGTCGACCGGAACAGCAACTCCACGGTGAGCGCGATGCTGGCCGCGCGCGGCGCGAACGCGGCGACGACCACGAACTATCTGCTCGGCGTCAACTGGGCCAAGGGCGGCGAGGCGACGATCGCGCTGGACGCGGCCGGAACATTGGCGTCCGCCGGCACGGCCGCGGCGACCTGGCAATGGGCCTACGGCGTCGTCACCGGCTCGGCGCTGACGGAAGCGGTCTACAGCTTCCAGCCCGAATTAGGCGGCGTGCAGGCATCTTCCACGTCCGTGGCGGACACGACGCTGACGAGCGCCAATCAGTTCATCGGCATCGCCGACACGGCCAGGCCCGCGAAAACCGCCTACTTCTACCAGTGGCGCGCGCGCGTCTATTTCCCGTCGTCGACGGGCGGAGTGGCGGACTCGACGGCGCCGGTCGCCGTGACCGATCTGGCCGCCGCCGACATCGCCACGTCCAGCGCCGCGCTGTCCTGGACCGCGCCTTCGGACCTCAACGTGCCCTCGGTCTACCCGTCGATCAGCCAATACGCGATCCAGTATGCGTCCTACACCGCCGGCGTGGTCTGGTCGACGGCCAACGCCCAGGTGATGATCGCAACCTCGGGCGTGACGGCCGGCACGGCCCAGGGGGCTTTCATCACCGGCCTCAACGCGAACACCACCTATTATTTCTACCTCTGGAGCCAGGACCCCGGTCTGCTCTGGTCGCCGCTGTCCAACGGGGCGACGACCGTCACGCTCGCCAGTCCCATCAACGCCGCCACCGGCGCGCCGATCTCGATTACCGCCAGCAGCGTGACCGTGAGCTGGACCGCCTTGCCCGCCACGCCGCAAAGCTCCGCCTGCGAGGGCTACGAGCTGGACGTCTCCACCACGAATTTCGGCTCGGGAACCGTCTATACGTCCACGACGTCCAACGGCGTGGCCTTCGCGCTGGCCGTGGCCGGCCTCAACACCGGCACGACCATGTACTTCCGCGTCGCCACGCTCAACTGGAGCGGCGCGCCGGACTACGTCTACCTGTCCTCGGCGAATATCCAGATCTCTCCGTCGATCGCCACGCTCATCATGGGCCTGGACGCCAATGTTCAATTTTCCACCGTGTCGGTCAGTTCGTTCGTGGTCACCAACGCGGGCAATCTGCCGCTGACCTTGGTGGTGTCCGGCTCCACCATCACCGCCGGCAGTCCCTGGGTGCTGTCGGTGTCTTCCGCCGTGGAGGCGCCGGTCCTGCAGGGAGAGTTCAACGCGACCCAGCCCGTCTCGACAAGTTTCGCCACCGCCATCACCAGCGCCCCGGTCGTCTCCGGTGCACTGGGCGGCAATTACGCCGGCGGCCAGAGCGGCAAAGCACTGGCGCCCGGCGCCAGCGCCACCATGTGGTTTAAGTTCTGGGCCCCCACTTCCACAGTCGCCGTCAACATTCCCGAGGTCCTTCAAGTCGTCTATCGCGCCGTCTATCCGTGAACGCGCCGGCGCCCGAAGAAACCAGGACTCCCCCTTGACTCGGATGCGGATATGTATTACAATGAAACACAGTCGGTCTTGCTCACAAATGCGTCTGGAGCGTCATGAATCGCGTCGTCAATATCCGAATTCCCAACGACCTCCGCGCCGAACTGACGGCGCTCAGCGCTGAGAAGCATGTGCCTCTGAGCAGCCTCGTGCGGGAGTCTCTGCGAGAATTTCTCGCGGTGCGCCGCTTTCGGCGTCTGCGTGGAAAAGTTCTTCCCTTCGCGGAAGCCCAGGGGATTCTGACGGACGAGGACGTCTTCAAGCTCCTTTGAGGATCGTCTTCGACTCGAACGTCGTCATCGCGGCTTTTGCGGCGCACGGCTTGTGCCACCAATTGTTTGAGACGTGCCTGCGCGAGCATGAAGTCGTCCTCAGCGCGCATATCCTGGATGAAGTGGAGCGAAAGCTTCAAAAAAAGCTCAAGGCGCCGGCGCCCATCGCTCGGGAAATCCGCGCCTACTTGGAGACGCACTGCGCTCTGGAACATGCGAACCCCGTACCCCGCGACGCCTGCCGCGACCCCAAGGATCTGCCTATTCTGGGCTTGGCGGCCGCCGCTCGCGCCGAATGCTTGGTCAGCGGCGACGCGGACATGCTCATCCTGAAAAAATGGCAGGAGACCGCGATTCTGACGCCGCGCGAACTTTACGATCGCCTGCGCCGGAAATGAAGAGTTCCTACCGTGATCGCCAAGCCTGCTAGAATAGCGCGTGGCTGATTCCTTCGACCTGGCCGTGATCGGCGGCGGCGTGACCGGCGCGGGCGTGGCGCGCGACGCCGCGTTGCGCGGCCTGAAGGTCGCACTCATCGAACGCGCCGAACCGGGAGGTGCGACCACCGCCGCCTCCACGCACCTGATCCACGGCGGCGTGCGCTACCTGCTCTACGACCGTCTGACCACTCACGCCACGTGCTGGGACTCCGGCCATATCGTGCGCACCGCCGGTGATCTGCTCAAACGCCTGCCCATCGTCTGGCCCGTCTATCGCGGCCACTCGCGAGGACTGGAGACCGTCGAGACGTTGCTGGAGGAATACGACCAATTCCAGCCGATGAAGTACGGCCGCCCGCACCTCCGCTTGAGCGCCGAAACGTGCCTGAAGATCGTGCCCGGCCTCAAGGCCGAGGGCCTACGCGGCGCGCTGGTCTTCGACGAATGGTGGGTGGACGCGCAGGCGCTCGCGGCGCGCACGTTGGACTCCGCACGCCGCGCCGGTGCTACGGCGCTGACGCGCACCCCCGTGGACGCGATCCTGCGCGAGGGCGGACGCGTAGTCGGCGTGCGCGCGGGCGGACGCGAGCTGCGCGCGAAGGTGGTCGTCAACGCGGCCGGGCCTTGGGTGGACCGCGTGGCCGGCCTGGCGGGCGCGCGCCTGCCCCTGCGCCTGATGAAGGGCACGCACCTGATCTGGAAGAACCCCGCGCTGACGCCCGTCGGCCTGCTGGTGGAGGCCGTCGACCGCGGCCGCTACGTGTTCGTCGTGCCCTCGCCGCTGGGCACCTGGGTGGGCCCCACCGACATCCCCGGCCCCGACGATCCCGACGCGACGCGCACCACGCCCGACGAGGTCGATTATCTCCTGCGCTCGGTGAAGCTCTACTTCAAGGACTGGCCCGCGGCCCCCGACGCGACCATCGTCGGCTCGCGGCCCATTTTGGGCCAGCCCGGCTCCGAAAAGCTCCTGTCGCGCGACTTCGAGGTGTTCGACCACGAGGCCCGCGACGGCGTGCCCGGCCTGCTCACCATCGGCGGCGGCAAGATGTCGGACTACCGCGTGATGGCGGAGGCCGCCGTGGACGCCGCGTGCGCGAAGCTGGGCGTTTCCACGCGCGCGACCACGCAGGACTTCACGCTGGACGGCAAGCCCGTCGGGACGATCCCGGAGTTCCCGCGCCCTTCACGCGCGCTCAAGCATTTCCTGCGCCGCCACCCGCGACTGCGCGAGGCGCACGCGCTCGCCTACCTGGGTGCTGCGTTCGGCGCGCACCTGGCGCGCCGCACCGCCGGACTGCGCCCGCTCTCCGACGAAGAAGAGTTCCGACGCCGCTACGCCTGAGCCCGCGCCGCCGTCCGAATAAGTCCGCGCGCGCGTCAGTAGATGCCGCGGACCTGATACCAGGGCGTGCCGTTGGCCGCGGGCTTCAGGCAGTCGACGAAGATCACGACGCGCTGGCTGTCGTGCACGTAGCCCCACAGGCCGGTGCCCTTGATCCTCGCGCCGTCCACGCGACCGCCGCGCAGAATGGTCGACGGATACTTCTGCACGCCCTGCGTGCGGCGACCGCAGGCGGTGATGTCGAGCGGAGGGATGTCGGCCAGATATTTCGGCACCAATTCGTCGAGGTCGGCGGGAATCGCCTGCTCGCTCTTGATGTATTCGGCCAGCGCGTTTTCGATGCTGCCCAGACTCGTGCGCGCGTCGCTCTCCTGCGTGTCGGAATCGACGCTCGTCTCCTGCGCCTCAATGTCGGTGCGCACGTCCTTGGCGCCCGTCATCTGCGCGCAGCCCGCCGCGAACGCCGCCGCGGCCAACGCCGCCGCCGCAAGATGAATTCTCATGACTCCGCGCCTCCCGAGACGATCGTTCCGCCCCCCAGAACCTCGTCGCCGTCGTAAAATACCGCCGCCTGCCCCGGCGCGACCGCGCGCTGGGGCACGTCGAAGCGCGCCGTCACCGAGCCGTCCGGCCGCACGGAAATTTCGGCGGCGGCCGGCGCGTGCCGATGACGGACGCGGACTTCCGCGCGGCGCGGTCCCGCGGGCGCGGTCCCGGTCCAGCTGACCGCCGCCGCCGTCAGGCCCGCGGAGTATTCCTCTCCAGCGCCGCCGACGACGACCACGTTCTCGCGCGCGTCCAGGCTCACGACGTAGAGCGGCTCCGCCGACGAAAGTCCCAGTCCCTTGCGCTGGCCCACCGTGTAGGACGCGACACCGGGATGCGCGCCCAGACGGCGGCCGGACACGTCGCGGATCTCCCCGGTCGACAGCGCCGAAGCGCCCGCCGCCTCGGGCCGGGCCGCGACGAAGCCGCGCACATCGCGCGCGGGCACGAAACAGGTCTCCATGCTCTCGGGCTTATCGGCGGTCTTGAGTCCCAACGCGCGCGCCTTGGCGCGCACCGCGTCCTTTGTCGCGCCGCCGACCGGGAACTCCACGCGAGACAACTCCCGCGCGGTCAGCGCGTAGAGAAAATAGGTCTGATCCTTGACCGCGTCGACGGATTTCAACAAGCGGCCGCCCTCGACGCGCGCGTAATGGCCCGTGGCGACGCGCGCGCACCCCCAAGCCTCGGCCAAGCCCAGAAGGTGTCCGAACTTGACCGAGCGGTTGCACTCCACGCACGGGTTCGGCGTGCGCCCGGACAGATAGGACTCGACGAACGGGCGTATGACCTTGGACTCAAAAAGATCCGCCATGTCCACGACATAGTGCGGGATGCCGATCTTCTCGCAGACGCGCCGCGCGTCGTCCACGTCCGCCGGCGAGCCGCAGCAGCCGAAGCCGGTCTCGCCGCGCGGCAAAAGCTTCATCGTCACGCCGACGACCTCGTCTCCGCGTTGCGCGGCCAGCGCCGCCGCCACCGAGCTGTCCACGCCCCCGCTCATCGCCGCCAGCACGCGCGTGCGGCTCATGGGGCGGCGGGCACCGCGCGCAGCCGCGCGACGGCCCCGGGCAGCGCCGCCAGGAAGCGGTCGACGTCGGCGTCGGTCGTGCCCCAGCCCACGGAGACGCGGATCGACGCGGTCGCCAAATCCGGGGTCACGCCCATCGCGGAGAGAACGTGCGACGGCGTCGACGCGCCCGACGAGCAGGCCGGCCCGCTCGACACGCAGACGCCTTCCAGGTCCAGGGCGACGACCAGGCTGTGGCCGTCGAGGCCGGGAAAGCTCAGGTGCGACGTGTTGGGCAGGCGCCGCTCGGGGTCGCCGTTGAGACGCGCACCGGAAATCGCCAGCGCGCCGGCCTCCACGCGCCGGCGCAGCGCCAGCGCGTGCGCGGCCGCGGCGGACAGTTCACGCCGCGCCAACTCGCAGGCCGCGCCCAGCGCCACGACCCCGGCCACGTTCTCCGTGCCGCCGCGCCGGTCGCGCTCCTGGTGGCCGGTGACGACCGGGGCCAGACGCACGCCGCGGCGGACGTAGAGCGCGCCCACGCCCTTGGGCGCGTTGAGCTTGTGGCCCGACAGCGCGAGCAGGTCCACGCCCAGCGCCTTCACGTCGACGGGAACCTTGCCCAGAGACTGCACCGCGTCGGCGTGGCACAACGCGCCCTGGGCGCGCGCGGCCGCGGCGGCGGCGGCTACGGGCTGAAGCACGCCGGTCTCGTTGTTGGCGTGCATGACGCTGACCACCGCGGTCGCGTCGTCGACCAGCGCGGCCAGTTCCTCGGCGCGCGTGGCGCCGTCCGGCCCGCAGACGGCCTCGTGCACCTCAAAGCCACGGCGGCGCAGTTGGGAGCCCAGCAGACGCAGCGCGTCATGCTCGATGCGCGTCGTCACGACGCGCCGCCGGCGCCCGCCCGACTCGTCGCGCGCCTGCCAGGCCGCTCCCGAGACGGCCAGCACGTCGGACTCCGATCCGCCGGAGGTGAAGACGATCTCGCCGGAATCGGCCGCGCCGACGAGTGCCGCGACCTGCTCCCGCGCCCGCTCCACGGCCGCGCGCGCGCGCTGGCCGAGCGCGTACACCGAACTCGGGTTTCCGTAGCCGTCGCGCAGCCACGGCAGCATGGCGTCGACGACCTCCGGCCGCACCGGCGTCGTGGCGTTGTGGTCGAGATAGGTCATCTTGGACATAAGGCTTATTCTACCATGACCGCCGCCCGCGCGACGCCCTTCTCGCGCCCGTTAATCTCAATGGCGACGCAGGAGCCGGCTCAGCCACGTTTCGGCGGGGACGTCCGGCGCGGCCGCCGCGGCACTCGCCGCCGCCTGCAACGCCGAGGCGACCTCGGTCGCGCGCGCCTCGGCGGCCGCGGCCTTCGCCTCCAGTTCCGCGACCCGCGCCTGCGCCGCGCGCTCGCGCTCGGCGGCGGCGCTTTGCGCTTCAGCCGCCTCGCGGCGCGCGGCCTCCAGTTCCGTGCGCGACGCGCCCTCCCGGGCGGCCGCGTCCTCACGCAGACGCTGGACTTCGGCCTCCAAACGAGACCGTTCCCCGCGCGCGGCGTCCTCCGCCTCAACCCGCGCGGATTCGGCTGCCGCGCGGGCGGACTCCGCCGCCGCGCGCGCCGATTCTGCCTCGGCGCGGGACTTCTCCAGCGCGGTCTCAAAACGCGCCCGTTCCTCCTCGAACGCGGGACGCATCTCCGCGCGCGCCCGGTCCAGCGCTTCCGCGGCGGCGCGCTCGGCCTCCTCGCGCTCGCGCCGCAGCGTGGCCGCCTCGGCGGCCAGGCGCGCGGCTTCCTCGCGCGAGGACTGCAGGCGCTCCGCCGATTGCCGGTCGAGCTCCGCCTTCTGCGCCAGCAAAGCGCGCGCCAATTCCTGACGCTGGACCGCCATCGCCTTCTCGGCCTGCTCGCGCGAGTTCTGCGCGATCTTCCCGATCTGAGCCTCGCGCGCCAGCTGCACGCGCGCCGCCTCCAAGGCCTCCTGCACGCCCTGCACCTGAGCGGCCTGCGCGGTGGCCAGGCGCTCCAACTCGGTCTTCTCGCGCTCCAGGCGCGCGGCCGTCGCCTCGGTCTCGCCGAGGCGGCGCTGGGCGTCACGCAGAGCGAACGTCAGCCGCCCGGCCTCTTCGCGTCCGTCGGCGGTCGCTTTCTCCGCGTCCAAGATGCGGCGCTCCGCGGCCTGACGCGCCTCCTCTTCGCGCGACAAACGGCCGGAGGCCTCGTCGGCGCGCGCGCGCGCGGACAGAACCTCGGACTCCTTGGCCAGCAGGCGTTCGCCCCAGGCCGAGTCCTTCTGCGCCAGCTCCCGGCGCAAGCGCATGATCTCGGCGTCGGTCTGCAGGCGGTAGGCGTCGCTCTCGTTCTGCAGTTCCTGGCGGCGGGCCTGCAGTTCGTGCTCCAGGTCCGCGCGCAGTTTCGACTCCTGGCGGCGCAGGTCGGACTCCCCTTCCTGGCGCAGTTGGTCGGCGATCTTGGCCGCGCGCTGGTTGAGCTCGTCTTGCGCCATCACCTTCAGACGCGTCTTTTCGGCTTCGAGCATCTGCATGGCCTGCGTCGAAGCCTCGACGCGGACCTCCTTCTCGCGCTCCACCCACTTGCGCTGGAGCACGACGAACTCCGCCTTGTAGCGCTCCTGCATCTTCTCCCAATCGGCCGACGCGCGCTTGAGTTCGTCGAGCTGGGCGCGCGACGACGCCGCCTGACGCTCCAGCGCGGAGGCGATCGCGCGCAGACGCTGCAGTTCGGTCTGCGCGCGCTCGGTCTCGGACTTGCGCTTGGCCAGCTCCTCGTCGCGCTCGGCGGAGATGCGGCGCAATTCCCCCAGTTGGGCCGCCGCCGTCGCCGACTGACGCTCGAAGGCCCCCGCGATGGCGCGCAGGCGCTGGACCTCGGCCTGCGCGTGTTCGGCGGCCTCCTTCTGTCGCGCGAACGCGGCCTCGTGGTCGCCCGTGACGCGCTTGAGTTCGGACTGGCGCTCGATCTCGACGCGGCGCAGTTCCGCCTGACGCTCGGCGTCGGCGCGCTGCTGGACCGTCGCCATGTCGCGCTGGAGGCGCTCCAGGTCCGCCGTCAACCGCTCCTCGCGCTCGCGCGCGCTCTGGCGCAGGCCGGTCAGGTCGCGTTCCAGGCGCTCCTGGACCAAGGCCCCCTGCTGGCGCGACAGCGTGAGGTCGGCGCGAAGCTGGATGGCTTCCTTCTCGCGTTCGTGGGCGTTCTGTAGTCGCGCCTGGGCCTCGGTGCGCTCGCCCAGCAATTCCTGCACACGCGTCTCGAGGGCTTCCTTCTCCTGCTTCGCGCGCTCTTCTAAAACCTTTTTTTCCGCGGCGGTTTTAGCGAGTTCGGCGTCGGCGCCGCGAAGCTTCTCGGCCAACTGGCGCAAGGCGCGAATTTCCTCGTCCTTGCCCAGCGCGATCTTCTGCCACTGCGCTTTCTCTTCCAGCCAGCGCCGCTCCATCTCCTGCAGGCGTACCGAGAAATGCGTCTCGACCTCTTTTTCCTGCGCCTCGCGCGCGGCGAGCTGGTTCTTGAGCGTCGCCACCCACGTCTCGCGTTCCTGCGCCAGCCGGGATTCCAGCTCGCTCGCCTTTTTCTCCAGCTTGAGCTTGGACTCCTCCTGCTCCTGGTCGCGGCGGTCGCGACGCAGTTTGTCTTGCAATTCTTTAAGCGAAATCTCGACCTTCGCCGCCGTGGATTTTTCCTCTTCGGATCTCAGCTTGGCGACGAGCACCTGCTCGTGCTCCGCCTGCAGGCGGCGCTCCAGCTCGGCCAGCTTCTTGCGGTATTCGTCTTTCTCGGCGGCCGCCTTCGCCTCGGCCTCCGCGCGCGGGTCGCGCGGCAGGTCCGAGTAGCCGGACGGCGGCGCGGGAGGATCTCCGAAAGAGGGCGTGTTCGGCGCGGAAGTCGAGGCGTCGTCGGGGGCCATGTCGCGTGTCTCCAATTGCGCCCGGGCGTTAGCCCGCGGCTTCAGTCAGAGTGTAAGGGACGGCTGTTACAAATTCAAGTCGGACGGTCGGGTCGGTCCTACAGTCGGACTCCGACCCTGGACAACCCGAGCACGCCCTGATACACTCCTTAATGATGCTGGACGATCCTTCCCAGTCCGCCGCGCTGGAACGGCAAAAGAAGACTCGCCTGTTGATCATCGGCGGGGCCGCTTCGTTGGTATTGCCGTTGCTCGGGGCCGCTTACCTCTATTGGGCGGACTCCAAGCCCGCGCACGGACTCAGCGGCCGCTCCGACGTCTTCGAACGCCGCGAGGACGGCGGTCCCGTCGTCCCCTCCCGGACCGTGCTCGCCGTGCCCAATGCACCCCCCGCCGGCGGTACGGCCGGCGCCAAGCCGCCCTCTTCGCTCGATTTCATCAAGGCCGATCCCGACTTCCAAACCCGTCCCGCCTCTGCGGCCGCCGCGGCCCCCGCGGCGAAGGCGGCGGCGACCGCCGCACCGGCGACCGCAAAGAGCGTCGCGACGCCGCAAAAATCCGCCGCGGCCAAAAAGGCGTTCGTGATGCCTAAACTCCAGCCCACCCGCGGTTTCTCGAACAATTTCGGCTCCTCGGGCGCCGCCGCCGCCGGGACCGCCCCCGCCGGCAACGGCAATGGCCAGGACGTCCAGCAGATACTGCAGAATCTGCCGCCGGGAGCGGCGAACAACCCCGACGTACAGAAGTACCTCCAGAACCAGCAGGGCCACTGACCGCGCCTACGCGCGGACCTCGGTCCAAAGGCGTGCCGAACGCGCCCGCGGGTTCAGGCGAACCTCCTCGGGCGAAGGCTTGCGCGGCGCGGCGCGCGGATTGCGCCAGAACCCCGCATCGGTCTGAGCGCTCAGCGCGGCGTCGACCAGGCGTTCCTCGCCGGAATGAAAGGTCAGCAAGGCGGCGCGGCCGCCGGGGCGCAGCAGGCGCGGCAGAACGGCCAGAAACCGCGCCAAAGAGTCGCGTTCCGCGTTGACGGCGATGCGCACGGCCTGGAATACGCGTGCGGCGGGGTGGCGCGAAGAGGCGTCCTTCTTGCGCAGGGCCCGCGGCGGCAGACCCTTGGCGGCGGCGACGGCCGCGGCCAGCTCGGCCGTCGTGCGCGGAGAGCGGCCCGCGGCGGCCAGAGCGCTCAGCGCCGCGGCGACTTTTTCGGCGTCGGGCTCGTCGCCGTAGCGCGAAAACGCCTCGGCCAGTTCGACCCGCGAGACCCGTTCCAGCCACTGCGCCGCGGTGATGCCGCGCGAACGGTCCATGCGCATGTCCAGCGGTCCGTCGGCCTTGAACGACATCCCGCGTTCGGGACGGTCGAGCTGCATGGAGGAGACGCCCAAGTCCGCCAATAGGGCGTTCACGCCGTCGACGCCCAGGCTTTCCAGCACGGACGGCGCGTCGGCGTAGTCGCTTTGGCGCGCGACGACCGCCACACCCGCCGCGTCCAGGCGGCGACGCGTGCGCTCCAATTCCTCGCCGTCGCGGTCCAGGCAGATCACGCGGCCCTCCGGGCCCGCCGAGCGCGCCAAAGCCTCGGCGTGGCCGCCCCAACCCAAGGTGCAGTCCAGCACCGTCGCGCCGGACAGCGGCGAAAGCGCCTCCAGAATCTCGGCCTTCATGACGGACAGGTGCGCGCCCGCCGGCGTGGAGCCGCGCGCCGCGGCTTTCGCGGCGGCCAGAGGATCGCCGGCCAGTTCCTTGTATTTCTCGCCGAAAGAACGCGGATGCGTGCCCTTGTAGCGCTCGCGCCGTCGATGCTCGGCCAAGACCCGCGCGATGGGAGCGCATTCGGCCGTCAGCGGGCGCTCCAAAATCCGCCGGGATTCCACCCAGGACATCGCCGCGTGGCGCACGGGCTTGAGTTCTCCCGCGCCGCCGGACACCAGCACGCCGATCAGTTCCCCGGCGCGCGTCAGTTCCGTCGCGGGTCCGGCCTCAAAGCCGAAGTCCTCGCGCAGAATCCGGACCGCCGCGGACGATGCCGTCTCGCCCGCACGGATCGCTCCGCACGGCAGTTCCCAAACATCCGCGTCCCCGCGCCGGACCAGCAACGCCATTCCGGAGCGCAGAAGCACGACGCACGCGGCGGACATGACGGGATTCTATCGAAAAACGAAGCGAGACCCGCGGCCGGCTCGAAGTGACCCGTCGGCCGCGTCCTCAGCCGCTACCAGCGCGGCGCGACCGCCGCGCGCTGGAGCCGCTCGCCGGACACCCGCGCCGCGGCCGACGGAGCGGCCGGTGCCTGAGCGCCGCCGAGCGCCTGCCTGAGCAGAGCGGCCAGCCGCACGCCCGCCATCTGCAGGCGTTGCATCACGATCGGCTGCATCTGACTTTGGTAGTCCGAGGGCAGGTCGACCGCCGGGCCGCGCGCCTGACCCAGCGGGTCCGCGCCCGCCGCCTGCGCGTTGAAGCCGGCCCCGGAGCTGGAGCCGCCGCCGCCGGTGGCCGCGTCGTAATACGCCGGATAGACGGTCTGCTGGGCGATGCCCAGGCTTTCGATGGCCGCACCGACGACGAAGTCGCCCTGCGTCCAGGCGCTGGTGTCGGCGGGGAGGCTTGATTCTAACTGCTGGCTGAGCGCGTTCGGGTCGTTAGAGTCGTCCGAGAATTGAATCAGGTGATCCCACAGCGCGTGCATGTTCAGCGCCTGGCCCTGGAAGCGCACCTGTTTCTCATTGCCGCCGTAGTCCTGCGCGCCGTTGACGAATTCGGTGGCGCAGTGCAGGGGCTGGTGCTCGTCGCCGACGAAATGGACCAGATACATCAGCGCCGTCTGCAGGTCGGATGTCGCGGCGTTCGGATTCTGCAGGGCCTGCACGTCGTCCTTGATCTGATTGACGACGCAGGCGTCCCCGCCGCACTGTGCGGCGATCGCGTCCGCGGTGTCGGGCTGGGTGATGTCCACGTTGACGAAGTGCCAGGGCTCGGACTGAGGATTGACGGTCAGTTGAAGCCCTCCGCAGGAGACCTGGCCGCCCGCCGCGCGCACCTGGCCGGTTTCCTCGTCGAAGCGGCGGATCTGGTCGGCGCACGGCGCGATGGCGGCCAGGCTGAAGCCCTGGCCGAGGATATTGGTGATCGCGTTCAGCGCGGCCTGGCTTTGCGCGTCGCCGGCCTGCGCCTGCCTCTGCAGAAGGTCCTGAGCGATCTGTCCGACGGTGCGGTGGCCGTTGGCCGACCACGCGAAAACGGACGTCGGCGCGGCGAGCAGAAGGGCGACGGCGGACGCGGGGAGGAGGGGTTTCGGGGTCATGCGTTAATTATAATCCCAAACTCGCGCGTTTCATCCGCGCAATGACCCGAAAGTCCTAATTATTTTTTAGGCCCTTCGGACGGTCCCGCGGCGACGCGGACGGCCCTCTCGGCCGACAGCGACCAGCGCCCCTTGCCGACACGCGCGCGCGCCTGGAGACGACGCTCGCCTTCGACCGGCGACCAGTCCAGCCAGAAATGACCGATCGACTCCCGGCAGTCGGACCACGCCGCGTCGTCGACGCGGATTTGAACTTGCCCGGCTCCCGTCGCGGTGACACGGACCGCGTAGTGACCGGGCCGAACCGCCTCGCCGTCTTGCGGGTAGTCGACGACGGCCACGAGCTTGGGCTTGGTGGGCATCCTAAGCGAGGTCTTGACCGCGGGCACGGCGCGGCGCGGCTTGGCGGCGACGGAAATCTTCTTGGGCTTCATTGGGTCATTTTAGCAATTACGCGCGGGCGACGATCGAAGGCGGGGACGCATGGAAACCCGCGCGCCGCGGACCAGCGACGTCGCGTCGGACGCGCGGCGAGAGGCGGCGTAGGTGAAATCATCGAGGGCGGCGAATTTCGGCGCCCGCAGCGGCTTTACGCCATCATCACCGTCCCGTCGATCTCCCCGTCCAAAGTCCTAATTCCGCGTAGGCCGTTTCGCCGCGCACGCGCGGCCCAAAGCCCCGTGATCCCATCACGCGCCTCGTAGTACACTGAGGGCATGAACGAACGCACTCGCTATCGCCGGACGCTGAAGACTCTTGCCGCGACGGCGTTTCTGCCCGCGGTTTTCCTTTATGCAGCGTTCGACGCATGCCCGGCACGGGCGCAACTTGACGTCGTTCCCCGCGCGGCGATGGATGAAGCCGCGGCCGCCGTTCGACCCGTTTTCGCCGCCTCACCGATCCTGGCGCCCGCGCCCCTGGCCTCGGCGCTGACGGCGCCCGCGCTCAGCGCCGCTCCCGTTTCCGCCGCGGCCATAACCGCGGCACCCTCCGCCGCACCCGCTCTGGCCCCGGCCGCCGCCGCGGCCGCCCCCGCCGAGGACGTCAAGCCCGCCTCCCCCGGTTCCGTCGCCGCCCCAGCGGCCGGGCGCAAGCGCCACGGCCCGCCCGCGCAGGCTCCGCACGACTCGGCGCGCGAGCAGCTGGGACGGATCGTCGATCAAGGCGCACAGTTCGACGGCGGCCGCTCCGCCGACGCGGCCTTGACCCATGTGTCCGAACCGTCTCGCCGGCTCGGCAAAAAGGCTCCGGTACGCGACCCGCGGAACCTGCTTCTTTCCAAATACGCGGCGTCAAACCTTCAGGCTCCGCCCGCCCAAGTGGACTTCTCCGCCAAAGTTAAAAACTGGGGCATGATGCTCAACGACACCTTGGGCGACTGCACGGTCGCGGCCTGCGGCCACCAGATCCAGCAGTGGACGGCCAACGCCGGCAAGCAGGTGACGCCGCCCGACGCCTCCATTCTGTCCGCCTACGAGGCCGTCTCCGGCTATCGCCCCGGCCGGCCCTCGACCGACAACGGCGCCGAGATGCTGACCGTGCTCAAATACTGGCGCAAGCTGGGAATCGCCGGCCACAAGATCGGCGCGTTCGCCTACATCGACCCGACGAATTTCGATCATCTCCGCGCCGCGGTGTGGACCTTCGGCAGCGCCTACATCGGCCTGGCCATGCCCAAATCCTCGCAGAAACAGGCGGTCTGGGACGTGCCCGCGGGCGGCGCGGTCGGCGACGGCGCGCCGGGCTCTTGGGGCGGCCACGCCGTCGAGGTCGCCGGCTTCGGCCCGAAAGGCCTGCTCATCGTGACCTGGGGCGAACTTAAGTGGATGACGTGGGACTTCCTCAAGACTTACTGCGACGAGGCCTACGCCATCATCAGTCAAGATTTCCTCGCCGCCGGCAAGACGCCCAACAACGGCTTCGACTTGGCCGCGCTCAACGCCGACCTGAAGGCCGTCGCCGACGTGCCGCCTCCGTCCTCCCAGCAGTCGCGTCGCGGGCCGACGAAAAAGAAAAAGAGCGCGCGCTAATCCGCCGACGGGGCGTCCGGCGCGGCGGGCCGCGCCGCGCAGCGTTCACGCAGCGCCAGGCGCTCCTCACGGACCATCTCGGCCACGTCGGCCGAGGCCAGGCCCACGCGCGCGGCGTAGGCCGAGAGCAGGGCCTGTTCGGCGTCGTCGATGGCGCCGTCGCTGAGCTCCATGCGGATGAGGCCGCGCAGGATGGACTCCGCCTGCGCCGCGTCCGACGGCGGCGGCAGGTCCAGCGTGCGGTTCAACGCGGCCTGAAGCATCCGCTCGGTTTGGGCGGCGTCGACGCCGCGCTTCTGTGCATACGCCGTCAGGTAGGCCTTTTCGGCGTCGTCGACCACCCCGTCGGCCGCCAAGCCCAGCGCCAGCACCGCCACCGCCTCCGCCGGCGGCAGGTTGTCGCCCCAGTCCAGGCCGTAGACCGCCATCGGAGCGTCGGGTCCGTCGGACGGTCGCCGCCACAGGCCGAACGCGACGATCTGGTCGAGCACCCAATTGAGAGAGCCGTCGTTGAACGCGCGGCCGCAGTAGGCGCAGGACGCGGCGTCCGCCTCGGAGGGTGCAGCACCGCAGGCCGGACAGCGCGCGGTGCGCAGGCCCGACTTCGGATCGCTCTGCACCCCCGCTTTGCGCTTGAAAATAAGGAAGTGCGTCTTGCGCCGACGGCCGAGAGAATGCCGTTGGGCGCCGACGCCCTCCCAGGCCTCGGCCTCCCAGCGCACCTGTACGTGCGCGCGCTCGAAAGCGCCGCCGGACTCGAAGGCGACGACCGCGACCGCCCCCACGGCCGCGTCGCTCTCGAAGCTCCCGTCGAAAACGAGCGCCTTCAGAAAATCTTCGTCGCTCATGCCGCGCAAAGGCGCCGCATCCTGCCGACGGCGCGCGTCCAGCCAGCGCCAGAACGCGACCGACGCGCGGTCCTCCAAGGACTCCAGGCTCAGCCCCGCGTCGGCCTCGCGCATGGCTTCCCAGCCGCCGATCTCGCGCTGGGCGTTCGGAAACGCCCACTCGCTCGACTGCGTGATCATGACCAGCACCCAGTCGTGCTCTCCAGAGTTGACCCAGGCCTTGCACGCCGAGCACTGCGCCGCGTCGGCGATCTCAAGCGGCGCGCCGCAGCTCGGGCACAAGCCCTCCAGAAGTCCCGGCCGCGCCAGCGTCTTGGCCCCGGGACGACGCAGGAAGGTCCAGACTTCTTCAAACTCGCCGTCGTCGAAAGAGAGGACGCTCTCGTCTGTCAGGGAGACCATCCGGTCATGGGCCGAGGCGCGCACGCGGACATAGATGGAATCGAAGTGCGGCCCCGCCAGATAGCCGACGGCTTCATTCGAAAGGACGTTCACGTCCGTCATCAGATTGCGCAGGCCGCGCGCCTTCTGCTCCGCGATCTGTCTTGAGAAGCGCTCGAACACGCCGTCGGACACGAACGCGCGCGCCTTCGACATGTCCTGGTTGCTCCAGGCGTCCTGAACGGCCAGAAACGCGCCCGCCGCACGCTTGAGAAACGCGGCCTCGTCGAAAGCGGGATCTCGCGCGAGAATCTCGGCCAAGGCCTCACGGCGCCCCACGCCCACCTGCTCCGAATAGGCGGTCGCGACGTTGGACGGCAACTCCTCGATCGCGCCGTCCTGCTGAACGCCGCTGCCGCGGCTCTTGAAAAAAAGCCAGATCAGAAACAACGTCAACGGAATCATGACGAGCGGATGCTCGAACAGAAGCCGAAAATAGAGGTAGACCAAAAACCCCACGCCTCCGCCGCCGCCGGAGCCGTGGGAGCCGCCGCCGAAGCTCCCGCCGCCGTGGAAGCCGCCGCCGCCGCCCGCGCGTGCAAACGCATCGGTCGCGGTGAGAAGAAGAACGCCTGCAAAGGGGAAGCGAATCACCCGCGAAGTTTAGCTCGGATAGTAGGGCACGTCAACAGGCACCGCACAGGTCTCCTTGAGTTTGTGCCACGCAATTCAAGCGCCGCGGCGACGCCTACGCCGCCGCGGCGACGACCAGGGAGCGCGCCAGCGCCTCCACGAACGCGGACGCCGAGGGCCAGCGCGCGGCGGGCTCCGGTGCCAGGGCGCGCGAGAGCACCGCGTCGGCCGCCGCGGGAGTGCCCGACTCCGAAGCCGGGCGAAAGAGTCCGCGGGTCTTCATCATCAGCCCGCCTTCCGGAAACGGCCGCCGCCCGGTCAGCAGTTCGTAGGCGCAGACGCCCAACGCGAAAATGTCGGCGGCGGGGCCCACGTTCTGGCCGAATTCCTGCTCCGGGGCCATGTAGACGGGCGTGCCGGAGATCTCGACTTTCGACATGGTCGACAGCGTCTCGGCCACGCGCCGCGCGATGCCGAAGTCCATGACCTTCGCCTGGCCGTCGGACACCATCACGTTGGCGGGCTTCAAATCCTGATGAACGACGCCGCGCGAATGCGCGTAGTCCAGCGCCTTGGCGACCTGGCGCAAATAATCCACGGTCTCGGCGGGCGTCAGCCCGGAGGACAGCCGTTCGTGCAAGGTCTGCCCGTCGACTTTCTCGAAGACCAGGAAAATCCCTTCGGCGTCCTCGTGGATGGCATGGATCGCCACGATGTTCGGGTGCCGGAGCGCGGCGACGGTGCGCGCTTCCTTTAGAAACCGCGCCCGCTCGCGCGGCACGTCGGCGATCTCGGCGCGCAGTTTCTTGAGCGCGACGGGGCGCTGGAGCGCCAGATCGACGGCCTCATAGACCACGCCCATGCCGCCCTCGCCGAGCGTGCGTTCGATGCGAAAGCCCTGCGGCGCCAGCGCCGGTGCGGCGGCGCGCGCCAAGACGGCGCGGTCCTCGGCGCGCATCGCCGTGCGCAGAGACGTGTCGCCGCGGCGCCGAAACAGCGCGACGGAGAAGAAGAGCAAAGCCGTGCCGACGGCGCCCAGCCAGACCAGGAAGGAGCCGGGACCGCGGCGCGGCGCCGCGCCGCCGGACAGCGCCTGCCGGTATAACGCGTCGAACTGCGCGTCCGCGTCCGCCGCCGCCTTCAGATCCGCCAACCGGCGCGCGTTTTCACCCAAGCTGGCCCACACGTCCGCGCGCGCGGCCAGCACGCGCGCGTCGCGCGGGTTGAGCGCCAGCGCCTGATCGGCCGCGTCCAGCGCTTCGCGCGAGCGGCCCAGGTCCAGCAGATCCTCGATGAGCACCGCGCGCGCGCCCGAATCCCCCGGCTTCAGCGCCAGGGCGGAGCGCGCGTCGTTGGAGGAAGGCTCGAAACGCTTCAGCCAGCGCCGCGCCAGCGCGCGAAAGCGCAGGGCGGTCTCGTCGTTGGGCTCCGCGGCCAGACGCCGCGTCAGAAGGTCGTCGGCGCCGGCGAAATCGCTCAAGCCCATCTTCACCGCGGCCCGGTGCAGGAGCGTGTCGCCCTGCGCGAAACCGGGATCGCGCCCGGAAAGTCCCGACGCCAGCAAGGACGCCGGCGAGACTCCTTCGCGCGGCGCGGGCGTGGCCATAAACGCCAGCGGCAGAGGCGACGCCTCCACCGCCGCGCCGGGCGGCATATCCCCCGCGTCGCCGCGCAGTCCCGCCATCAACTGCCGGGCGCGCAGGTGCACCGTCGACTCCGTCTGGGCGTTCAACTGCGCCTGCTGTGCCAGCTCCGCCGCGGAGCGTCCCTCGCCCTCCGCAGTCAACGCCGGACTCGGCGCCGGCGCCGGCGCCCCGTTCAGGGCCGTCGTGGCTCCGTTGCCGCTCGCAACGGGAACGCTATTTCCGCCAAGAGCCGCAGTCCCGGCACCCAGC